>NZ_JBVHIP010000006.1:0-314586 GCF_055560495.1 Kitasatospora sp. NPDC023176 | reverse complement strand
GAAAGCGAGAAGGGCCCAGCCGCCGACGAAGGAGGTGGCGCAGCGCCCGCCGACCGTCGGCACCGGACCCGAGCGACCCGGAGGCGAGCGGGCGAATAACAGCCGGAGGCCCGGCCCGCCACCCCGTGCGGGGTACGGACCGGGCCTCCGGTCAGACGCTGTGGCTGTCGCGCCGGGGCGTCAGTGCGAGTGGCCGTGGCCGCCGTGCGAGTGGCCGGCCTCCGGCTCCTCCTCCTTCTTCTCCACCACGAGGGTCTCGGTGGTGAGCAGCAGGGAGGCGATCGAGGCGGCGTTCTCCAGGGCGGAACGGGTGACCTTGACCGGGTCGATGACGCCGGCCTTCAGCAGGTCGCCGTACTCGCCGGTGGCGGCGTTGTAGCCGAAGCCCGCCTCCAGCTCGGCGACCTTGTGGGTGATGACGTAGCCCTCCAGGCCGGCGTTCTGGGCGATCCAGCGCAGCGGCTCGTGCAGCGCCTTGCGGACCACGGCGACACCGGTGGCCTCGTCACCCGACAGGCCGAGGCCGCCGTCCAGCACCTTGGCGGCGTGCACCAGGGAGGCGCCACCGCCGGCGACGATGCCTTCCTCGACCGCGGCACGGGTCGCCGAGATGGCGTCCTCCAGGCGGTGCTTGCGCTCCTTCAGCTCCACCTCGGTGGCGGCGCCGACCTTGATGACGCAGACGCCGCCGGCCAGCTTGGCCAGGCGCTCCTGCAGCTTCTCGCGGTCCCAGTCGGAGTCGGTCGCGGCGATCTCGCCCTTGATCTGGGCGACGCGGCCGGCCACGGCCTCGGAGTCACCGGCACCGTCGACGATGGTGGTCTCGTCCTTGGTGATGGTCACGCGGCGGGCGGTGCCCAGCACGTCCAGACCGGCCTGGTCGAGCTTGAGGCCGACCTCCTCGGAGATGACCGTGCCGCCGGTGAGGACGGCCAGGTCGCCGAGGATCGCCTTGCGGCGGTCGCCGAAGCCCGGGGCCTTGACGGCGACGGCGTTGAAGGTGCCGCGGATCTTGTTCACGACCAGGGTCGACAGGGCCTCGCCGTCGACGTCCTCGGCGATGATCAGCAGCGGCTTGGAGGCGCCGGACTGCAGGATCTTCTCCAGCAGCGGCAGCAGCTCCTGGATGGAGGAGATCTTGCCCTGGTTGATCAGGATGTACGGGTCCTCGAGGACCGCCTCCTGACGCTCCGCGTCGGTGACGAAGTACGGCGACAGGTAGCCCTTGTCGAACTGCATGCCCTCGGTGAAGTCCAGCTCCACGCCGAAGGTGTTCGACTCCTCGACGGTGATGACACCGTCCTTGCCGACCTTGTCGATCGCCTCGGCGATCAGCTCGCCGACCTGGGTGTCCTGCGCGGAGAGGGACGCGACGGCGGCGACGTCGTCCTTGCCCTCGATCTCGCGGGCGACGGACAGCAGGTGCTCGGAGACGGCGGCGACGGCCTTGTCGATGCCCTTCTTCAGGGCGGCCGGGCCGGCACCGGCGGCGACGTTGCGCAGACCCTCGTTGACCAGGGCCTGGGCCAGCACGGTGGCGGTGGTGGTGCCGTCACCCGCGACGTCGTTGGTCTTGGTGGCGACCTCCTTGACGAGCTGCGCGCCAAGGTTCTCGTACGGGTCGTCCAGCTCGACCTCACGGGCGATGGTGACACCGTCGTTGGTGATGGTCGGGGCGCCGAACTTCTTGTCGATGACGACGTTGCGGCCCTTGGGGCCGATGGTCACCTTGACGGTGTCGGCCAGCTTGTTGACACCGCGCTCCAGCGAGCGGCGGGCGTCCTCGTCGAACTGCAGGATCTTCGCCATGTTCCCTATTCCCTCGGGGCTGCGGCCGGCCGGCCGCCGAACTACGTGAACCAACAACCACGCCCCGGGCCCCTGTCACTTGGGACACGGATCCGGGGCGGGTCGGAACGACTTGCTTCTCGGTGCTGCGTTTACTTCTCGATGATGGCGAGAACGTCGCGCGCCGAGAGGACGAGGTACTCCTCGCCCTGGTACTTCACCTCGGTGCCGCCGTACTTCGAGTACAGGACGATGTCACCGACGGCGACGTCGAGCGGCAGACGCTGGCCGTCCTCGAAGCGGCCCGGGCCGACAGCCAGGACGACGCCCTCCTGGGGCTTCTCCTTGGCGGTGTCCGGGATAACCAGGCCGGAGGCCGTGGTGGTCTCGGCGTCGAGCGGCTGGACCACAATGCGGTCCTCGAGCGGCTTGATGGCAACCTTGCTGCTGGTGGTCACGTCCGAGCTCCCCTTCGGAGATTACGGGGTTTTCTAACGGGTAGGGGCGAACCTGCGTGCCTGCCGTCGCGGGGGTCAGACACACGTCTTCGCATTAGCACTCCCCACGGGGGGAGTGCCAAGGACGACCATAGGCTGCCGTTAGCACTCAGTCAACCAGAGTGCCAACGGCGCGCCCCAGGAGCCCAGGCTACGGATGAGTAGCCGTACTCATGTGCGATCCCCGGCCGGGCGGCCAGACTCCTGCCATGACCTCGCTCCCGACGCACGTCCGCCCGGCCCCGCTCAAGGACGTGTCCCTCGCCCTGCTGGCACTGCCCCTGATCGGGGTCGTGCTCCCGTTCGTCGTCTTCTCCTTCATCGCCGGCCTCGGCAACGGCCCCGGCGCCGGGGACGACGGGGACGGGCACGGCTGGGCCTTCCTGGGCGTCGGGATGACGGCCGCCCCGATCGCCGCCCTGGTGGCCGGCGTGCTGGTGGCCGTCCGCACCCGGCGGTCCGGCTACCAGCTCCTCCCGGTCGTCGCCGCGCTCTCGCCGTTCCTGCTGCCCGCGACCCTCTCCTCGGGCGTCCTCTGGCGCTGAACGGAACGCCCGCACCGCCGCTGACCGGTCAGAATGACCCCGTGGACACCGAGAACCTCCAGCCCCTGCTGACCCCCGAGGGTCAGGCCCTGCTCGCCGAGCTGCGCGAGTTCGCCCCCGAGGAGGAGCTGGCGCTGGCCACCAGGCTGCGGCGGGAGCACCCGGCGGAGCTGGTGTCGGCGGCGTTCGGGCAGGCGCGGCTGCGGCAGCGGGCCCGGGCGAAGTTCGGGGCGGACGCCGACCTGATGTACTTCACGCCCAACGGGGTCGAGCAGTCCACCCGGCGCAGCGTGGCCGAGTGGCGGGCCCGCCGCTTCGCCGAGTTGGGCGTACGGCGCCTCGCGGACCTGTGCTGCGGCATCGGCGGGGACGTGCTGGCGCTGGCCCGGGCCGGGATCCACGTGCTGGCCGTCGACAGGGACCCGGCGGCCTGCGCCGCCACCGCGGCCAACGCCGCCGCGCTGGGCCTGTCCGAGCTGGTCGAGGTGCGCTGCGCGGACGTCGCCGAGGTGGACGTCACCGGCTACGACGCGGTGTTCACCGACCCGGCCCGGCGCACCTCGCGCGGCCGGGTGTTCGACCCGAAGGCGTACGCCCCGCCGCTGTCCTGGGCGATCGAGGCCGGCCGGCGGACCCCGATCGGCGCCCTGAAGGTCGCCCCGGGCATCCCGCACGAGGCCGTCCCGGCGGACGCCGAGGCCGAGTGGGTCTCCGACCACGGGGACGTCAAGGAGGCGGTGCTCTGGTTCGGCACCGGGGCGACCCGCCCGCACCGCGCCACCCTGCTGCCGCACGGCGCCACCCTGACCGGCGGCGACCTGCCCGACCCGCCGGCCGGCCCGGTCGGGCGGTACCTGTACGAGCCGGACGGCGCGGTGATCCGGGCGCACCTGGTGGCCGAGGTGGCCGGGCAGGTCGACGGCCGGCTGATCGACCCGAAGATCGCCTACGTGACCTCGGACCGGCTGGTCGCCACCCCGTACGCGCACGCCTACGAGCTCACCGACGTGCTGCCGTACAACGTCAAGAGGCTGAAGGCGCTGCTGCGCGAGCGCGCGGTCGGCACGGTGGTGATCAAGAAGCGCGGGATGGCGATCACCCCGGAGGAGCTGCGCCGCCAGCTCAAGCCCTCCGGGCCGAACGCCGTCACGGTGATCCTCAGCCGCACCGACGCCGGGCCGCTGATGATGCTGGGACAGCCGGTCTGACCTACGAGGCCGGCGCCTGGATGTAGTCCTCCAGCCGGGCCACCGAGAAGCCCTGCTCCTGGATGCGGGCCAGCAGGTCCGCGAACATCTGGGTCATCGTGGCGCCCTTGAGCTCCTTGGGGCCGCGGAAGTGCGCCAGGATGATGTCGCCGGACTTCAGCTTCTTGTCCCCCGCCTGGTACTGCATGTCGTGGATCTGCATCGACTCGCGCCAGAGCACGATCGCCCGCGGACCGCACTGCTGCACCGACGTGTTGAGCGTGGGGGTGTTGGCGCCGTCGCCGAACGGCGGGCGGAACAGCAGCGGGGCGGTGCCGTACTGCTGGGTGAGCGCGGCCTGGTCCTCGCAGATCTCGGACTTCTGCTTGTCCGCCGGGAGCTTGCTCATCACCGGGTGGGTGACGGTGTGGTTCTGGATGTGGTTGCCCAGTGCCTGGAGCGGCTTGAAGTAGCCGTAGTCGTTCTTGACGATGTCCTTGGTCAGGAACATCGAGATCGGCACCTTGAGGTCGGTCAGCATCTCGACGAACTTCGGGTCCTTCTCGGCGCCGTCGTCGATGGTGATGAAGACGACCTTGTCGGCGGTCTTCACATCGCTGAACACCGGTACGGTGCCGGTGCGTTCGAGCTTGATGGGCTTGTCGGCGGGCGGCGCGGGGGCCGGCGCCAGCGGCTTGAGGTTCCACTTCGCCCAGGCCGCGGCGTCGCCCTGGGCCGGGGCCGCGCCGGGCGTGGTGGCCGCGGCGCTCGGCGCGCCGCCGGTCGGCTTGGCCGCCGCCGGCGCGGCCGTGCTCGCGGCCGGGGCGGCGCTGCCGCCGCCCCCGTTGTCGCCGCACGCGGTGGCGAAGGCCAGCAGGGCCAGCGCCCCCGCCGCGTACGTCCTGGTCCTGCTCAGCCCGTCCCTGTTCACCGCAGCGCGCTCCCGGTCCCGTCCAGCTCTCTCTCAGCTATGCACGGTAGCGGCCGCGGTGGCGGTTCCCGTCCACGGCCTACTCGACGTGCTCACTGGTGAAGGACCAGCGGTGCACCGGGCGGCCGAGCAGCTCGGCCGGCGGGTCGGCGACCGGCACGGGCTCGCCGCTCCACCAGGCGATCAGCAGCACCCTCCCCCCGCCTTCGGCCGGGGGTGCCCCCGTGCCGGGCGCGGTGAGCAGTTCGAGACGCTCCAGCCCGGCCGCGCCGCGCAGCGCGGGCAGCGCGGACTCCCGTGCCCAGGCCGCGAGTTCGGCCCCCCGGCCGTCCGCCGCCCGGGCCTCCCACATCGCGGCGACGGTCACGCGGCGCCGCCACCGAGGGCGTCGTAGGCCTGGCCGTGGACGTCGCCGTGCCCGATCACCGCGGCCGGCACGTGGACGTCGGTCACCGGCAGCGAGGAGTCGGCGGACAGGTCGAGGGCGGAGGGGGCGCGGTCGCGCCACACCATCTCGGAGCCCAGCGCCGCCACCATCGCGCCGTTGTCGGTGCACAGGCCCGGCCGGGGCACCCGCAGCCGGATGCCGGCCCGGTCGCAGCGCTGCTGGGCCATCTCGCGCAGCCGGGAGTTGGCCGCGACGCCGCCGCCGATCATCAGGTGGTCGACGCCGTTGTCCTTGCAGGCCTTGACGGCCTTGCGGGTGAGCACGTCGGTGACCGCCTCCTGGAAGGAGGCCGCGACGTCGGCGATCGGCACCTCCTCGCCGGCCCGGCGCTTGGCCTCCACCCAGCGGGCGACGGCGGTCTTCAGACCGGAGAAGGAGAAGTCGTACTCGGGGTCGTTCCTGCCGCTCAGGCCGCGCGGGAAGTTGATCGCCTTGCGGTCGCCCTCGCGGGCCGTCCGGTCGACGATCGGGCCGCCCGGGAAGCCCAGGCCGAGCACCCGGGCGACCTTGTCGAAGGCCTCGCCGGCCGCGTCGTCGATGGTCGCGCCGAGCGGGCGGACGTCCGTGGTGATGTCCTCGCTGAGCAGCAGCGAGGAGTGCCCGCCGGAGACCAGCAGGGCCATCGTCGGCGAGGGCAGCCGACCGTGCTCCAGCTGGTCGACGCAGATGTGCGAGGCGAGGTGGTTGACCCCGTACAACGGCTTGTCCAGCGCCCAGGCGTACGCCTTCGCCGCGCTGACGCCGACCAGCAGCGCGCCGGCCAGGCCGGGGCCGGCGGTGACGGCGATGCCGTCCAGGTCACTGGCCTTGATCCCGGCGGTGTCCAGGGCGCGCTGGATGGTCGGGACCATCGCCTCCAGGTGGGCGCGGCTGGCGATCTCCGGGACGACACCGCCGAAGCGGGCGTGGTCGTTGACGCTGGAGGCGACCGCGTCGGCCAGCAGCGTGGTACCGCGCACGATGCCGACGCCGGTCTCGTCGCAGGAGGTCTCGATGCCGAGGACGAGCGGTTCGTCAGCCATGGGGGGTGTCCTTAGGGTCCTTCGGGTCAGTGCTGGGGTGCTCGAGGCGCATCACCAGCGCGTCGATGTTGGCGGGCTGGTAGTAGCCGCGCCGGATGCCCACCGGTTCGAAGCCGTGGCGCTCGTACAGCCGCTGGGCGCGCTGGTTGTCCACCCGCACCTCCAGCAGCAGGTCGGCGCAGCCGCGCCGGGCGGCCTCGTGGATCAGGTCGGTGAGCAGGGCGGTGCCGAGGCCGCCGCCCTGGTGGCGGTCGTCGACGGCGATGGTCTGGACGTCGCCCTCGCCGGCGACGGTCATCAGACCGGCGTAGCCGACGATCGTGCCGTCCGTGGTGGTGGCGACCGAGTAGTGGCGGGTGCCGCCGGGGTGGGCCTCGGCGAGCTCGGACCAGAACATCCCGGGGGACCAGGCGTCCTCGGGGAACAGCCTGAACTCCAGGTCCATCACCGGCTCGATGTCCCACCAGCGCATCGGGCGCAGGGTGGTGCCGTGGTTCACGCCGGGAGCACCGCCTTGCCCCCTAGGACGGTCTTGTAGGCGGCCGGGACCTGGGCGTCCGGGCGGCGCAGGTACAGCGGCACGTTCGGGAGCAGCTCGCGCCCGGCGGCCAGCTCGGCCGCGGCGAAGCCGGCCAGGGCGCCGGCCGAGACGTGCTCGGGGCCGTGGCCGCCCGGGAAGGCGTCCGGGTAGAGCAGCGCGCCGGCGCCCACCGAGCGGGCCGCGGGCGTCAGCTCGGCCGGGCGGTCCACGCCGGGGCCCTCGGTGCGGTTGCCGTCGGCGTCGTACGAGGCCCAGTAGACCTCCTTGCGGCGCGCGTCGGTGGCCACCGTGAACGGCTGCCCGGCCAGTCCCTCGGCCCGGGCCTGGAAGGCGATCGCGTCCAGGGTGCAGACGCCGTGCACCGGCAGGCCCAGCGCGTGGCCGAGCGCGGCGGCGGTCACCAGACCGACCCGCAGGCCGGTGTACGGGCCGGGGCCGACGCCGACCGCGATGCCGGTGAGGTGGCTCTTGTCCACTCCGGCGGCCCGCAGGACCTGGTCGATCGCGGGCAGCAGCAGTTCGCCGTGGCGCCTGGCGTCGACCTGGTGGGTCTCGGCGAGGACGGCCGTGCCGTCGTGGACGGCGGCGGTGACGGCGGGGGTGGCGGTGTCGAACGCGAGCAGCAGCACGGGTCAAGGTTAGACCGACGTTGGGCCGACCGGCTGATCGAGCTGGTGTCCCCATCCGGAACACACGTACTGGGCGCTGCCGACCCGCCCGGGGGACCTGGCACGATTAGGGCCGTACGAACAGCGGACGGCGGCGGGAGCGGGCACGTGGCGAAGATGGGTCCTGGAGTGGTGGTCACGGGGTTGACCCTGGGGGCCCTGGCGGTGGTGAGCCTGCTGGCCTTCCAGGCCAACGGTGCGCAGGACCGCGCGGGCGGAGCCCGGCCGACCGTCGCCTCGACGTCCACCGGCCCGGCCGCCTCCGCGACGCCCAGCGCCTCGGCCACCCCGACCGTCCCGCCGCTGCCGGCCACCTCGGGCAGCGGCACGCGGGTGGTCTACTCGGTCGGCAGCCACTTCGTCTGGCTGATCGACCCGAAGAAGAACCCGCAGGTCGCGGCCGCCTTCGCGGTCACCCCGGGCTCGATCGAGCCCACCCCGGGCAGCTACTCGGTGTACAGCCGCAACCCCAGCGGCACCGGGACGGACGGTCGGCAGATCGAGCACGTGGTGCGCTTCGCGCAGCAGAACGGCGTGGTGTTCGGTTTCAGCGCGGCGCTGGACGGCGCGACCCCGACCGCCGACCCGAAGACCAAGACCGGCGGCATCCGCAGTGGCCGCGCCGAGGGCCAGCTGCTCTGGGACTTCGCGCCGAACGGCACCAAGGTGGTCGTGGTCCCCTGAGCCGGGCGCTCCGCGAACGCGGTGCCACGCGCGCGGTTCACGCACGGTTTCACGCACGGATTTCTGCGCGCGGTTCCACGCGCACGCCGCTACCCGGCCGCACGGTGCTACGCGGCCCGGGGCGTCCCGGCCTCGGGCTCCTCGGCCTGCCGGGGCCGCGGCTCGGGCGGGGTGGACACCGCCTCGGCGGCCGCGCAGGCGGCCAGCAGCGCCCGCATCGGCTCGCCCGGAGCGCGGTGGGCGGACTCTCCGGCCCCGGCGGTGCGCACGGCGCGCTCCGGGGCGGGGGTGGTGCTCGACATGGCGCCTCCCTAGTTAGGCAGACCTAACCGCAGCACCCATCCCACCACGCCCGGCGCCCCGCCCGCAACACCTTCCCGACAGCCTGTCGGCAAAACGGTGGAACCCGATCGACCGGTGCGGGGGCGCGGCTCAGGCCCGCTCCGCCAGCTCCGCCAGCTCCGCGCCCGCCCAGCGCCCCCCGATACCGGTCAGCAGCACCCGGCGCGGGTCGTGGTCCTCCCCGGCGGTGTCGCCGATCGCCCGCTCGATCCGCACCTCCAGCCGGTCCTCGGCCAGTCGCTCGACCTTGCCCTCGCCCCACTCGACCACGACCACCGACTCCGGCAGCGAGACGTCCAGGTCGAGGTCCTCCATCTCGTCCAGGTCCCCGCCCAGCCGGTACGCGTCCACGTGCACCAGGGCCGGGCCGCCGACCAGCGACGGGTGCACCCGGGCGATCACGAAGGTCGGCGAGGTCACCGCCCCGCGGACCTGCAGCCCCTCCCCCAGGCCCCGGGTCAGCGTGGTCTTCCCCGCCCCCAGCTCGCCGGAGAGCAGCACCAGGTCCCCCGGCCGCAGCAGCGCGGCCAGCTCCCGGCCGAGCCGGCCCATCCGCTCCGGAGTGGGGACGGTCAGAGTGGCGTGCGAGCCCATGCGCGTGTCTTGCCCTTCGGTCCGTAGCGGCGCACCGACCACCGGCCGCCACCGCTACCGTGCCACATCGCCGCGCCCGGCCGCGGCGCGCGGTCCGGCTCGGCGGGGCTCAGGGGGTCTCAGGCGGGGTCGACGGCCGCTTCCTCGGAGGCGTCGGACGCTTCCGCCGGCTCGTCGGCCAGCTCCAGGACGGCCGTCGGCAGCGGCGCGGCGCCGGCGAAGTCCACCGCCCGGCGCAGCAGCAGCGCCAACTCGTGGTCGACCAGCTCCGGGCGCTCCAGCAGCACCAGGTGCCCCGCCCCCTCGGCCAGGACCAGCTCGGCGCCCGGCAGCCGCTCCGCCATCGCCTCGCTGTGCGCGGACGGCGTCAGCAGGTCCTTCGTCCCGGCCAGCACCAGGGCCGGCAGGCCGCGCAGGGCGGCCAGCGCCTCGTACTTCTCGTGCGCGCCGAACACCGGGTAGAACTCGGCGACCACGTCGATCGAGGTGGCGTCCAGCAGCTGTTCGGCGAAGCGCACCACGCCGGGGTCGACGTCCCGGCTCCCGAAGGAGAACCTCCGGTAGAAGACGGCGGCGACCTCCGAGCCGATCCGCCGGCTCGCCTCCACCAGCTCGACCTGACGGCCGAGCAGCCTCACCACGCCCGGCGCGACCTTCTTGAACAGCTTGGCCCCGGCCTTCGGCAGACCGAGGCTCACCTCGTTCCAGTCCCCCGCCAGGGTGCCGACCAGCGCGACCCCGGCGACCCGCTCCCGGAACAGCTCCGGGTGCTGGTCGGCCAGCGCCATCACCGTCATGCCGCCCATCGAGTGACCCACCAGCACCAGCGGCCCGGTCGGCGCGACGGCGTCGATCACCGCCTTGAGGTCGCCGCCCAGCTGGTCGATGCCGGCCGGCTCGCCCGCCAGGTAGGTACGGGAGCGCTCGGAGCGGCCGTGGCTGCGCTGGTCCCAGAAGACCAGCCGCATGCCCTCGCGCAACGCCGCCCGCTGGAAGTGCCAGCTGTCCTGGTTGAGGCAGTAGCCGTGGCTGAACACCACGGTCAGCGGTTCAGCGCTGTCACTCGCCCGCTCGCCCCCGGAGCGTTGGCCCCCGGAGCGCTCGGACCCGGAGTGCTCGGGCCCGGTGCCGCCGCCCTCCGGCTCGTCCCAGCCGGTGCCGTCCAGCTCGACGTACAGCCCGGTGCCGTCCGGCGCGGCCACCGTCAGCGGGCGCCCGCGCAGCGAGCCGTACGGGGCGGTCGCCTCCAGCTCGGCCCGGGCCCGGCGGCGCATCGCCCGGCCGACCGTCAGCCGTTCGATCGCGACGCCCGCGGCCGCGCCGGCCGCCAGCACGCCGACCGAGATCCCGATCACGCCGGCCCGGCTCACCCCGGAGGCCGCGCCGGCCGCCTTGGCCACCGCCGCGACCGGGTTGCCGTCGGTCGGCGTGTCGGTCATGCCGCGCGGCCCCCCTCGTGGCTGCCGCCCAGGTAGCGGCGGGGCACCCGGGCGCCGATCCGGGTGATGATCTCGTACGAGATGGTGCCGCAGGCGCGGGCCCAGTCCTCGGCGGTGGGCTCCCCGCTCTCGCCGGTGCCGAACAGCAGCACCTGGTCGCCGGCCTCGGGGGTGTCGCCGCCCAGGTCCACCACGAACTGGTCCATCGCCACCCGGCCGGCCACCGTGCGCCACTTGCCGCCGATCTGCACCGGGCCGGTGCCGCTGGCGTGGCGCGGCACGCCGTCGCCGTAGCCGACCGGGACCAGGCCCAGCGTCGTCGGGCCGGGCGTCACGTAGTGGTGGCCGTAGCTGACCCCGTGCCCGCCGGGGACGTGCTTGACCAGCGCCAGCCGGGCCGACAGCGACATCACCGGGCGCAGCCCGAAGTCGGCCGGCGAACCCACCTCGGGCACCGGCGACAGCCCGTACGCGGCGAGGCCGGTGCGGACCAGGTCGAAGTGCGCCTCCGGCAGCAGCAGGGTGGCCGGGGAGTTCGCGAGGTGCCGCACCTCGGGGCGCAGCCCGGCGGCCTCGGCGTGCGCCAGCGCGGCGCGGTAGGAGTCCAACTGGGCCTGGATCGACGGGTGGCCGGGCTCGTCGGCGGCGGCGAAGTGCGACCAGACGCCGACGACCCGCAGCAGCCCCTCGGCCTCGGCGCGCCGCACCTCGGCCACCAGCTGCGGCCAGTCGTGCGGCTGGCAGCCGTTGCGGCCGAGGCCGGTGTCGGCCTTCAGGTGCACCCGCGCCGGGATGCCGGTCTCCCGAACGGCCGTCAGCAGCTCCTCCAGCGCCCACCGGCCGCTGACCGAGATGTCCAGGTCCGCGCGCAGCGCCTCGCGCCACGGCCCGCCGGGCGTCCACAGCCAGCACAGGATGCGGGCCTGCTCCGGGCGGATGCCCGCGGCCCGCAGCGCCAACGCCTCGTCGGGCGTCGCGCAGCCGAGCCAGCCGACCCCGTTCGCGACCGCCTCACGGGCGCACTCGACCGCGCCGTGGCCATAGGCGTCCGCCTTGACCGCGAGCATCACCGCCGAACTCCCGACGCGCTCCCGCAGGGCCGCGAGGTTGCCGCGCAGGGCGGCGAGATCGATGGTCGCCTCGGCCCGTACGCCGTCGGTGAGGGTGGCTGTGCCGGTCGTGTTCGCAGTTGTCATCAGGGTCAGTCTCCCAGACGTCCCGGAGTCCTCGCCGAACGGCCCATCGGCGCGGTGGTCGGCACCGCGGCCTCCCGCACCCCGCCGACCTGCGGCAAACGGCCCGTCCGCCCAGCGGAGGACGCGGTGAACGGACGTTTCGGTTCCGCCCCGGGGCCGGGCGGGAGGCCCGTCGGCCGGCGCCGGCTACGGCTCCCGGACCGCCCGCCAGACCGCCGGCAGCGCCTCGGCCACCGCCAGCGCCGTCACCGGTGCGCCCGGGTCACCGGCCGCCTCCCGGCCCGCCAGGCCGTGCAGATAGGCGGCCACCGAGGCGGCGTCCAGCGGGGACAGGCCGGCGGCCAGCAGCGAACCGGCCAGACCGGCCAGCACGTCCCCGCTGCCCGCCGTGGCGAGCCAGGAGGTGCCGGTGGGGTTCACCCGGACGGCCCCGCCCGGGTCGGCGACCACGGTGGTGGAGCCCTTCAGCAGCACGGTGGCCCGGTAGGCGGCCGCCAGCCGGCGCGCGGTGGCCAGCCGGGCGGCGGCCAGCTCGTCGGCGGCGGGCGGCGCGGTGCCGTCGGCGCCGGCCAGCAGCCGGGCGGCCTCGCCGGTGTGCGGGGTGAGCAGGGTGGGCGCCGTCCGGCCGGCCAGCGCGTCCGGCCCGAGCCGGCCCAGCTCGGTCAGCCCGTCCGCGTCCACCAGCACCGGGACGTCGCTCGCCAGCGCCTCGGCCAGCGCCTGCCGCGCCCCCTCACCGCCGCCCGGCCCGACCACCCAGGCCTGCACCCGGCCGGCCCCGGCCGGGCCGCCCTCGGTGACCAGCGCCTCCGGGAAGCGCCGCACCACCTCCTCGGCCGCCGTGCCGACGTACCGGACGGCGCCCGCGCCGCCCCGCAGCGCCCCGGCGACCGCCAGCAGTGCCGCCCCCGGGTAGGTGGCCGAACCGGCCGCCACCCCGACCACGCCGCGCCGGTACTTGTCGCTCTCCGCGCCCGGCAGCGGCAGCAGCGCCGCCACGTCCGCGTGCTGCAGGGCCGTCACCTCCGGCTCCGGCGGCGCCAGCCCGATGTCCACCAGCTGTACGGCGCCCGCGCAGGAGGCCCCCGGGTCGATCAGCAGCCCGGGCTTGTACGTGCCGAAGCAGACCGTGACGTCCGCGCGCAGTACCTCGCCGGGCACCTCACCGCTGTCCGCCGCCACCCCGCTGGGCAGGTCCACCGCCACCACCAGCCCGCGGCGCCCGGCCCGGGCGTACGGGACGGCCTCGGGGCGCAGCCCGCCCCGGCCGCCGATGCCGACGATGCCGTCCAGCACCAGGTCCGCACGCGAGAAGTCGGCCAGGCCGACTTCCTGCTCCGCCGTCACCCGCCCACCGGCCGCCCGCAGAGCGGCCAGCCCACCCCGGTGTTCCTTGCCCGGCGCGAGCAGCACCGCCGTCACCCGCGCCCCCCGCCGGGCCAGCGCCGCCCCGGCGTACAGCGCGTCGCCCCCGTTGTCCCCGCTGCCCGCCAGCACCGTCACCCGGCTGCCGTACACCCGCCCCCGACGCCGGATCAGCAGCCGCGCACAGGTCGCCGCCAGCCCGGCGGCCGCCCGCTGCATCAACGTGCCCTCCGGCAGCCGCGCCATCAGCTCGGCCTCCGCGGCCCGGACGATGTCCACGGGGTGTGCATGACGCATGGGGAGAACTCCTTCAGCGGTCGGCTACCGCCGACGCTAGCCCGCGCCACCACCCCACCGCAGCCGGGCCTGCGGCACACTTTCGAGTGACACCCACGTCGATGCCCCACCGATGTCGGTCCGTACGCCTACCTTGTGGCTCGGCACGGACCCACACAGGAGGGAGAAGGGCCATGGCCGCCATGCCAGCAGTCGAGCGTCCGCTGGACCAGGACGGGCTTCTCCAGGCGTTTCTGGAGCTGGACACTCCGCCCGGATTCAAGGCCGAGCTCATCGAAGGGGAGATCACTGTGACGCCACCGCCGGACGGGCCGCACGAGGGCGCGTTCTCGAAGGTCGCCAAGCAGTTCTTCCGGAACGCCGCGATCGAACTGGACATCGCGGGTAACAAGGGCCTCATCACTCCCGGAGGCCGCTTCATCCCCGACGGCACGGTGGTCCCGGAGGACCACTTCGATCACTTGGACTCCTGGGCGCCGGCAGAAGGAGTCCTGCTCGTGTTCGAGATCACCTCGACCAACCCGCAAAAGGATCGCGAGCCGAAGCGCCGGGGCTACGCCGCCGCGGGCATCCCCTGCTACCTGCTGATCGACCGCACCGCAGGCAAGGTCACCCTGTTCACCGAGCCCGAGAACGGCGACTACAGGGCACTCTCCCAGACCGACTTCGGCAAGCCGATCGACCTGCCCGCCCCGTTCTCCTTCACGCTCGACACGGCGCCCCTGCGGTAGGGCACAGCCACCGCAGGGGCGCCACGAAGAGCCGGGCGGCTACTCGACGGTGACCGACTTCGCCAGGTTGCGCGGCTGGTCGACCTCGTGGCCCTTGGCCGTGGCCAGCTCGCAGGCGAAGACCTGGAGCGGGACGGTGGAGACCAGCGGCTGGAGCAGGGTCGGGGTGACCGGGATGCGGATCAGGTGGTCCGCGTACGGCACGACGGCCTCGTCGCCCTCCTCGGCGATCACGATGGTGCGGGCGCCGCGCGCACGGATCTCCTGGATGTTGGAGACGATCTTGTCGTGCAGGATCGACCGCCCGCGCGGCGAGGGCACGACCACCACGACCGGCAGCCCCTCCTCGATCAGCGCGATCGGGCCGTGCTTGAGCTCGCCCGCCGCGAAGCCCTCGGCGTGCATGTAGGCGAGCTCCTTGAGCTTGAGCGCGCCTTCCAGGGCCACCGGGAAGCCGACGTGGCGGCCGAGGAACAGCACCGAGCGGGCGTCGGCCAGCGAGCGGGCCAGCTCGCGCACCGGCTCCATGGTCTCCAGCACCTGCTCGACCTGCTTCGGCGCGTCGCCGAGCTCGCGGATGATGGTGAAGATCTCGTCGCCCCACTTGGTGCCGCGCACCTGGCCCAGGTAGAGGGCGACCAGGTAGCAGGCGACCAGCTGGGTGAGGAACGCCTTGGTCGACGCGACGGCGACCTCCGGCCCGGCGTGGGTGTACAGCACCGCGTCCGACTCGCGCGGGATGGTCGAGCCGTTGGTGTTGCAGATCGCCAGCACCTTGGCGCCCTGCTCGCGGGCGTGCCGCAGCGCCATCAGGGTGTCCATGGTCTCGCCGGACTGCGAGATGGCGATGACCAGCGTGCCGGGGCCCATGATCGGGTCGCGGTAGCGGAACTCCGAGGCGACCTCGACCTCGCAAGGGATGCGGGTCCAGTGCTCGATCGCGTACTTGGCGATCATGCCCGCGTGGAACGCGGTGCCGCAGGCGACGATGACGACCTTGTCGACCGAGCGCAGGTCCGCGTCGGAGATGCGCAGCTCGTCGAGGGTCAGTCGGCCGTCGGTGCCGATCCGGCCGAGGAGGGTGTCGGCGACGGCCTTCGGCTGCTCGGCGATCTCCTTGAGCATGAAGTAGTCGTAGCCGCCCTTCTCGGCGGCGGAGGCGTCCCAGTCGACGTGGTACTCGCGCACGTCGGCCGGGGTGCCGTCGAAGTTGGTGACGGTCACGCCCTCCCGGCGCAGCTCGACGACCTGGTCCTGGCCCAGCTCGATCGCCTCGCGGGTGTGCGCGATGAACGCGGCGACATCCGAGGCGAGGAAGTTCTCGCCCTCACCGCGGCCCACCACCAGCGGCGAGTTGCGGCGGGCGCCGACCACCACGTCGGGCGCGTCCGCGTGGACGGCGACGAGGGTGAAGGCGCCGTCCAACCGGCCGCAGACCACGCGCATGGCCTCGGCCAGGTCACCCTGGTACGCCTCGCCGAGCAGGTGGGCGACGACCTCGGTGTCGGTCTCCGACCGGAGGGTGTGGCCGCGCTCGGCGATCTCGGCGCGCAGCTGGGCGAAGTTCTCGATGATGCCGTTGTGGACGACGGCCACCCGGAGGTCGTCGTCCAGGTGGGGGTGGGCGTTGGCGTCCGTCGGGCCGCCGTGGGTGGCCCAGCGGGTGTGGCCGATGCCGGTGGTGCCGCCGGGCAGAGGGGACTCGGCGAGCGACTTCTCCAGGTTGGCGAGCTTGCCCGCCCGCTTGTCCGTGACGAGACTCCACTGCCCCTCGGAGTCCTGCGCCTGCACCGCGACACCGGCCGAGTCATAGCCCCGGTACTCCAGTCGCTGCAGGCCCGCGATTACTACGTCGAGGGCGGACTGCGCGCCCACGTATCCAACAATTCCGCACATGCGTGCCAGCATAAGGGCGGTTCTGTGGCCGTTTTCCCGCCCCTCGCCAACGCTGCGTGACCGACACCACAGCCACGGTGAACACCGTGACGGCTCACAATGGAGCATGTGCTGACCGAACTGTGTACGCGGGGCGCCGCCGCGCCCGGCCCGTCCCCGTCCCCCTACGTGGACCTCAGCCGGGCCGAGTGGAGCGCGCTGCGCGAGCGTACGCCACTGCCGCTGACCGCCGAGGAGGTGGAGCAGTTGCGCGGTCTCGGCACGGCTCTCGACCTCGACGAGGTACGTGACGTCTACCTGCCCCTGTCCCGGCTGCTGAATCTGTACATCCACGCCACGCACGAGCTGCGCGGCACGCTGGGCACCTTCCTGGACACCCCGGACACCGAGCGCACCCGCACGCCGTTCATCATCGGCGTGGCCGGCTCGGTGGCCGTCGGCAAGTCCACCACCGCCCGCCTGCTCCAGGCCCTGCTGGCCCGCTGGCCCGAGCACCCCCGGGTCGAGCTGGTCACCACCGACGGCTTCCTGCTGCCCAACGCCGAGCTGCGCCGCCGGGGCCTGATGGCCCGCAAGGGCTTCCCGGAGTCGTACGACCGCCGGGCGCTGATGCGCTTCGTGGCGGACGTGAAGGCGGGCAAGGACCGGGTCACCGCGCCGGTGTACTCGCACCTGGTGTACGACATCGTGCCGGACCAGCGGCTGACGGTGGAGCGCCCGGACATCCTGATCGTCGAGGGGCTGAACGTGCTCCAGCCGGCCCTGCCCGGCACCGACGGCCGCACCCGCCTCGCGGTGGCCGACTACTTCGACTTCTCGATCTACGTCGACGCCCGCACCGACGACATCGAGCACTGGTACCTGGACCGCTTCCGCAAGCTGCGGCAGACGGCCTTCCAGGACCCGAACTCCTACTTCACCCGCTTCACCGAGGTGCCGGAGGAGGAGGCGATGGAGTACGGCCGCCAGGTCTGGCGCACCATCAACAAGCCCAACCTGGTGGAGAACGTGCTGCCCACCCGCGGCCGGGCCACCCTGGTCCTGCAGAAGGGCTCGGACCACAAGGTCCGCCGGGCGCTGCTGCGCAAGCTCTGAGACCCCCTCGAAACCCCACGGACGGGCAACACGGACGGCCCCCACCGGCCGGCTTCGAACCGAAGCCGACCGGTGGGGGCCTTCGCCGTACGGGGGCCTCAGCCCAGGTGGGTGCGCACTGCCTCGGCCAGGCGCTGCCCGACCGCCTCGGCCTGCGCCGGGTCGGCGGCCTCGACCATGACCCGGACCAGCGGCTCGGTGCCGGAGGGGCGCAGCAGCACCCGGCCGGTGGCGCCCAGCTCGGTCTCGGCCGCGGCGACGGCGGCGGCCAGCTCGGTGCTGGTCCGCACCCGGCTCTTGTCGACGCCCTTGACGTTGATCAGCACCTGCGGCAGCCGGGTCATCACGGCGGCCAGGTCGGCCAGCGGCTGCTTGGTGGCGGCCAGTCGGGCGCCCAGCATCAGGCCGGTCAGGGTGCCGTCGCCGGTGGTGGCGTGGTCCAGCAGGATGACGTGGCCGGACTGCTCGCCGCCCAGCGCGAAGCCGTGCTCCTTCATCGCCTCCAGCACGTAGCGGTCGCCGACGGCGGTCTCCACCAGGTCGATGCCCTCGCGCTCCATCGCCAGCTTGAAGCCGAGGTTGGACATCACGGTGGCGACCGCGGTGTTGCGGCGCAGGGTGCCGGCCTCCTTCATGGCGACGGCGAGGATGGCGATGATCTGGTCGCCGTCCACCTCGTTGCCCTCCGCGTCGGCGGCCAGGCAGCGGTCGGCGTCGCCGTCCAGGGCGATGCCGAGGTCGGCCTGGTACTCCTTCATCGCGACCCGCAGCCGGTCCAGGTGGGTGGAGCCGACGCCGTCGTTGATGTTGAGGCCGGTGGGCTCGGCGCCCAGGGTGTGGACGACCTCGGCGCCGGCCCGGGCGAAGGCCTCGGGGGCGACGTACGCGGCCGCGCCGTGGGCGCCGTCGATGACGACCTTGATCCCGTCCAGGCGGTTGGGCAGCACGCCGATCAGGTGGGCGACGTACTTGTCGAAGCCCTCGGTGTACTCGCGGACCCGCCCGACGGCCGCGCCGGTCGGGCGGTTCCAGTCCTCGCCGTCGACCGTGTGCTTGCGGTAGTGGGACTCGATCGCGTCCTCGATCCGGTCGTCCAGCTTGTGGCCGCCGCGGGCGAGGAACTTGATGCCGTTGTCCGGCATGGCGTTGTGGCTGGCGGACAGCATCACGCCGAAGTCGGCGCCGAGGGCGCCGGTGAGGTAGGCCACGGCGGGGGTGGGCAGCACGCCGACCCGGAGCACGTCGACGCCGGAACTCGCCAGGCCGGCGATGACCGCGGCCTCCAGGAACTCGCCCGAGGCGCGGGGGTCACGGCCGACCACCGCGACCGGCCGGTGCCCGTCGAAGGCGCCGGCCTCGCCGAGCACGTGGGAGGCCGCGACCGACAGGCCGAGCGCCAGTTCCGCCGTCAGGCCCTCGTTGGCCACGCCGCGTACGCCGTCCGTACCGAAGAGTCGTCCCACTGTCCCGTCCTCCATCACCATGCTCGGAACCCACCGATGATCCCGGCCGCCGCACGTTAGCCGGGGAACACGTCGCCCCGGAGTACACGAGGTACTCCGGGGCGACGGTTTGCGCAACCAGGGGGTGCGCCGCCAGGGCGGACCGCACCCCCGGGGACGCGATTAGCGCTTGCTGTACTGCGGCGCCTTGCGGGCCTTCTTCAGACCGGCCTTCTTGCGCTCGACGGCGCGGGCGTCACGGGTCAGGAAGCCGGCCTTCTTGAGGGCGCCGCGGTTGTTGTCCACGTCGGCCTCGTTCAGGGCACGGGCCACGCCGAGGCGCAGCGCGTAGGCCTGGCCGGAGACGCCGCCACCGCTGATGCGGGCGACGACGTCGTAACGGCCGTCCAGCTCGAGGAGCTTGAAGGGCTCGTTCACGGTCTGCTGGTGCACCTTGTTCGGGAAGTAACCCTCGAGGGTGCGACCGTTGATCTTCCACTGGCCGGTGCCGGGGACGATGCGCACGCGGGCGATCGCCTCCTTGCGACGGCCGAGGCCGGCGCCCGGGGTGGCCTCGCCGAAGCGGCCGGCCAGGGACTCGGAGGTGTAGCTCTCCTCGGAGGTGTACTCGCCCTCGACGGCCTCAGCGGCCTCGTCGAAGTCGACCTCAAGGGTTTCAGTGGTCTCGGCCACGATGTTCCTCAGCTCTTTTCAGTGTTGGGGGGCTTGGTGGCCGAATTACTGCGCGACCTGGGTGATCTCGAACGGCACCGGCTGCTGGGCAGCGTGGGGGTGCTGGTCGCCCGAGTAGACCTTCAGCTTCGAGAGCATCTGGCGGCCCAGGCTGTTCTTGGGGATCATGCCCTTGATGGCCTTCTCGACGGCCTTCTCCGGGTTGTTCGCCAGCAGGTCGTCGTAGCGCACCGAGCGCAGACCGCCCGGGAAGCCCGAGTGGCGGTAGGCCAGCTTCTGGGTCTTCTTGTTACCGGACAGGTGCACCTTGTCGGCGTTGATGATGATGACGAAGTCACCAGTGTCAACGTGCGGCGCGTAGATCGCCTTGTGCTTGCCCCGGAGGAGGTTGGCGGCCTGGGAGGCCAGGCGGCCGAGCACGACGTCGGTCGCGTCGATGACGTGCCACTGACGCTGGACGTCGCCGGGCTTGGGGCTGTACGTACGCACGGTCGTAGCCTTCGCTTTTCAGTGAGTGAGTCCTGACAGGAGCACCCGGACGGATGAGCAGCCTGGCCAACCTTGGACGCAATTCAAGGGGGGACCGCTGGTCGTCGACCTGATGTCTCCGGCGTACCGACCTCTCACGTGAGATAGAGCGAGCCAATACGCACATCAAGCGTCCAGGTTACCGGGCGGGCGGGAAGCGGTCAAAATCGCCGGCCGCCCACCCCGCGGTCACTCAGCGTTCGCGCTCGACCCGGGTGACGTCCCAGACCGGCTCGGCCGATTCGAAGACCCGCCCGTCCGCCCCGAACACCAGGAAGCGGTCGAAGGTCTTCGCGAACCAGCGGTCGTGGGTGACGCACAGGACGGTGCCCTCGAAGGCCTCCAGCCCGGCCTGCAGCGCCTCGGCGCTCTCCAGGTCCAGGTTGTCGGTCGGCTCGTCGAGCAACAGGGCCGTCACACCGTCGAGTTCGAGCTTGAGGATCATCAGCCGGGCCTGCTGTCCGCCGGACAGCGACTCGAACTTCTGCTCCTCCTGCCGGTCCAGCTCGTACCGGCGCAGCGCGCCCATCGCGGCGCCGCGGCTGAGCGCGTGCTCCTCCTCGATGATCGAGCGGACGGTGCGCCCGAACAGCTCCGGGTGGGCGTGGGTCTGCCGGAAGTGACCGGGGACGACCCGGGCGCCGAGCTTCCAGTCGCCGGTGTGGGCCACGCTGTCGTCGCCCGCGAGCAGCCGCAGCAGGTGCGACTTGCCGGCGCCGTTGGCGCCCAGCACCCCGATCCGCTCGCCGTAGAAGACCTCCAGGTCGAAGGGCTGCATCAGCCCGGTGAGCTCCAGCCGCTCCATGGTGAAGGCGCGCACACCGGTGCGCCCGCCCTTGAGCCGCATGGTGATGTTCTGCTCGCGCGGGGGCTCCTCCGGCCGGCCGGCCTCCTCGAACTTCTTCAGCCGGGTCTGCGCGGCCGCGTAGCGGGTGGCGAGGGCGTGGCTGACCGAGGCGGCCTGGCGCAGGGTCACCACGAGCTTCTTGAGCTTGGCGTGCTCCTCGTCCCAGCGCCGCCCCAGCTCCTCGAAGCGCGCGAACCGGTCCTTGCGGGCCTCGTGGAAGGAGTCGAAGCCGCCACCGTGCACCCAGACGCTGCTGCCAGCGGCACCGGACTCCACACTGATGATCTTCTCGGCGGTGCGGGAGAGCAGCTCGCGGTCGTGTGAGATGTACAACACGGTCTTGGAGGTCGCCTTGATGGCCTCCTCCAGCCAGCGCTTGCCCGGAACGTCCAGGTAGTTGTCCGGCTCGTCGAGCAGCAGCACCTCTTCGGGGCCGCGCAGCAGCGTCTCCAGGACGAGGCGCTTCTGCTCGCCGCCGGAGAGGGTGTTCAGGCCGCGCCACTGGGCCTTGTCGAAGGGCATCCCGAGGGCCGCCATGGTGCAGACGTCCCAGTCGGTCTCGTAGTCGTAGCCGCCGACGTCCGCCCAGTCGGAGAGCGCCTGGGCGTAGGCCATCTGCGTCTTCTCGTCGTCCTGGGCGATCATCGCCAGCTCGGCGGCGTCCACCGTCCGGGCGGCCTTGGCGATCCGCTCCGGGGCGACCGAGACCAGCAGGTCGCGCACCGAGGCGTCGGCGGGCAGGGCGCCCGGGGTGGCGCTCTGGTCCTCGCGGCCGGTGGTGCCGACGAACTGGCGCATCACGCCGAGCCCGCCGCTGATCGTCACCGTGCCGCCGTGCGGCTGGATGTCCCCCGCGATCATGCGCAGCAGGGTGGTCTTGCCGGCCCCGTTGGCGCCGACCAGGGCGACCGCGGCGCCCTCGCCGACCCGGAAGGACGCGTCGTCGAACAGCACCCGCCCGTCCGGCAGGTAGTACTCCAGGTGCGAAATCTCGACGTGTCCCATGGAAGGGATTGTCCCAAGCGGACGCCCCGGGCCAAAACGGATTACAGGGCGGCTGGCTGTCCGGGGAGCGTGCGCATCCGCCTGGCCTGCCGGTTCCGCTCGGCCAGCTGGTCGTCCGGCGGGTAGCCGACCTCTTCCAGGGTGAGCCCGTACGGTCGGATCACGTTGACGGCCGAGTTGCGGACCCCGCCGGCCAGCACCTCGCCGGGGAACTCCACCGGCCGGTGCCCGTCGCCGACCAGCAGCATCGCGCCGACCAGCGCCCGGACCATGTTGTGGCAGAAGGCGTCGGCCCGGACGGTGGCCACCGCCAGGGCGCCCTCCTGGCTCGCGTAGGCGTCCACCGGGACCCGCTCCCAGTGCAGCTCCAGCAGGGTGCGGATGGTGGTGGCGCCCTCGCGCTTCTTGCAGTACGCGGCGAAGTCGTGCTCGCCGAGCAGCAGCTTCGCGGCCTCGTTCATCCGGTCCACGTCGAGCGGCCGGTCGTGCCAGAGCACGTGCCCGCGCAGCAGCGGGTCGACCCCGCCGGGGTGGTCGGCGACCCGGTACGCGTACCGGCGCCAGATCGCCGAGAAGCGGGCGTCGAACCCGGCCGGCGCCTCGCCGACCCGGTAGATCCGGACGTCCCCGGGCAGCCGTCCGGCCAGCCGGCGGAGCAGCTTCTCCCGGTGCGCCTCCCACAGCTCGGCCGGCAGGTCGACATGGGCGACCTGGCCGCGGGCGTGGACACCGGCGTCGGTGCGGCCGGCCACGGTCAGCGGGAAGAGCTCCTGGCTGCGGGTGACGACCTGCAGCGCGCTCTCGATCTCCTCCTGGACCGTCCGGCGGCCGCCCTTCTGCCGGGCCCAGCCGGAGAACTCGGCGCCCTGGTAGGCGAGGTCGAGCCGGACCCGGACGTACCCGTCGGCCGGGCCGTCCTTCACCGGCGGCTGCTCGGCGCAATCGTTGACCACTTGCTCCCGCTCCTACGAATAAGGAACGGGCCCGCTCCCCCATCGCTGGGAGAGCGGGCCCGCATCACACCTGGAGGTGTCAGGCCTGCTCGGCGGCCTCGGCCTCGTCGGCCTTGGTCTCGACGGCGGCGGCCTCATCGGCCTCCTTGACGGCACGCTTGGCGGCGGCCTCGGCCTCGCCGACGGCGGTCTGCGCGACGGTCAGCGCCTCGACCAGCTCGATCACGGCCATCGGGGCGTTGTCGCCACGACGGGGACCGATCTTGGTGATACGGGTGTAACCACCCGGGCGGTTCTCGTAGCGCGGCGCGATCTCGGTGAAGAGGGTGTGCAGCACCGAGACGTCGGTGATGGTCTTGCGCACCAGGCGACGGTTGTGGATGTCGCCCTTCTTCGCCTTGGTGATCAGCTTCTCCGCCAGCGGGCGCATCCGACGGGCCTTGGCCTCGGTCGTGGTGATGCGGCCGTACTGGAACAGCTCCCGGCACAGACCGGCGAGCAGCAGCGGCTCGTGGTGCGGGCCGCCGCCGAGGCGGGCACCCTTGGTGGGACGCGGCATGGTGACTCCTTGAATCTCCGACTACGGCCGTATCAGGTACCGCAGCGGGCGTACCGGCACTGTTGCCCGTACGGCTTTCCATGACGACGGGGGCGGCTCCGTGGAACCGCCCCCGCGGCCAAGTCTCTTAGTACTGCTCGGTCTCCGCGTAACCCGCGTCGTCCAGGTCGTCGGCGCCGAAGGCGTCGGCGGCGGCGGTCGGGTCGAACCCGGGCGGGCTGTCCTTGAGGGCCAGGCCCATGCCGGCCAGCTTCGCCTTGACCTCGTCGATCGACTTCGCACCAAAGTTGCGGATGTCGAGCAGGTCGGCCTCGGAGCGGGCGACGAGCTCACCCACGGTGTGGATGCCCTCGCGCTTGAGGCAGTTGTAGGAGCGGACGGTGAGTTCCAGCTCCTCGATCGGCAGCGCCAGGTCGGCGGCCAGGGCGGCGTCCGTCGGGGACGGGCCCATGTCGATGCCCTCGGCGTCGATGTTCAGCTCGCGGGCGAGGCCGAACAGCTCCACCAGGGTCTTGCCGGCCGAGGCCATGGCGTCGCGCGGACGCATGGCGGGCTTGGTCTCGACGTCGACGATCAGCTTGTCGAAGTCGGTCCGCTGCTCGACACGGGTGGCCTCGACCTTGTAGGTGACCTTCAGCACGGGGCTGTAGATCGAGTCGACCGGGATGCGGCCGATCTCCTGGCCGGAGGCCTTGTTCTGGACGGCGGAGACGTAGCCGCGACCGCGCTCGACGGTCAGCTCCATCTCCAGCTTGCCCTTGCCGTTCAGGGTGGCGAGGACCAGCTCGGGGTTGTGCACCTCGACACCCGCCGGCGGGGCGATGTCGGCGGCGGTCACGACGCCCGGGCCCTGCTTGCGCAGGTACATCACGACCGGCTCGTCGTGCTCCGAGGAGACGACCAGCTGCTTGATGTTGAGGATGAGGTCGGTCACATCCTCCTTGACGCCCGGCACGGTGGTGAACTCGTGCAGGACGCCGTCGATGCGGATGCTGGTGACAGCGGCACCCGGGATCGACGACAGGAGCGTGCGGCGCAGGGAGTTGCCGAGGGTGTAGCCGAAGCCCGGCTCGAGCGGCTCGATCACGAACCGCGAGCGGAACTCGTCGACGACCTCTTCGGTCAGCGAGGGGCGCTGAGCGATAAGCATGGGGGATGTTCCTCCAGTTGTCTTCGGCACCCACTATTTGATGCCGACAGGACCAAGCGTACGGGGTCCCGCAGAAAACGAGACCCCGTACGTGGTTTAAAGCAGGACCAGCGTGCCCGAAGGCGCTGCGTCAGACGCGGCGGCGCTTCGGCGGACGGCAGCCGTTGTGCGGGGTGGGGGTGACGTCCTGGATCGAGCCGACCTCCAGGCCGGTGGCCTGGAGCGAACGGATCGCGGTCTCGCGGCCGGAGCCCGGACCCTTCACGAAGACGTCAACCTTGCGCATGCCGTGCTCCTGCGCGCGACGGGCAGCGGCCTCGGCGGCCATCTGCGCGGCGAACGGGGTGGACTTGCGCGAGCCCTTGAAGCCGACGTGGCCGGCGGAGGCCCAGGAGATCACGTTGCCCGCGGGGTCGGTGATCGAAACGATGGTGTTGTTGAACGTGCTCTTGATGTGCGCGTGGCCGTGAGCGACGTTCTTCTTTTCCTTGCGGCGGATCTTCTTCGCGCCGGCAGCCTGACGACCCTTGGGGGGCATAAGTCTGTTCTCCTACTGAGGTGGTCGGTCCGCTGACCCGCGGGCCGGAGGGATGTCCGGTTACGGGACGGACTACTTCTTGCCCGGCTTCTTCTTGCCGGCGATCGCGCGACGCGGGCCCTTGCGGGTACGCGCGTTGGTGTGGGTGCGCTGGCCGCGGACCGGCAGGCCACGGCGGTGACGCAGACCCTCGTAGCAGCCGATCTCGACCTTGCGGCGGATGTCGGCGGCCACCTCACGGCGGAGGTCACCCTCGACCGTGTAGTTGGCGTCGATGTACTGGCTCAGCTTGACCAGGTCGTCCTCGCTGATGTCGCGAACGCGGACATCCGGGTTGACACCGGTCTCGGCGAGGGTCTGCTGGGCGCGGGTACGGCCGATGCCGTACACGTACGTAAGGGCGATCTCGATCCGCTTCTCACGGGGGAGATCAACGCCGGCGAGGCGTGCCATTCATGGCTCCTGTGGTTCTTCAGAGGTCTTGCGTGCTACCTACTCCGACACCTCACGGTGAGGGAGCCCCGGCCTCTGACCGGGGGAGGCATTCCGTCCGCCTGGACGGATCGGGTAGCCCGCGTATGACGTTTTTCGCGTCGCGCGAAGTACTACGAGAAATGCGGGAGGGAGATCAGCCCTGGCGCTGCTTGTGGCGCAGGTTGTCGCAGATCACCATGACCCGGCCGTGACGGCGGATCACCTTGCACTTGTCGCAGATCTTCTTGACGCTCGGCTTGACCTTCATGTTCAGGTTCTCCGGGTCTAGATCTGACGTTCTTACTTGTAGCGGTAGACGATCCGGCCGCGCGTGAGGTCGTAGGGGCTGAGCTCCACGACGACCCGGTCGTCCGGCAGGATGCGGATGTAGTGCATGCGCATCTTGCCACTGATGTGCGCGAGGACCTTGTGACCGTTCTGCAGCTCGACCTTGAACATCGCGTTCGGAAGAGACTCGATCACGGTGCCCTCGATCTCAATGGCGCCTTGCTTCTTAGCCATGAACTGCGAGATCCACCTTCCGGGACCGGCTACCGTATGCGGAACGCTCGTGCGAACCTGGGTTCACCCCTCCCCCGGAGGGAAGAGGGCGCGCTGAAGCACGCTACGAGTGAGCCGACGGTCCATCCTACGCCAGCGCGTCCCGCGGGCCAAAACGGGGGTACCGGAAGGAGTCCACCGTCACACCGGCCGCGTCAGACCCCGGCGGGGACGGTCAGCGGGTCGACGTGGGCGGTGCAGGCCGAGCAGCGGCGGGCGGCCTGCGGGATCTCGGTCAGGCACTCGGGGCAGGGGCGCGTGAGGGTCTTCGGCTTCTGCGGCAGGTACCGCGCGGTCGCCTTGGTGACCGGCAGCACGACGCAGAAGTACAGCACCGCGGCCGTCATGACGAAGGCGATCAGCACGTTGAGGAACTGCCCGTACGGGAAGGTCACGTGGGCGATCGTCGCGGTGTACGAACTGAAGTCGCCGGCCGCGCCGATCACCACGCCGACCAGCGGGGTGAGGAACGCGGTGACGAAGCCGGTCACCACCGCGGTGAACGCGGCTCCGATGACCACACCGACCGCCATGTCGACGACGTTGCCGCGCATCATAAAGTCGCGGAATCCCTTGAGCACGTGTGCTCTCCTGCTCACTCGTAAGCCAACTGCCACTGCCAGCCGTTAAAAATAGGACAAAAGCCCTGGAGGTCCAAACCTCCGGGGCTCTGATCCCTTGTCAGCGGCGACGGTCGGCCACCGCGGCGACTACGCCAGCGGGTCCGGAGCGGCGGTGACGCCCAGCTTGGCCAGCTCGGCCTTGCCGCCGTCGAAGGCGGTCAGCACCAGCGGGCCCTGCTCGGTGACGGCCACCGAGTGCTCCCAGTGCGAGGCCCAGGTGCCGTCGTTGGTGACGACCGTCCACTCGTCGTCCAGCACCGCGGTGTGCGGGGTGCCCAGCGAGACCATCGGCTCGATCGCCAGCACGGTGCCGGGGACGAGCTTCGGGCCCTTGCCGCGGCCGCGCTCGACGTAGTTCAGCACGTGCGGCTCCATGTGCATCGCGGTGCCGATGCCGTGGCCGCCGTAGCCCTCGGTGATGCCCCACTTGCCCTTGGGCGGCAGCGGCTGGCGGCGGATGAAGCCCTCGATCGCCTTGGAGACGTCCACCAGGCGGTTGCTCTTCTTCATCTGGGCGATGCCGGCCCACATCGAGCCCTCGGTCACCCGGCTGAGCATCTCCACCTCGGGACGGACCTCGCCGACCGCGACGGTGATCGCCGAGTCGCCGTGCCAGCCGTCCAGGATGGCGCCGCAGTCGATCGAGATGATGTCGCCCTCCTGCAGCACCCGCTCGCCGGGGATGCCGTGCACGACCTCGTTGTTCACCGAGGCGCAGATCACGCCCGGGAACCACAGCCCACCGTGGTGGGCGCGGAAGTTCGAGGTGGCGCCGTGGTCGGTGATGACCTTGTCGGCGATGTCGTTGAGCTCCTGGGTGGTCACCCCGGGAGCGACCGCCTCGCGGCAGGCCTTGAGCGCCTCGGCGACGACCAGCCCGGCCGCCCGCATCTTCGCGATCTGCTCGGGGGTCTTGATCTCCACCATCAGGTCACGCCTTCCAAGTCCGGATTACCACTGCCTACCACCGTACGACGTCGAAAACGGCCGGGCCGCCCGCTCCACGGGCGACCCGGCCGTTCCACGCGTACCTCGCCGAGCGAACTCAGCCGTTCTGCTTCAGCGCCTCGATCGCGCGCTGGGTGACCTCGTCCACCTTGCCGAGGGCCGAGATGGTCGCCACCAGGCCCTGCTGGACGTAGTAGTCGATGATCGGCTCGGTCTCCGTGTGGTAGACCTCCAGGCGCGTGCGCACCTTCTCCTCGGTGTCGTCCGAGCGCTGGTACAGCTCGCCGCCGCACTCGTCGCAGACGCCCTCGACCTTCGGCGGGTTGTAGTCCACGTGGAACACGTGGCCCCCGTCGTTGCGGCACAGGCGGCGGCCGGCGATCCGGCGCACGACCTCGTCCTCGGGGACCTCCAGGTCCAGCACGCCGTCCAGCTTGATGCCCTGCTCGACCAGGAACTCGTCGAGCGCCTTGGCCTGACCCAGGTTGCGGGGGAAGCCGTCGAGCAGGAAGCCGTTGGCCGCGTCGGCCTTGAGCATGCGGTCCTTGGCCATCCCGATGGTGACCTCATCCGGCACCAGGCGACCCGCGTCCATGTAGCTCTTGGCCTCGAGCCCCAGCGGGGTGCCCTGACCGATGTTGGCGCGGAACAGGTCTCCGGTGGAGATGTGGGGGATGGACAGGGTCTTGGCGAGCAGGTGCGCCTGAGTACCCTTCCCGGCCCCGGGAGGACCAACGAGGACGATACGCATCAGCGGAGGAACCCTTCGTAATTGCGCTGCTGGAGCTGGCTCTCGATCTGCTTCACAGTTTCGAGTCCGACGCCGACGACGATGAGCACGCTGGTGCCACCGAACGGGAAGTTGGTCTGCTGTCCGAAGGCGACCAGGGCGATCATCGGGATCAACGCGATCAGGCCCAGGTAGAGCGAACCCGGCCACGTGATCCGGGTCAGCACGTAGTTCAGGTACTCGGCCGTCGGCCGGCCGGCCCGGATGCCCGGGATGAAGCCACCATACTTCTTCATATTGTCGGCAACTTCTTCGGGGTTGAAGGAGATGGCGACGTAGAAGAAGGCGAAGAAGACGATCAGCAGGAAGTAGGTGGCCATGTAGATCGGGTGGTCACCCTTGACGAAGTTCTGCTTGATCCACACCGCCCAGCCGGCCTGGCTGTTGGTCAGCTGGACCACCAGGGCCGGGATGTACAGCAGCGACGAGGCGAAGATGACCGGGATGACACCGGCCTGGTTCACCTTGAGCGGGATGTAGGTCGAGGTGCCGCCGAACGCCCGGCGGCCGATCATGCGCTTCGCGTACTGGACCGGGATCCGGCGCTGGGCCTGCTCGACGAAGATGACCAGCATCACAACGATGATGCCGACGGCCACCACGGAGAGGAACTCGACCCAGCCGCCGCCGATGGTGCCGGAGGTCTTGATGGCCCACATCGAGGACGGGAACTGCGCGGCGATCGAGGTGAAGATCAGCAGCGACATGCCGTTGCCGATGCCGCGGTCGGTGATCAGCTCACCCAGCCACATGATGACCGTGGTGCCGGCGGTCATCGTGATGACCATGACGGCGATCCGGAACACCGAGGTGTCCGGCACGATCTGGTTGGCCTGCAGGCAGCCCGAGAACAGCGCGCCGCTGGAGGCCGTCGCGACGATGCCGGTGCCCTGGAGCACGGCGAGCGCGATGGTCAGGTAGCGGGTGTACTGGGTGATCTTCGCCTGGCCGGCCTGGCCTTCCTTCTTCAGCATCTCCAGTCGCGGGATCACGACGGTGAGGAGCTGGAGGATGATGCTCGCCGTGATGTACGGCATGATGCCGAGGGCGAAGATCGTCAGCTGTAGTAGCGCGCCACCGCTGAACAGGTTGACGAGCCCGAAGAGGCCGTTGTTCTTGGTCTCCTTCACGCACTCGTTCACGGCCGTGAAGCTCACGCCCGGGATCGGAATGTGCGAGCCCAGCCGGAACAGCACCATGATGCCCAGCGTGAACAGCAGCTTCTTGCGCAGGTCGGGCGTCTGGAACGCCCGCGCGAACGCACTGAGCACGGTGCCTCCTGCGCCTCCCGCGCGTCGTCGGCGGGAGGGTCGGTCCTGAATGGGGAGTTTGCGGTACGGGCCCCCGTACAGACGGCACAGGCGAGCCTACGCGCAGCCTACAAGGGAACTCCACGGACTCTAACAGTGCGCGGCCACTCGAAAGAAGCGCGTACCGTCCCTCCCCCACTCACGGGGGTACGGGATGCCCGGTTTTGCCACACAAAAGAACGAGCGCCGGTACCGCCGGATTTCGGCCCGGAGGTGAAAGCCGCGGTAAAAGCACGAGCCCCGCACCTCCCGAAGGAGGTGCGGGGCTCGAAGCCGGGTGTCGGCGGGTTCAGCGGGCTCAGACGAGCTCGGTGACCGTACCGCCGGCGGCCTTGATCTTCTCGGCGGCCGAGCCGGAGACGGCGTCGACCGTCACCTGCAGCGCAACCGAGACCTCGCCGGTGCCGAGCACCTTGACGAGGGAGTTCTTGCGAACCGCGCCCTTCGCGACCAGGTCCTCGACCGTGACCTCTCCACCCTGCGGGTAGAGCTCGGCCAGCTTGTCGAGGTTGACGACCTGGAACGTGATCTTGAACGGGTTCTTGAAGCCCTTCAGCTTCGGCAGGCGCATGTGGAGCGGCATCTGGCCACCCTCGAAGCGCTGCGGAACCTGGTAGCGGGCCTTGGTGCCCTTGGTACCACGACCGGCGGTCTTACCCTTGGAGCCCTCACCACGACCCACACGGATCTTGTCGGTCTTGGCACCCGGGGCGGGACGCAGGTTGTGGATCTTGATCGGGTTGTCGCCCATGATCAGTCCACCTCCTCAACCGTCACCAGGTGACGGACCGTGTGGGCCATCCCGCGGATCTCGGGACGGTCCTCCTTCACCACGACGTCGTGCATGCGCTTGAGACCAAGCGAACGCAGGGTGTCACGGTGATTCTGCTTGCTGCCGATGTACGACTTGGTCTGCGTGATCTTCAGGCGAGCCATCAGGCGCTCACCCCAGCAGCACGCGCCCGCAGCAGAGCGGCGGGGGCCACGTCCTCCAGCGGCAGGCCACGACGCGCGGCGATCTCCTCGGGGCGCACGAGGCCCTTCAGAGCAGCCACGGTGGCGTGCACGATGTTGATCGCGTTGTCCGAGCCGAGCGACTTCGACAGGATGTCGTGAATGCCGGCGCACTCCAGGACGGCGCGCACCGGACCACCGGCGATAACACCGGTACCGGGGGCGGCGGGCTTCAGGAGCACGACGCCGGCGGCCTTCTCACCCTGGATCGGGTGCGGGATGGTGCCCTGGATACGGGGGACCTTGAAGAAGTTCTTCTTGGCCTCCTCAACACCCTTGGCGATGGCGGCCGGAACCTCCTTCGCCTTCCCGTAACCGACACCCACGGTGCCATCGCCATCGCCCACCACGACCAGCGCGGTGAAGGAGAAACGACGGCCACCCTTGACAACCTTGGCGACACGGTTGATCGCGACGACGCGCTCGACGTAAGCGGTCTTCTCGACGGCGGGGGCGTTACCCCGGTCGTCACGCTTACGGTCACGCCGCTCGCCACCGGTGCCGCCGCCGGCGCCGCTACCGCGGCGCTGGGGTCCAGCCATTGGAATTACCTCTCTCGATTACGTCCGCCGACAGAGTCGACGAGCGGCTTAGAAGTCGAGCCCGGCCTCGCGAGCCGCGTCCGCCAGGGCGGCGATGCGGCCGGCGTACCGGTTGCCCGCGCGGTCGAAGACGACCGCCTCGATGCCGGCAGCCTTGGCGCGCTCGGCGACCAGGCTCCCGACCTTCTTGGCCAGCTCGGTCTTGTCGCCCTCGGCGCCCTTGATGGACACGTCGAGGGTGGACGCCGACGCCAGGGTGTGACCCTTGGCGTCGTCGATGACCTGGGCGACCATGTGACGGTTCGAGCGCGTCACGACGAGGCGCGGACGCACCTCGGTGCCGACGACGCGCTTGCGAACGCGGATCGCGCGGCGCTTGCGAGCGGCGCTCTTGTAGGCGTTGCCCTTGCCGATCTTGACAGAGACACTCATCGCTTACTTACCACTCTTTCCGACCTTGCGGCGGATGACCTCGCCCGCGTACTTGACGCCCTTGGCCTTGTACGGGTCGGGCTTGCGCAGCTTGCGGATCTTCGCAGCGACCTCGCCGACCTTCTGCTTGTCGATGCCGTCCACGTGGAACTTGGTGGCCGACTCGACGACGAAGGAGATGCCCTCGGGGGCCTCGACCAGGATCGGGTGGCTGTAGCCCAGCTGGAACTCCATGTCGGAGCCCTTCGCCAGAACTCGGTAGCCGACACCGCTGATCTCCAGCGACTTGCGGTAGCCCGCGGTCACGCCGGTGATCATGTTCGCCACCAGCGTGCGGGAAAGACCGTGCAGGGCCTTCGACTGACGCTCGTCGTTGGGGCGGGTGACGAGCAGCGTGCCGTCCTCGCCCTTACCGATCTCGATCGGCGCGGCGACAACGTGGGTGAGGGAGCCCTTCGGGCCCTTCACCGAGACCGCCTGGCCATCGATGGTGACGTCCACGCCAGCGGGGACCTGGATGGGCAGCCGTCCAATGCGCGACATTGCTGTACCTCCGTTTCCCGAATTACCAGACGTAGGCGAGGACTTCTCCGCCTACGCCCTTCTTGGCGGCCTGCTTGTCGGTCAGGAGGCCGGAGGACGTGGAGATGATCGCCACGCCCAGGCCGCCGAGAACCTTCGGCAGGTTGGTGGACTTTGCGTAAACGCGCAGACCCGGCTTGCTGATGCGCTTGATGCCGGCGATGGAGCGCTCACGGTTGGGGCCGAACTTGAGCTCGATGGTCAGCTTCTTGCCGACCTCGCCCTCAGTCGGCTCCTCAACCTTGTAGGAGGAGATGTACCCCTCCTGCTGCAGGATCTGGGCGACGTGCGCCTTGATCTTGCTAGCCGGCATCGCCACGGTGTCGTGGTACGCCGAGTTCGCGTTACGCAGACGCGTGAGCATGTCTGCGATGGGGTCGGTCATGGTCATGATGGCCTCAGGCCTCTCTCGCCGCGGTTTCTCCGCGCCAGGTCCCCCTGCCGCACTCTTTCGAGTGCGTCAGAGGCACAAGCGCAGGGGACCTGCGACGTCGTAAGACTGGGTGCGAGCCCTCCCGTAAGAGGGCCACGGACATCCATGGGGAAGCCGTGGCAGGGGGCCCGACCCCACTACCTTACGGGAATCCGTACGGCAGGCCCAAAACGGGCCGGTGTGGGATCGGGCACCTCTGCTTCGCTGGCTGTGCCTAAAGCTCTGGCCGTCTTCTGGAAGAAGAGGACTACCAGGAGCTCTTGGTCACGCCCGGCAGCTCGCCGCGGTGTGCCATCTCACGGAGGCAGACACGGCACAGGCCGAACTTGCGGTACACCGAGTGCGGACGGCCGCAGCGCTGGCACCGGGTGTAAGCCCGGACGCCGAACTTCGGCTTGCGCTCGGACTTCGCGATGAGGGACTTCTTCGCCATTGGCTCACGCCTCCTTGAACGGGAAGCCCAGAGCGCGCAGGAGCGCCCGGCCCTCGTCGTCGGTCTGAGCGGTGGTCACGACGGTGATGTCCATACCGCGCTGACGGTCGACCTTGTCCTGGTCGATCTCGTGGAACATAACCTGCTCGGTCAGACCGAAGGTGTAGTTGCCACGGCCGTCGAACTGCTTCGGGGAGAGGCCACGGAAGTCACGGATACGCGGCAGGGCCAGCGACACCAGACGGTCCAGGAACTCCCACATGCGGTCACCGCGGAGGGTGACGTGCGTGCCGATCGGCTGGCCCTCGCGCAGCTTGAACTGCGCGATGGACTTACGAGCCTTGGTCACGGCCGGCTTCTGACCGGTGATCGCGGTCAGGTCGCGGATCGCGCCCTCGATCAGCTTGCTGTCACGGGCGGCCTCGCCGACACCCATGTTGACGACGACCTTGACCAGGCCGGGCGTCAGCATGACGTTCTCGTACGAGAACTGCTCCTGCAGCTGACCCTTGATCTCGGAGTTGTAACGCTCCTTGAGACGGGGGGTCACCTTCTCAACAGTCGTCTCAGACATCAGATGTCCTCACCGGTTCGCTTGGCAACGCGGATCTTGTTGCCCTCGTCATCGAAGCGGTAGCCAACGCGGGTGACGACCTTCTTGCCGTCCTTCTCCACGACCAGCTGGACGTTGGAGACGTGCACCGGGGCCTCGACGGTGACAATGCCACCCTGAGTGCCCGGGCCCGGCTTGGTGTGCTTCTTGACCCGGTTCACACCCTCGACCAGGACCTTGTTCTCAGCCGGCATGGCCTGGATGACCTTGCCCTGCTTGCCCTTGTCCTTGCCGGTGATGACCTGAACCAGGTCACCCTTCTTGATCTTCATGCTGTTCGCCATGAGTTAGAGCACCTCCGGCGCAAGCGAGATGATCTTCATGAACTTCTTGTCACGCAGCTCGCGGCCCACCGGGCCGAAGATGCGGGTGCCACGGGGGTCACCATCGGTGTTCTTCAGAACGACCGCGGCGTTCTCGTCGAAGCGGATGTACGAGCCATCCGGACGACGACGCGACTTCACGGTACGGACGACGACGCACTTGACGACGTCACCCTTCTTCACCGAACCGCCGGGGATCGCGTCCTTGACGGTCGCGACGATGACGTCCCCGATACCGGCGTAGCGGCGACCGGAGCCACCGAGAACGCGGATGCAAAGGATTTCCTTCGCGCCCGTGTTGTCGGCGACACGCAGTCGCGACTCCTGCTGGATCACAGCTTTCTCCTGATCGTCAACGAGAGCTGACGGGCCGGCCGCTGCTCACACCAGCGCCCGCGAGGAGCCTGGTGCACATACGGCCGTACCGCATCAACTTCGTTACTTGGCCTTCTCGAGGATCTCGACGACGCGCCAGCGCTTCGTCGCGGACAGCGGGCGGGTCTCCGCGAGGAGGACCCGGTCGCCGATGCCGCAGGCGTTCGCCTCGTCGTGCGCCTTCAGCTTGTTCGTACGGCGGATGACCTTGCCGTACAGAGCGTGCTTGACGCGGTCCTCGACGGCGACGACGACGGTCTTGTCCATCTTGTCGCTGACGACGAGACCCTCACGGGTCTTGCGGAAACCGCGCGTCTCGTTGGTGTTCTCAGTCATCAGGCGCTCTCCACCGTCTCGATGCCCAGCTCGCGCTCGCGCATCAGGGTGTAGATCCGCGCGATGTCCTTACGGACGAGCTTGAGCCGTCCGTGGTTGTCGAGCTGCCCGGTCGCCGCCTGGAAGCGGAGGTTGAACAGCTCCTCCTTGGCCTCACGGAGCTTGGCAACGAGACCCTCGTTGTCCAGCTCGCGGAGGTCAGCAGCCTTGGTGCCGGCCGACATCAGCTCTCACCTGCCTCGCGCCGGATGATCCGGCACTTCATCGGGAGCTTGTGAGCAGCGCGGGTCAGCGCCTCACGAGCCACCTTCTCGTTGGGGTACGACAGCTCGAACATGACCCGACCCGGGTGCACGTTCGCGATCCACCACTCGGGCGAACCCTTACCGGAACCCATGCGGGTCTCGGCCGGCTTCTTGGTGAGCGGACGGTCCGGGTAGATGTTGATCCAGACCTTGCCGCCACGCTTGATGTGACGGGTGACGGCGATACGAGCGGACTCGATCTGCCGGTTCGTCACGTAGGCCGGGGTGACGGCCTGGATGCCGTACTCGCCGAAGGCGAGCTCGGTGCCACCCTTGGCAGCGCCGCGGCGCTTGGGGTGGTGCTGCTTGCGGTGCTTGACCCGACGGGGGATCAGCATTGGGGTCAGGCCTCCGTTCCGGTGTTCTCGGCAGCCGGAGCCTCGGCGACCGGGGCCGCGGAGGCCTCGGCAGCGGCGGGGCGACGGCCACGGCCACCGCGCTCGCCACCACGGCGCTCGCCACCGCGGGCGGGACGACCACCCTCGGGACGGGCCGGGCGGTTACCCGAGCGGGCAGCGGCGTTCTCAGCGCGGACCTCGGCGATGTTCTTGACGTCGCCCTTGTAGATCCAGACCTTCACGCCGATGCGGCCGAAGGTCGTCTTGGCCTCGAAGAAGCCGTAGTCGACGTTCGCGCGCAGGGTGTGCAGCGGCACACGGCCCTCGCGGTAGAACTCCGAACGGCTCATCTCGGCGCCGCCGAGACGACCGGAGCACTGGACCTTGATGCCCTTGGCGCCGGACTTCATGGTGCCCTGCATCGACTTGCGCATGGCACGACGGAAGGAGACGCGCGAGGACAGCTGCTCCGCGACGCCCTGAGCCACGAGCTGGGCGTCCAGCTCGGGGTTCTTGACCTCGAGGATGTTCAGCTGGACCTGCTTGCCGGTCAGCTTCTCCAGGTCGCCGCGGATGCGGTCGGCCTCGGTGCCACGGCGACCGATGACGATGCCGGGGCGAGCGGTGTGGATGTCGACGCGGACGCGGTCGCGGGTGCGCTCGATCTCGACCTTGGAGATGCCGGCGCGCTCCATGCCCTTCGTCATCATGCGACGAATGGCAACGTCTTCCTTGACGTAGTCCTTGTACAGCTTGTCGGCGTACCAGCGGGACTTGAAGTCCGTGCTGATGCCGAGGCGGAACCCGTGCGGGTTAACCTTCTGGCCCATTACCGGGTCCCTTCCTTGCTGCTGACGACCACGGTGATGTGGCTGGTCCGCTTGCGGATCCGGTAGGCACGGCCCTGGGCACGCGGACGGAACCGCTTCAGGGTCGGGCCCTCGTCAACGTACGCCTCGCTGATGACGAGATCGTCCACGTTGTTGTGGTTGTAGTTGTGCACGGCGTTGGCGATGGCGCTGTCAAGCACCTTGCCGACCGGCACGGTGGCGGCCTGCGGAGCGAAACGCAGGACCGCCTGGGCCTCCGTGGCGTTCAGGCCACGGATGAGGTCCACCACGCGGCGGGCCTTCATGGGCGTGACGCGGATGTACCGCGCCTGGGCCCTGGCTTCCATGGTTGTCCCCTTGCTGGTGTAAGTCATTGAGTCGGTAATCTCGCTGGCGACTAGCGACGCTTCGACTTGCGGTCGTCCTTGACGTGACCGCGGAACGTGCGCGTCGGCGCGAACTCGCCGAGCTTGTGGCCGACCATCGACTCGGTGACGAACACCGGGACGTGCTTACGGCCATCGTGCACCGCGATCGTGTGGCCGAGCATGGCCGGGAAGATCACGGAGCGACGGGACCAGGTCTTGATGACGTTCTGGGTACCCGCCTCGTTCTGCGCGTCCACCTTCTTGAGAAGGTGGCCGTCGATGAAGGGGCCCTTCTTGAGACTGCGCGGCATCTGACCTGCTCCTAGCGCTTCTTGTTGGTCTTGCGGCGGCGCACGATGAGAGCGTCCGACGCCTTCTTCGGGCGACGGGTACGACCCTCCTTCTGGCCCCACGGCGAGACCGGGTGGCGGCCACCAGAGGTCTTACCCTCACCACCACCGTGCGGGTGGTCGATCGGGTTCATGGCGACACCACGCACGGTCGGGCGGACGCCCTTCCAGCGCATACGGCCGGCCTTGCCCCAGTTGATGTTCGACTGCTCGGCGTTGCCGACCTCGCCGACGGTCGCGCGGCAGCGCGCGTCGACCAGGCGGATCTCACCGGAGGGCATGCGCAGGTGCGCCATCTTGCCCTCACGCGCCAGCAGCTGGATGCCGGAGCCGGCCGAGCGGGCCAGCTTGGCACCGCCGCCGGGACGCAGCTCCACCGCGTGGATGGTGGTACCGACCGGGATGTTGCGCAGCGGCAGGTTGTTGCCCGGCTTGATGTCGGCGCCAGCGCCGTTCTCGATCCGGTCACCCTGCGCGATGCCGCGCGGCGCGATGATGTAGCGCTTCTCGCCGTCCAGGTAGTGCAGGAGCGCGATGCGCGCGGTGCGGTTCGGGTCGTACTCGATGTGAGCGACCTTGGCCGGCACGCCGTCCTTGTCGTGACGACGGAAGTCGATCACGCGGTAGGCGCGCTTGTGTCCGCCACCCTGGTGGCGAGCGGTGATACGACCGGCGTTGTTACGGCCGCCCTTGCTGTGCAGGGGGCGAACCAGCGACTTCTCCGGCGTGGACCGCGTGATCTCTACGAAGTCGGCCACGCTGGAGCCGCGACGGCCCGGCGTAGTCGGCTTGTACTTGCGGATGCCCATTTGGCTCTCTCGTCCTCGTCCTTATCGACGATCCGAGTCTCCGTTAGGAGACCGGACCCCCGAAGATGTCGATGCGGTTGCCCTCGGCCAGCGTCACGATGGCGCGCTTGGTGTCCTTGCGCTTGCCAAAGCCCGTCTTGGAGCGCTTGCGCTTGCCCTGACGGTTGAGCGTGTTGACCGACTCGACCTTGACCGAGAAGACCGCCTCGACGGCCTGCTTGATCTGGGTCTTGTTGGCGCCCGGCGACACGATGAACGTGTACTTGTTCTCGTCGAGGAGCGAGTAGCTCTTCTCCGAGATGACCGGCTTCACCAGGACGTCACGGGGGTCCGTGAACGTCTTGCTCGTGATCTCTGCAGCCATCAGGCGGCGCTCCCTTCGAGCTCGCCCTCAGCAGCCACGGCCTTGGCGGACGCGGCCGGACCGGCCACGAAACGCTCGAAGGCGGCCTGGGTGAAGACCACATCGTCGGAGACGAGCACGTCGTAGGTGTTCAGCTGACCGGCGTCCAGGATGTGGACGTTCGGCAGGTTGCGGGCGCTCTTCAGACCCAGCTCGTCGGCACGCTCGACGACGAGGAGGATGTTCTTGCGCTCGGTGATCTTGCCGAACAGACCCTTGGCGGCCTTGGTCGACGGCGCCTCGGTCGCGATCACGTCGGTGACGACGTGAATGCGGTTGTGGCGGGCCCGGTCGGTGAGCGCACCGCGCAGGGCGGCGGCGATCATCTTCTTCGGGGTCCGCTGCGAGTAGTCACGCGGCACGGGACCGTGCACGACGCCACCGCCGGCGAACTGCGGCGCACGGGTCGAGCCCTGACGGGCGCGGCCGGTGCCCTTCTGGCGGTACGGCTTCTTGCCGCCACCGCGGACCTCGCCACGAGTCTTGGTCTTGTGGGTGCCCTGACGGGCCGCAGCGAGCTGCGCCACGACGACCTGGTGCATCAGCGGAACGCTGACCTTCGCGTCGAAGATCTCGGCCGGCAGCTCGAGGCTGCCGGTCTTGTCGCCCGAGGGCGACAGGATGTCAATGGTGCTCATATCCTCACAGCCCCTTCGCCGCGGTGCGGACGAGGACGAGGCCGCCGTTCGGGCCCGGGATTGCGCCCTTGATCAGGAGCAGCCCCTTCTCCGCGTCAACGGCATGGATGGTCAGGTTCTGGGTGGTCACACGCTCGTGGCCCATCCGGCCGGCCATCCTCACGCCCTTGAACACGCGACCCGGGGTGGCGCAGCCACCGATCGAGCCGGGCGAGCGGTGCTTGCGCTGCACACCGTGACCGGCGCCGAGGCCCCGGAAGTTGTGGCGCTTCATGACACCGGCGAAGCCCTTGCCCTTGGAGGTGCCGGTCACGTCGACCTTGACACCCGCCTCGAACAGCTCCGCGGTGATCTCCTGGCCGAGGGTGTACTCGGACGCGTCCGAGGTACGGAGCTCGACCAGGTGACGGCGCGGGGTGACACCGGCCTTGGCGAAGTGGCCCGCGAGGGGCTTGTTCACCTTGCGGGGGTCGATCTCGCCGAAGCCGAGCTGGACGGCGCTGTAGCCGGCCGCGCTGTCGGCGGTGTGGACCTGGGTCACGACATTGGGCCCAGCCTTGACGACGGTCACCGGGACAACCCGGTTGTTCTCGTCCCAGACCTGGGTCATGCCGAGCTTCTCGCCCAGGATGCCCTTAATCTGCTTAGCCATCTTCGGTGCGCCTCTCAGAGCTTGATCTCGATGTCGACGCCCGCCGGCAGGTCGAGACGCATGAGCGAGTCAACCGTCTTCGGCGTGGGGTCGAGGATGTCGATCAGACGCTTGTGAGTACGCATCTCGAAGTGCTCGCGCGAGTCCTTGTACTTGTGCGGCGAGCGGATGACGCAGTACACGTTCTTCTCAGTGGGCAGCGGCACCGGGCCCGCGACCTGCGCACCAGTACGGATCACCGTCTCGACGATCTTCTTCGCCGAAGAGTCGATGACCTCGTGGTCGTAGGCCTTGAGCCGGATGCGGATCTTCTGTCCCGCCATGGCTACTCAGTAGTCCTTTGTCCTTATTTGCCACACGACTGCCCCTCCGACCCCCGCGCTCGGGCGTGTCGCCTTCGCGCTTGCAAAAAACCGGCGAAGTACTTCGTCGGTTTCGAACTTTCGGGGTGGGGGGAGCCGGGTCGAGGCCCCGCACACGCTTCCCGGAAGATTCCCGTACTTTCGCCCCGCAGCTGCCGTGGCGTAGAACTCACGCTTGACGGCCATCACGGGAACGACGAGTACATGGGACTCGCTTCCAGTCCTCCCGGCGGGAGGCGCGCAGCATCGGCACTCAACCGAGCAACTTGGACATACTGCCACATGGAGCAGCCCGGATGCCAATCGGGGCCGGTGAGGCGTACCTCACCGGCCCCGACCGTCGCTCGTGCGGGTTACTTCTTCTCCCCGGTCACCCAGGGGGCCTGCCGGCCGCAGACCGTGGGCCAGTCCTCGGTGGTCACGTTGGCGCACCAGATGAAGCGCGTGTCGGGGTTCGGCTTCCAGTCCTTGGTGATGATGTCCGCGCACTTCGCCACCGGCGAGTACTTCGGGCAGGTGCCGTCCTTCTTCTTGATCGTGTGGGCCCGCCAGGCGTCCAGGCCCATGCTGTTGGTGGACTCCGGCTGCGGCATGTAGCGGTCCACCGACCAGGAGGCCCCCATGGTCGCGAACAGCGCCAGGGCGCAGATCAGGCCGGCCGTCAGCTGCTTGACCACCCGGTGCGGGATCACCGGCCCCGCGGAGGGAGCGCGGCCGCTGGAACGGAACAGCCGCCCCAGCCAGCCGACACCGCGCTCCAGGCTGGTCATCAGCCCGACGACCGCGAGGATCAGCAGGCAGTACATGATGATCCAGGTGGTCCGCGGGTACAGCTGGATCATCTGGGAGTGCGCCATGTGCGAGGCGAACCAGAACCGCATCAACCAGGCGCCGGCCAGCACCGCAGCGGCGAGCCGGACCATCAGGTTGCGCAGGCCCAGGCCCACCCCGATGCCGACGGCGGCGATCAGCATGACCGCGAATCCGGTCTGGCCGACCAGCTCACCCGCCTGCGGCCAGTTGTGATAGGTCGACGTGCCGTTGCGGTCGGACATCCAGCCCAGCACGTAGGCCGGGTCGACGTAGGTGGCGATGTAGGCGTAGCGGTCCGGGGTGTCCGCGCCCTGCCTGACGATGTTGTAGAGCAGCGGCGAGCCGATCGCCCCGGCGGTGGCCAGCACGACCGCCAGGAACAGCAGGGCGCGGCGGGTGGCCCGCCGGCCGGCGCGCCAGGGGAAGAGGAACAGGCTCAGCAGGAAGACGCCCGGCGCCGCCCAGAGGTACCAGCCCGAGTACCAGAGGAACAGGATCCCGAACACGGCGCCGAACCCGAGGCCGCGCAGCCACAGCGACCGGGTCGACAGCTCTTCCGCCCGGCGCAGCTCGCGGAGGCAGGCCGCCAGCAACGGCAGCAGGACGATCATCGTGACGTGGCTGTACGGGCGGATCGGGTCGAGGAAGACGAGCGCCGACGGCACCGCGATGGCCAGCGCCCAGAACGGCCTCAGCATCAGCCGCCAGGCCAGGTAGCTCATCGGCCCCACCAGCGCGCTGCAGACGATCTGAAGGTCGTGCAGGGCGAAGCCGGCGCCGCCGACCCCGCCGTAGTGAAGCTCGGACCAGAGCGCCATCGCCGCCGGGAACAGCGGCGGGTAGACCCCGGAGATCCCCTTGCCGTGCATCATCGACGTCGCCATGTCGACCAGGACGCTCGGGTCGCCCTCCTGTCCGCCGAGCGGCCAGGGGGTGCCGCGCAGCGCGACCACGACGCCGCCGGCCACCACGCCGGTGGCCAGGCCGGCCAGGGCGGCACAGACCAGCCGCTGGACGATGCCGTGCCGGCGCAGCCCGCCGCGGTAGGCGGTGTACACCAGGACGGCGAGGATCGGCAGCCCGATCATGGCCGCGTACTGCTGGATCTTGGCCAGGCCGCTGACCTGACCGATCCGGTTCAGCGGGTTCACGCTGATGTGGCGGCAGAGCAGCGTGAAGCCGAGCGCCGCCACCACGCTGACCAGGATCTCTCCGGCCACCAGGACCCGGCGCTGCTCGAACCAGCGGTAAGTGGCCGCCTGGCCGACGGAACGGGCGCTGCCGTCGCCATCTGGTCTCGCATCCGGTCCGCTGAGCCGGTCGGTTGCCAGATCGGTCATGTCGCTTCACTTCCGTAGGACTGCGGACTCCACAGGGCTGTTCCGGGCACCCGGCGCCTTGGAGACACTACCTCGCTCCGGTGAGCCCCAACGGGCGTGCCGCCCAAGGAATCCGCGCTCCCCCGACCCCCGTCGGAGTTCATTCCAACGGTTTGATCACAGTCGGCTGCCGCCTCCACCGGATATCCGCACATGTGTCCGATCCGGGGGAAAGCGGCATCCGTGCCCCTGGCAGAATCGGTCGAGCAGTTGAGCGACCGGTCCCGGACGCTCGGCACCGTCCGCCCACCGTCCACGCCCGGCTCCGAAGGACCACCCAGTGACCAGCCTCCAGACCGCGGCTCCTCCGGCCGACCACATACGAGGTCCCGTACGGCGCCAGGGCTCGCGCGGACCGGTCCGCAACGGCTTCCTGCTCTGGGTCCTCGAAGGCCTGGTCGCACTGGCCGCGAGCCTGCTGATGACCGGCCTCGCACGGTTCGTCCACCTCGACCCGATGTCCCGGATCGGCCAGGTCAGCGGCCTGGCCGCACTGCAGCTCCAGCTGGTGCTGCTGCTCGGCCTCGTCCTGGTGGTCTGCCTCCCGGCGATGCGCCGCTGGCCGCAGACCCCGCTGCGGTTCGCGGCGGCAGCCGTCGCCGGGCTCGCCTCCGGCGTCGTCGCGGCCGGCGTCTCGCTCGCCCTGCGCGACACCTTCTGGCCGCTGTACGCCCAGGGCGGCGACTCCGGCACGCTCCAGGCGTGGGCCGGAGCCCTCATGCACGGCAGGCCCCTCGACGGCGCCTACCCGCCGATGTTCCCGCACCTGGTCGCCTGGACCGCCGAGGCCTTCACCGGGGGCGACGTCGGCTACGCGATGAAGCTGCTCTCCCTGCTCTTCACCGGGCTGCTCGGCCCGGTCGCCTACCTGGCGTGGCGGCTGCTGCTGCCGCCGCTGTGGGCGCTGGGCATCGGTGTCACCGCGTCGCTGCCGATGATGCAGCCCTACAAGCCGTACACCACCCTGGTCCTGGTGGCGCTGGTGCCGGTCCTCGGCAAGCTCGTCCAGTTGCTCCAGCACTCCAAGGAACTCCCCCGCCGCCGCGCCGCGGCTCAGGGCGCCGGCCTCGGCCTGGCCGTCGGCCTGATGTTCATCCTCTACTCCGGCTGGTTCGTCTGGTCGGCGCTCGGCGTGATCGTGCTGGCCGCGATCCTCCTCGTCCGGGTCTGGAAGGACGGCGGGACCCGGGCGCTGGCCACGGCCGGGACCACCCTCGCGGCGACCACCGTGGTCTTCCTCGCGGTGGCCGGCAGCTACCTGGTGCGGATGCTCGGCTCGGCCGGATCCACCGTCGACCGGTACTGCTACTTCGACACCTACGTCGAACCGACGTACTTCGCGATGTGGCGGGACGACCTCCCCGGCACGGACGCCTGGAGCACCTGGCCGATCCCCGGTGAGCTGGGCGGGGTGGGACTGTTCTCCGTCGTCCTGCTCGCCGGCCTCGGCTTCGCCCTGGCGCTCGGCATCAACCGCGCCTCCGTCCTGGTGACCGCCGCCTGCGCGGCCAGCGCCCTGCTCATGCGGTACTGGTACGCCTCCCACATGGAGCGCGACCAGGCCGTCATGCTCTACCCCCGCACCAGCGCCCAGCTGCTGTACTGCACGCTCGTGCTCGTCGGCCTCGCCTGCTACCTGGCCGCCCAGCGGTTCGGCGCCCGGCGCGACGCGGCCGCCGAGATCGCGCCGGTCCGCGTGCTCCCCCGGTTGACCCCGCGCGCGGTCGCCACGGGCGCGCTCTGCGCCCTCGGCCTGCTGTACGGGATGGCCGGCTCCGCCACCGCCGACCGCTTCATGCCCACCACGCAGACCGACACCGGCCACCTCGCCCTGGCCTCGCAGACGACCGAGAGCCTCAACGGGCACTGCTCCGCGTACGCGCCGAACAACAAGTGCTCCAAGCCGGGCGACCTGTCCGGACGGCTCGTCCAGGGCCCGGACCAGGGCACGCTGGGCTGCTCCCCGAACAGCCCGTTCCCCACCCGCCCGAAGGCCTCCGGCGCGCTCCGGAGCGTGCTGACGACCCTGTCGGCGGGCTGACCCGCCGCGCAACGGAAGGAGCCCGGTCCCCTGCTGAGCAGGGGACCGGGCTCCTTCACGTGAGCGCGGGGCCGCGCGTCAGTGCCGCTGCCCCGCGGTGAACGCGTGCTTGGCCAGTACCTTGACGCCGGCCGTCTGACCGCGACGCAGCGCGCCGGGGAGCATCGTGAGCGCGTGGAAGCGGGAGGCGCTGCGGACCCGGGCCGCGCGGGCGGCCTTCGGCCAGCCACGGCTGTCCATGCGCTCGGCCACCGCGTTGAAGTAGCGTTCCGCCTCGGTGAAACGGGTGCCCGAGAAAGCCTGCACCGATGACTCGCTGACCGCGTGGCGGCGGTACTGGAAGACGACCGTGGTGTTGTCGATCATCATCGACTCGCCCCGCTCCAGCAGGTCGACCACCAGGGCCAGGTCCTGGATCACCGAGTACTCGTCGCGGAAGCTGACCGCACGCAGGGCGTCGCCGCGCCAGCAGATCGACGGGAAGTACAGCCAATTGCCGCGCAGCACGCTGGCCGCGAGTTCCTCGCCGCCCATCAGGCGCCGGCCGCTGACGTTCGGGGCGTACAGCTTGCCCTTCACGTTGTCGGCCAGGCCCGAGCTGACCACGCCGTCCCCGTCGATGACCTCGACGCCCGGCTGGACCATGCCCAGGCCGGGGTTGGCCGCCAGAATCGACCGGACGGTCTCCAGGTAGTGCGGGTGCAGCAGGTCGTCGCAACCCATGATCACCACGTGGTCCGCGGTCGACAGCTCCACGCACTTCTGGAAGTTCTTGGTGATCCCCAGGTTCTGCTCGTTGCGCAGGTAGCTGACCCGGTCGTCGCCGAGTTCGGCGAACCAGCCCGGGACGTCCGGCTCCTTGCCGTCGTCGATGACGGTCATCCGGAAGTCCGGGTCGGTCTGTCCCAGGATGCTGCGCACCGCGGCCTGCATCAACGCCACGTCGCCGTAGTACGGCAGCATGAACTCGAAGGTGGCCATGGGGCTCAGGCTCCGTCGCTCTTCACCGGGGCGGAGACCGGCAGGTCCAGGTCGAAGCGCTCCCCGTTCAGCCGGGCACCCTCGTTGATCGCGACGGTGCGGGCCAGATCGGTGATCTTCTTCTCCAGCGAGCGGAACCGCAGGAAGGTGTTCAAGGTCAGGAAGCCCATGGCCAGGACCATGACGTACAGCACCAGGTCGGTGCCGCGGCCGACGCCGAACTTGTGGGCCACCCAGGTGACATCGCTCGGACGCAGGATCGCGTAGATGTTCGCGATCACGAAGACGGAGAACGCGATGCGCTTCCACGCCCGGGTGTTGGCCGCGTCCCAGCGCCGGATGAACATGAACGCGAGGGTGACCGCACCCACGATCAGCACCAGCTGGATCCAGAAGTAGTTCATCGGCGGCCACGCTCCCGAAGCGAGATGTCGAAGATGATGTTGACGCCGTTGATCAGGGACTGACCCTTGGCGCGTGAGTAGTCGGTGTAGAGGATGTCCACCGGGAGTTCGGCCACCCGGAGGTCGGCGCCGGCCAGGAAGCCGACGATCTCCGAGGCGTGGGCCATGCCGTTCATGGTGATCCGGATCCGGCTCGCGGCCTCACGGTTGAGCACGCGCAGGCCGTTGTGCGAGTCGGTGAGCTTGAGCTTGCGCGCCGTCGGGCTGACCGTCGCGGCGGTCCTCAGCACCACACGCTTGATCCACGGCACCTGGCCGTTCTGCTCGATGAAGCGCGAACCGAGGACCACGTCCGCCTCGCCCGTGCGGAGCAGGGCGACCATCTTCTCGACGTCGGCCGTCTGGTGCTGGCCGTCCGCGTCGAAGGTGGCGAAGTACTTGGCCCCCGGCTGGGCGAGCGCGTAGGCGAGGCCGGTCTGCAGCGCGGCGCCTTGACCGAGGTTGACCGGGTGCCGCACCAGGTGGGCGCCCGTCGTCATGATGTGCTTGGCGGAGTCGTCCGCACTGCCGTCATCGACCACAACGATGTTCGGGAACGTCTTGCGCGCTCCCTCCACAACGTCAGCGATCACCTGACCTTCGTTGTAGGCCGGGATCACCAGCCAGACGTCGTCGTACTGGGACACGGGGGCTCCATGTTCGGGGTGTCTCCCGCGCTCGTGCGCGGCAATCTGTATGTTGCGGGGCGGTGCGGTCATTCGCCGACCACCCCGGCAGTCGCGGAGGGTGCGGCCTGCTCCGATGTGCTCCGCACGGTGTCGGTCGCCGTCGAACCGGGGAAGCTGCGCCTGAGCGCAGCCAGCATACCGAGCACCGTGACCACCGATCCTGCCGTGTAGGCCACGACCACGCGGGTGGCCACGTCGCCGGGCAGGAAGGTGACGCCGGCGAGGAACGCGGTGCCGACCGCCCAACAGAGCAACTGCAGGTTGTGACGCTTGAATACCATCAGCGCCTGACCGAGCACCATCGCGAACATGTACGCCACGGTGCCGGCGGACATCCAGAAGAAGTCCAGGCAGCCGAGCACCGGCTTGGCGCCGAAGAGCACCTGGATCAGCCAGGGACCGAGTGCCACCGCCGGGATCCCGCCGAGCACGCCGAGGCCGCCGACCACGAGGCCGATCCGGCGGAGCATACCGGTGAAGGCCGCACGGTCGCCGACCGCGATCGCCGAGGACAGCCCGCTCAGCAACGAGGCCTGGAGCGATCCGAACACGAACAGCGGGACTCGGGCCAGCACCAGCGCGTTGAGCAGCGCGGCGATCAGGGCGGAGTTCGAGGGAGCGAGCAGCTTGGTGCTCACCACGGCGGCGTTCACCACGACCTGGGAGAGCAGGGTCGAGCAGATCAGCAGGCCGAGCCCGGAGCAGAGCTCCGACCACGGCACCCGTGGGCCGGGCCGGACGGCCCGGAACAGCGGCGGCAGGGTCAGCAGGGTGGCCGCGACCGGTGCGACGGCCAGGATCAGGCTGAACGCCAGCGCCGAGTGCACCCCGCCGACCGCGGCGCCCGCGGCGAGCCCGATCCGCAGGCCGCCGTCGATGCCCAGCTGAGTGCCGTACGCGCCGAACCGGCCGAGGCCGGCCAGCACACCGCGGGTGAGGTAGCAGACCGCCATGCCGAGGAAGGCGCCGCCCAGTGCCAGCACCAGCGAGCGGTCCCCGTGGAACATGGCGTCGGCGATCGGCCGGGCTCCGATCCCGAGCGCCAGCAGCACGGTGGCGAGGATCCCGCCGGTCAGCAGGGTGGCGCGGCGCAGCACCGGGGCGGCACCGTGCCCGAGCGCGGCGCGGGCCGCGACGATCCGGGTCAGCTCCTGCTCGATCGGGAAGAAGACGCCGATGCCGACGGACATCACGATGGTCCACAGCAGGGACACGTTCGCCATGTCGTCGACCGAGAGGCTGTGGCCCGCCACACCGAGGTGGATGTACGAAGCCGCGCCCAGCACGACAGTGCCGCCCGCCACCGCCAGGGTTCCCGGCGGCAGCGCGGCGGCTACCTTGGCCAGCGGATTCCTCACTGCAGTCTGTCGCTCTCGATCGCCCGAGCCGTGGCAGCCAACTCGGTGAACACGGGGGTACCGAGCGCCTCGGCGAGTTGCTCGCGCCAGTCCGGCTGCGGGCTGAGGCCCGCCGCGGCCCACCGGTCGTGGCCCAGCACGCTGAACGCGGGCCGGGCGGCGGGCGTGACGTACGCCGCGGAGGTGGTCGGACGGATCCGCTCCGGGGCGAGGCCGCTCAGCCGGTAGGCCTCGCGCGCCAGTCCGCACCAGGTCGTCCGGCCGGCCGCGGTGCCGTGGTAGACCCCGGCCGGGGCGCGCCCGGCGAGCGCGGCGGTGCCGAGCTCCACGAGCTGCCGGGCCAGGGCCAGCGACCAGGTCGGCTGGCCCTGCTGGTCGTCGACGACATCCAGCGTCTCGCGCTGGGCGGCGAGCCGCAGCATGGTGGCGACGAAGTTCTTGCCGTGCTCGCCGTACAGCCAGGCGGTGCGCACCACGTAGCCGTGCTGCGGGAGCAGCTCCGCCACGGCCTGCTCGCCGACCAGCTTGCCGCGACCGTACGCGTTGACCGGGCCGGTCGGCGCGGTCTCGGCGTACGGCTCGGTGGCGTCCCCGGGCAGCACGTAGTCGGTCGACACCTGGAGCATCCGGGCGCCGGTCTTGGCGCAGGCGGCGGCGAGGTGGCGCACACCGGTGCCGTTGACGGCGGTGGCGGCCTCCTCCTCGGTCTCGGCCGCGTCGACCGCGGTCCAGGCTGCGCAGTTCACCACGATGTCGTGGCCCTCCACGGCGGCCAGCACGGCCTCCGCGTCGGTGATGTCGAGGTCGGCGCGGCCGAGGGCGGTCACTTCGGCCGTCGGGTCACCGGCGAGGACCGTCAGCAGGTCCTGGCCGAGCATGCCGACGGCGCCGGTGACGAGCCAGCGGACCCGGCCCGAGGAGGTGTCGCTCACTTCTGCAGCGCCGCCTTCTGCTTCAGCGGCTCCCACCAGGCGCGGTTCTCGCGGTACCAGGCGATGGTCGCGGCGAGGCCGTCCTCGAAGCGGACCTGCGGCTCGTAGCCGAGCTCCTCGCGGATCTTGCTGATGTCGATCGAGTAGCGCAGGTCGTGGCCCTTGCGGTCGGCGACGTGCTCGACCATCTCCCAGCCGACACCGGCGGCCTCCAGCAGCAGGCCGGTGAGCTCCTTGTTGGTCGCCTCGGTGCCGCCGCCGATGTTGTAGACCTCGCCGGCGCGGCCGCCGCGCATGACCAGCTCGATGCCCCGGCAGTGGTCCGAGACGTGCAGCCAGTCGCGGACGTTGCCGCCGTCGCCGTACAGCGGGACCTTCTTGCCGTCGATCAGGTTGGTGGTGAAGAGCGGGATGACCTTCTCGGGGAACTGGTAGTGCCCGTAGTTGTTGGAGCAGCGCGTCACCACGACGTCCATGCCGTGGGTGCGGTGGTAGGCCAGCGCGAGCAGGTCGGAGGAGGCCTTGGAGGCCGAGTACGGGGAGTTCGGCTCCAGCGGCCAGGTCTCGGTCCAGGAGCCCTCGTTGATGGAGCCGTACACCTCGTCGGTGGAGATGTGGACGAAGCGGCCCACGCCGTGCTTGCGGGCGGCGTCCAGCAGGACCTGGGTGCCGACGACGTTGGTCAGCACGAACGGGCCGGCACCAGCGATCGACCGGTCCACGTGGGACTCGGCGGCGAAGTGCACCACGACGTCGTGGCCGGGCATCACGGCGTCGACGGCGTCGACGTCGCAGATGTCCCCCCGGACGAAGGAGTAGCCGCTGTGACCCGCCACCGGTGCCAGGTTGGCCTCGACGCCCGAGTAGGTGAGCTTGTCGAAGACGGTGATCTGGTCAGTGGAGTCGGCGCCGAGAAGCTGGCGAACGAATTCAGAACCGATGAAGCCGGCACCGCCGGTCACGAGGATGCGCATAATACGCCGTAGTCTACCGGCGCGCCGGAGACCCGCCGACCCGGGCCTCACCCGCCCCTTCGGACTCGAATAGGGTGCACTCCATGCGTGGAATCCTTCTGGCCGGCGGCACCGGCTCGCGGCTCTGGCCGCTGACCCGAGCGGTGTCGAAGCAGCTCCTCCCGGTCTTCGACAAGCCGATGATCTACTACCCCCTCTCGACCCTGGTGATGGCGGGGATCAGCGAGATCCTGATCATCACGACCCCGAACGACCGGGACCAGTTCGAGCGCCTGCTGGGCGACGGCTCCCAGCTCGGCCTCCGCCTGGAGTACGCCGTCCAGGAGCGCCCCGAGGGCATCGCCCAGGCGTTCCTGCTGGCCGCCGACTTCATCGGCGACGAGCCGGTGGCGCTGATCCTCGGCGACAACATCTTCCACGGCAGCGGCCTGGGCACCCGGCTCTCGGAGCACACCGACGCCAAGGGCGGCCGGGTCTTCGCCTATCCCGTGGCGGACCCGACGGCGTACGGCGTGGTCGAGTTCGACGAGGACGGCCAGGTCATCTCGATCGAGGAGAAGCCGACCGAGCCCAAGTCCCGGTACGCCGTCCCCGGCCTGTACTTCTACGACAACCGGGTGGTCGAGATCGCCCGCGGCCTGAAGCCGAGCGCCCGCGGCGAGCTGGAGATCACCGCCGTCAACGAGGCGTACCTCACCTCCGGCGACCTCCACGTGACCATCCTCGACCGCGGCACCGCCTGGCTGGACACCGGCACCTTCGTCTCGATGGTGCAGGCGTCGGAGTTCGTCCGGGTCATCGAGGAGCGCCAGGGCTTCAAGATCGGCTGCATCGAGGAGGCGGTCTGGCGGGCCGGCCTGATCGACGACGCGCAGCTGCGCGAGCTCGCCGAGCCGCTGCTGAAGAGCGGCTACGGCCAGTACCTGGTGGCGCTGCTGGACGAGGCGGCGGGCCGGTGAAGTTCCGTGAGCTCTCCATCGAGGGCGCCTTCGAGATCACCCCGCAGGTGCACGGCGACCCGCGCGGCCACTTCACCGAGTGGTACCGCTTCGACCTGCTCGCCGAGGTGGTCGGCCACCCGCTGAACCTGGCGCAGGCCAACCTGTCGCTCTCCGCGAAGGACGTCGTGCGCGGCATCCACTTCGCCGACGTCCCGCCCGGCCAGGCCAAGTACGTGGCCTGCACCCGCGGCGCGGTGCTGGACGTCATCGTGGACCTGCGGGTCGGCTCGCCGACCTTCGGCCGCTGGGAGGGCGTGCGCCTGGACGACACCGAGCGCAAGGCCGTCTACATCGCCGAGGGCCTCGGTCACGGCTTCTGCGCGCTCACCGACGACGCCACGCTGACCTACCTCTGCTCGGCGACGTACAACCCGACCGGCGAGCACGGCGTGCACCCGCTGGACCCGGACCTCGGCATCGAGTGGCCCGCCGACGCTCCGCAGCTCTCCGCCCGCGACGCGGCGGCGCCCTCCCTCAAGGAGGCCATCGCCTCCGGCCTGCTCCCGACCTACGAGGCCTGCAAGGCCTACACGGACGCGCTCGACGTGCGGTAACGGCGACCCGGGACCGACCGGAGGGGGCGCGTGCATCGGCACGCGCCCCCTCCTTCGCATGCGGTACCGGCGCGGCGCGCCGGTCCGGCCCCGCTCAGCGGTTCCGGAACACCCACAGCTTGAGCAGGACGAACCGCGCCAGCGTGGCCAGCCCGTTCGCCACGACGAGCCCGGCCACCTCGACCATCCGGGAGGCGTGCGGCACCGCCAGGTCGAGCAGTGCCAGCGCACCGCTGCTGAGGCCGAGCCCGATCAGGAACGCCACCGCGCCCTGCAGTTGGTCGCGGACCATGCCCTTCGAGCCGACGACCCCGAAGGTGAAGCGGCGGTTGGCCGCCGTATTGGCCACCGCGCTGACCGCCAGCGCGATCAGGTTCGCCGCCTGCGGGTTGGTGAACCACCGCGCGGCGACGAACAGCCCCAGGTAGAAGAGGGTGCTCAGGACGCCGATGACCAGGAAGGACGGCAGTTGCCGCCGGGTCTTCGGGGCGGGCTCGGCAGACTCCTCGGTCAAGGTCACCGGCCCGGGTCCCGCTCGTGGTCCTCCGCCGAGTCGTACCCGATGAAGTAGGCCGGGCGGTCCTGCACCGCCGAGTAGATCCGGCCGACGTACTCCCCCAGCAGCCCGACGCAGATCAGCTGCACACCGCCGAGGAACAGCATCCCGATGAACAGCGAGGACCAGCCGGGCACCGTCGACCCGAGCGCGTACGAGACGGTGGCGTGGATCGCGAGCCCGATGCAGACCACGAAGCTCACCAGGCCGAGGTAGGTGGCCAGCCGGAGCGGGGCGGCGGAGAAGTTGGTGATGCTGTCCAGCGCGAGCCGCACCATCTTGGCCAGCGGGTAGTGGGTGGCGCCCGCCACCCGTTCCTCGCGGACGTAGACCACCTCGCCGCTGGGGAAGCCCAGCCACGGCACCAGGAGCCGGTAGACCGGCTGGTGCTCGGGCAGCGCCTTGAGCGCATCCACCGCCGCCCGGCTGAGCAGGCGGTAGTCGCCGGCCTGGTTGGGCATCCGCTTGCCGACGAGCTTGCGCATCAGCCAGTAGTACGCGCCGGCCGTGCGCCGCTTGAAGGAGCTGTCGCTGCCGCGGTCCCCGCGCACGCCGTAGACGATGTCGAGCTGCTCGTCCCGGGCGAGCGCGAGCATCTCCGGGATCTTCTCCGGCGGGTCCTGCAGGTCCGCGTCGATGCTCACCACGTAGTCGCCGAACGCCCGGTCCAGGCCCGCCTTGAGCGCGGCCTGGTGGCCGGAGTTGCGGGAGAAGCGGATGGTCCGGAACTGGGGCCAGTCCTGCCGGATCTTCTGCATCAGCACCGGAGTGGCATCGGTACTGCCGTCGTCGACGCCGACCACCTCGTAGTCGACCCCGAGCCCGTCGAGGATCGGCCGCAGCCGCTCGACGGTCAGCGGAAGCGCGTCCTGCTCGTTGTAGATCGGCATGACGACCGACAACTGAGGTGCTGTCGACATGAATTGGTCCCGCTTTCCGCTGTGGGGCTGGATCGTGGCGACAATAGCAGCCGGTTGTGAGCCCCCGATGAGTCCGATGAGTGCGGGGTGAGATCGGTTCGACGGCGCCGGAGGCCGGAGAACGGACGGGGCACCGCCCGGCTCGGACGGTGCCCCCACCTGCAGTCACTCCGGCACCGCCGGGTCCCTGATCAGTCCCCGGGGAAACTCCGGTTCCACGGCTCGGTCCAGTTGTTGCCCGGCTTCTCGACCACGGTGACCCGCGGCTGGAAGCCGGTCAGCTCCTTGCGCAGCCGCTCGCCGGTGGCCCGGTCGGCGACCACCACGGTCATCGGCTGGCCGAGCTTCTCCGCGGCCGTCTTCACGTGGGCCAGCGCCGCCTCGTGCTCCGCGTCCTTCCGCGGCTCGGCGCCGATGTTCACCCAGTGCGTCTCGTAGAGCGCCCGCATGTCACCGCCGCGCCCGCGCAGCAGAGCCGCCACCCAGGTGGACTTCAGGTTCTTGTAGTCGTCGTTGGAGTACAGCACCATCATCGGCTCGTGGATGCCGTCGAGGTCCCCCAGGACGGTGGCGCCGCCCCGCGGGCCGATGTCGCTCCAGGAGTCGCCCCGGCTCCAGGCCATCAGGGAGTTCTGGTGCCAGGCCGTGGGAGCCGCCTTGAAGGACTCCATCCCCCACTGCACCCCGGCGAACAGGCTGAGCGCGGTCGCCACCGAGATCACCGAGAGCACGCCGTCACCGATCCGGCGCCGCAGCACCGGGACCCGGGTGGGCGGGGTGGCCCGCAGGAGCGGCCCGATCGCGCCGATCGAGACCAGCGCGACCACCACGCCGGTGCCGGCCAGCTTCTCGAAGTAGTACGAGACGTGCCCGATGGTGTGCATCTGCCACCAGGCGAAGCCGCAGATCACCGCGCCCGTGCCGATCACCACCGCCAGGTGCGCCTGCCCGGTGCCGGTGCGCCGGTTGGCGGGCACGGCCGCGGCCAGCAGGGCCAGCAGCAGGCCGCCGACCAGGATCGTCCGGTCGGCCCCGACACTGGGCCCGCCCAGGTTGGACGTGCTGGCGACGTCCAGGTCGGAGAGCACCGAAACCACGCTCGGCAGGGCGGCCAGGCCCAGCGTGAGGACCCCGGCGAGGGCGTACAGCAGCCAGCGCGAGCGGCGCAGGCGCCGCCGGTGGACCAACAGTGCGGCCACCACGCCGACCCCGGCGACGGCGCCGAACAGGTTGTAGACGTAGGTGACGGTGATCAGACCGGCCGCGGCGAGCACCAGGAAGTCCGGCGTCCGCAGTGCGGGGCGGACCAGGAAGGCGGTCAGCAGGGCCACCATCAGCAGGCCGATGACCGTCGAGTCGAAGCCGTGCGTCACCAGGTCGGTGTAGTTGCTGGAGAACACCAGGGCCGCGACCGTCCCGCACACCGCCGCGGTGCGCCAGCCGCGCAGCCGCGGGCCACCGATCCAGCGGGCCGCCCAGACCAGCGCCACGCCGAGCAGCGCGTAGGCGGCCAGGACGTAGAGCAGGTAGCGGTTCATGGTGTCCAGCGGCGACCCCAGGTCCGCCGAGGAGCGGAACAGCGAGTCGATCCAGGCCAGCAGGAAGTGCGAACCCTGCGGGTACACCCCCTCGCCGGACATCATGTACGCCTTGGCGGCCTCCTGGTGCAGGAAGTTGTAGCCGCCGACGTGCTCGATGCCGACGAAGTAGGAGAAGTGGTTGAGCCGGTCCTCGGAGGTGGTGAGGAACTCCAGTCGCCAGCCCGGCCCCTTGCCGACCAACGGCTTGTGCAGGTAGTGCCACATCACGTAGCCGGTGCCGACGACCATCAGGTCCGAGGGCCGGAAGCGCATCGGCAGCCTCGGCGCCCGGCGGCTCAGCCAGCCGGTCAGGGCCACCACGGAGAACAGCACGCCGGAGGTCGGGATGGGGTCGATCCCCCACGGCCAGAGCGAGAACAGCAGACCGAACACCAGCACGCCGCCGGCGATGACCAGGGCGGCCGCCACCAGCCGGTCGAGCAGCCCTCCGCCGACCCGGAGGATCGCGGCGACCGCCAGCACCAGCAGCGGCAGGACCAGGAAGCCGAGGCCGACCGAGATCAGCGCGGTGGGCACCAGCCAGGACGCGAGCAGCGCGCCGGCCAGGAACGGCAGGCTGCGGGCCGGTCTGCCCGCTGGGCGCGGCGGAGATCCGGGGCTGCCACCCGGCGCGGCCTCCTCGGGCGAGGCGGTGGCCGCCATGGTGCGGAGAGTGTCCATCGAGAGCCCGAAATCCCATCCCCTACAGGGGGCGCGCTCCCGCGCCCGGCTTCGCTCCGGCGTACGCCGCGAGCATAGTTGACGACTTTTCTGCACAACGAAGGAGGGCTTGGTGAAGATCCGGGGATCTTCACCAAGCCCTCCTCCTCGACCGAAGGTCAGACGTCGGGGACGTCAGAGCATCAAATTACTTGATGATCTTGGTGACCTGGCCGGCGCCGACGGTGCGACCACCCTCACGGATGGCGAACTTCAGGCCCTCCTCCATGGCGATCGGCTGGATCAGCGCGACGGTCATGGCGGTGTTGTCGCCCGGCATGACCATCTCGGTGCCCTCGGGGAGGGTCACGACGCCGGTCACGTCCGTGGTACGGAAGTAGAACTGCGGGCGGTAGTTGTTGAAGAACGGGGTGTGACGGCCACCCTCGTCCTTCGACAGGATGTAGGACTGGGCCTCGAAGTCGGTGTGCGGGGTAACCGAACCCGGCTTGATGATGACCTGGCCGCGCTCGACGTCCTCGCGCTTGATGCCACGGAGCAGCAGACCGACGTTCTCACCGGCCTGGCCCTCGTCGAGCAGCTTGCGGAACATCTCGATGCCGGTGACCGTGGTGGTGGTCTTGGTCTCCTTGATGCCGATGATGTCGACAGTCTCGTTGACCTTGAGGATGCCACGCTCGATACGACCGGTGACGACGGTGCCACGACCGGTGATCGTGAAGACGTCCTCGATCGGCATCAGGAACGGCTGGTCCACGGCGCGGGCCGGGGTCGGGATGCTCTCGTCGACGGCGTGCATCAGGCCGAGGAGCTTCTCGCCCCACTCCTTGTCGCCCTCCAGCGCCTTCAGCGCGGAGACGCGGACGACCGGCAGGTCGTCGCCCGGGAACTCGTACTCGGAGAGGAGCTCACGGACCTCGAGCTCGACGAGCTCCAGGATCTCCTCGTCGTCCACCATGTCGGCCTTGTTCAGGGCGACGACGATGTAGGGGACGCCGACCTGGCGGGCCAGGAGGACGTGCTCCTTGGTCTGCGGCATCGGGCCGTCGGTGGCGGCGACGACGAGGATCGCACCGTCCATCTGGGCCGCACCGGTGATCATGTTCTTGATGTAGTCCGCGTGACCCGGGCAGTCGACGTGGGCGTAGTGACGCGCCTCGGTCTGGTACTCGACGTGCGCGATCGAGATGGTGATACCGCGCTGCCGCTCCTCCGGCGCCTTGTCGATCTGGTCGAACGGCGTGAAGGGGTTGATCTCCGGGTACGCGTCGTGCAGCACCTTGGTGATGGCCGCGGTAAGGGTCGTCTTACCGTGGTCAATGTGACCGATGGTGCCGATGTTGACGTGGGGCTTCGTCCGCTCGAACTTCGCCTTCGCCACTGCAGTCCTCCTGAGGACAGATCCTGTACGCCGTGCTGACGTCAGTTGGTCTTGTATCGGGCTTGGTCCGCGGTGCCGGAGCACCTCGTACCGTCCCGCGGGTGGGGGCCGGAGGCCCGGGAGGATCCGCCTGGATCCTCCCGGTTCGCCTCCTCATAGCCTAAGGGGTCGGAATCAGCCCGAATGTCGGACTGGTTCCGGACCGGCGGAGCCGGACCTACTCGCCCTTGGACTTAGCGATGATCTCCTCGGCCACGGCCTTGGGGACCTCGGCGTACGAGTCGAACTGCATCGAGTAGCTGGCGCGGCCAGAGGTCTTGCTGCGCAGGTCACCGACGTAGCCGAACATCTCGGAGAGGGGCACCAGCGCCGCGACGACGCGGGCACCGTGACGCTCGTCCATGGACCGGATCTGGCCACGGCGAGAGTTGATGTCGCCGATCACGTCGCCCATGTAGTCCTCGGGCGTGGTGACCTCGACGGCCATCATCGGCTCGAGGAGGACCGGCTTGGCCTTCCTCGCGCCTTCCTTGAAGGCCATCGAACCGGCGATCTTGAACGCGAGCTCGGAGGAGTCGACGTCGTGCGACTGGCCGTCGAGCAGGCTCACGCGGACACCCTGGAGCGGGTAGCCGGCGAGGATGCCGAACTCCATGGCCTCCTGGCAACCGGCGTCGACCGACGGGATGTACTCCCGCGGCACGCGGCCACCGGTGACCTTGTTGACGAACTCGTAGCCCTCGGCCTGCTCGAGCGGCTCGATCGCGATCTGCACCTTGGCGAACTGACCGGAACCACCGGTCTGCTTCTTGTGGGTGTAGTCGATGCGCTCGACGGCCTGACGGATCGTCTCGCGGTACGCGACCTGCGGCTTGCCGACGTTGGCCTCGACCTTGAACTCACGCTTCATACGGTCGACCAGCACCTCGAGGTGCAGCTCGCCCATACCCGCGATGATGGTCTGGCCGGTCTCCTCGTCCGTGTTGACCTGGAAGGACGGGTCCTCCTCGGCGAGACGCTGGATGGCAACACCCAGCTTCTCCTGGTCACCCTTGGACTTGGGCTCGATCGCGACGCGGATGACCGGGGCCGGGAAGTCCATGGACTCCAGGATGACCGGGTTCTTCTCGTCGGACAGCGTCTCACCGGTGGTGGTCTGCTTCAGGCCCATGACGGCGACGATGTCGCCGGCGCCCACCGACTCGATCTCCTCACGCTTGTTCGCGTGCATGCGGTAGATCTTGCCGATGCGCTCCTTCTTGCCCTTCACGGCGTTCAGCACCGAGGTGCCGGACTCCAGGCGGCCGGAGTAGATCCGGACGAAGGTGAGCTTGCCCAGGTGCGGGTCGGACATGATCTTGAACGCCAGCGCGGCCAGCGGCTCGTCGTCCGAAGCCTTGCGGGAGATCTTGGTCTCCGGGTCGTTCGGCTTCGTGCCCTCGACGGACTCGATGTCCAGCGGCGACGGCAGGTACTTGACGACCGCGTCGAGCAGGGGCTGAACGCCCTTGTTCTTGAAGGCGGTACCACAGAAGATCGGGGTGAAGTCCGAGTTCAGGGTGCCCTTGCGGATCGCGTCCTGCAGCAGCTCGACCGGGATCTCCTCGCCCTCCAGGGCGAGCTCCATGATCTCGTCGCTGACGTTCGAGACGGTGTCGATCAGCTGCTCGCGGTACTCGTCCGCCTGCGCCTGCAGCTCGGCCGGGATGTCGACGATGTCGTACATCTCGCCCTTGGCGGCCTCGGTGGACCAGACCAGCGCCTTCATGCGGACCAGGTCGACGACGCCCTGGAAGTCCGCCTCGGCACCGATCGGCAGCTGCATCACCAGCGGGGTGGCGCCGAGGCGCTCCACGATGGTGTCGACGCAGAAGAAGAAGTTCGCGCCCGTGCGGTCCAGCTTGTTGATGAAGCAGATGCGCGGGACGCCGTAGCGGTCAGCCTGCCGCCACACGGTCTCGGACTGGGGCTCGACACCGGCGACACCGTCGAACACCGTGACGGCACCGTCGAGGACACGCAGCGAGCGCTCCACCTCGACGGTGAAGTCGACGTGGCCCGGGGTGTCGATGATGTTGATGGTGTTGTCGACGCCGTCGACCGTCCAGTGACAGGTCGTCGCGGCCGACGTGATCGTGATGCCGCGCTCCTGCTCCTGCTCCATCCAGTCCATGGTGGCAGCGCCATCGTGGACCTCACCGATCTTGTACGAGACACCGGTGTAGAACAGGATCCGCTCGGTGGTGGTGGTCTTGCCCGCGTCGATGTGCGCCATGATCCCGATGTTGCGGACCCTGGCGAGGTCAAGGGAGGTTGCAGCCATGGTGGCTCGTTCTCTCTCTGTCTAGTGACGGGGTACGGACTACCAGCGGTAGTGCGCGAAGGCCTTGTTGGACTCGGCCATCTTGTGGGTGTCCTCGCGACGCTTCACGGAAGCGCCCAGGCCGTTGCTGGCGTCGAGGATCTCGTTCATCAGGCGCTCGGTCATGGTCTTCTCGCGACGGGCGCGGGAGTAACCGACCATCCAGCGCAGCGCCAGGGTGCTGGCGCGGCCCGGACGGACCTCGACCGGAACCTGGTAGGTCGCGCCACCGACACGGCGGGACTTGACCTCGAGGGCCGGCTTGACGTTCTCCAGCGCGCGCTTCAGCGCGACGACCGGGTCCGCGCCGGTCTTCTCACGAACGCCCTCGAGGGCGCCGTAGACGATCCGCTCGGCGGTGGAGCGCTTGCCGTGCAGCAGGATCTTGTTGACCAGCTGGGTGACGACCGGGGAGCCGTAGACCGGGTCGATGATGACCGGGCGCTTCGGGGCGGGGCCCTTACGAGGCATTCTTACTTCTCCTTCTTGGCGCCGTAGCGGCTGCGAGCCTGCTTGCGGTTCTTGACACCCTGGGTGTCAAGCGAACCGCGGATGATCTTGTAGCGGACACCAGGAAGGTCCTTCACACGACCACCGCGCACCAGCACGATGGAGTGCTCCTGCAGGTTGTGGCCCTCGCCCGGGATGTAAGCGGTGACCTCGATCCCGCTGGTGAGGCGCACACGGGCGACCTTGCGAAGCGCCGAGTTCGGCTTCTTCGGGGTGGTCGTGTACACACGCGTGCAGACCCCACGGCGCTGCGGGGAGCCCTTCAGCGCGGGAGTCTTGTTCTTCTCGACCTTGTCCTGCCGGCCCTTTCGGACCAGCTGCTGGATCGTAGGCACCGTTTCTCCGTTTTCTGTGTGCCAAGGCTTGGTGGAACTAACCTGCGGTGTCTCCCTTGCACCCGACCCCGTGGTCGACCCACGCGGTCGGGTGTGTTGGGCGTTTTCCGACACGGAATCCCATGGCTGATGTACAGCGACGGCGCTCAACGCGCGGCGCGCCTGAAGGCGCTCCGGCTCGGCGCGGCGGCCGGTGTGCATGCACGCACAAGGACCCGGGGACACCCCAGGCACAAGGTCAGAGCGTACCTAGCGCATGGGGCGCGGTCAAAACAAATGCAACGCCGCAGGTCGTGACGCTCCCCACCGGACAGGCGGTGGAAATCGATGCGAGGCGGAGCCATTACCACAACCGGGCACCGCCCGCACCGCCAAACACTACGCCTCGCCCAGAGCCCCGGCGAGCCGGGCGCGGCCCTCCCCGGCGCGGCCCTCGGGGCCTCCCGGCGGCGGCGACACCGCGGCTGCCCGGTTGTCCGACACCGCGGTGAACAGCCCCAGCGCCAGCGCGGCCACCGTGTACACCGCGAGCCAGAGCACCCAGCCACCGGGCGGCGACCAGTGGGCCGGGCTGATCAGCAGCGGCCCTTCGGTGCCGACCGTGTTGCGGCGCAGCGCCCAGAGGAAGGCGGCGGCATTGACCAGGGCGAGCGAGAAGCCGGAGAGCACCAGCAGCCGCCGCCAGGCGAAGCCGCCCCACGGCAGCCGCTCGTGGCAGAGCGCGGCACACATGATCGGCAGCCCCACGGCGAACGGCAGCAGGTAGCGGCCCTGCCAGATCATGCCCAGCTGGCGCGCCTGGACGGCCTGGGCCGCTATCGGGATCACGACGATCCCGACCAGCACCCCCACGACGGCCAGGGTGTCGCGGAACCGGGCGTAGCACAGTGCGAGCAGCGCCAGGGCGATCACCACGGAGCACCACACCAGCAGCGTCGCGGCCGGCGGCTGCGCGTCCAACCAGCCGAAGTAGCCGACCATTTGCTTCATGTACAGCAGGCCGTTGTCGAACGTTGCCCGGGCCGCGACCCGTGGGGTCAGGTCGCTCGGGGTGTTGATGACCGAGTTGTCCGGATGGCTCGACGCCCAGAGGAGCGCCGACCCGGCCGCCACCACCGCCGCGGCGCCCCAGAACCAGGTGGACCGCCGGCGCGCCACCGCACGCACCGCGCCCTTCTTGGCCAGCAGCAGCGCGAAGAACAGCGCCCCGCCGAACCAGATCAGGCCCAGCGGCCGGATGTCGATCAGCACCAGCGCGCCCACGCCCAGCCGGGCCAGCCGACGGTTCAGCAGGTAGGGGTCCGGGCTCATCAGCATCGGCAGCCCGGCGCTCCAGACCAGGATGCCCGCGGCGATCTCCGGACCGCTCGGGTTGACCACACCGAACATGAACAGCGCCATCGGGGTGGCTGCGGTGGTCACGCCGAGCAGGGTGAACGAACGCCGTCGCCACTCCGCCGCGGAGACCACCGCGCTCGCCACCAGCGCGGAGCAGATCAGCGCCGACATCAGGCGCATCAGGGAGAAGGCCGCCTCGCCGTGGACGAACAGGCTGGGCCAGCCCACCGCGAAGTAGTACGCCGGGTGGTAGCGGCCCGCCGCGGTGGTCACCAGGGTCGTCCCGGGTGTGTCCTTCAACACCGGGGCGCAGGAGGCCGACTGCTGGGGCTGGCCGACGTAACAGGCGTTGACGTCCTTCAGTGCCTGGTAGATGGGCGGGAGCTCGACGCCGGACTCGGCGAACCGCCCCTCGATGGAGGCCACCATGTGGGGGACCATGACCTCGCGGCCCTCGAGCTGACCGCGGGCGACGGCCGCCGCCCGGATGAGGTGCGCGTGCTCGTCCGGTGACGCACCGGTCGGCGTGGCGAGCGACCAGGACGCACTCAGGGCGAAGAGGATCGCGAACGCGACGGCCCACAGGCGCCTCGGCGAGGCGACGAGCCGGTCGGCAAGACCCTTGACTGCGGTGATCATCATCTGGAGTGGGCCTTCGGGTCAGCTCGGTTCGTCGGACGGGGCACGTCACCTGATCATGCCCTGTCGGCTTCTGCGCGGTCACATCGACGGTGCGGACGCGGCAGGCACTCCCCCGCCGGTCGATGGTGGGTGGACATCGACGGCGGGACCGGATCGAGCCGGTGACGGGGAGCGAACACCGTACCCACGGCGGCGGTCCGCGGACCGGGCGGGTCCCGGGGTTCGAGGACGGACCCTAGGCGAAGGCCAGCAGGATCATCAGGAACCAGAACGAGCTGCCCAGGTAGCCGAGCACCAGCCCGAGGACGGCCGCCCAGTCCCCGTCCATGTTGCGCTCCCGGATCTGCGCGCGGGCGATGTGGCCGGTCACCACCGCGGGCACCGCCATGACGAAGGTCAGGCTGCACACCAGGGAGACCACCGCCAGCACGCTGGTCGGCCGGGCCTGCGGCAACGGCGGCGGCGGCGCCAGGAACGTCGCCGGGACCGGCTGCGCGGCCTGGACCGGCGCCGGCATCGGCCCGGACGGCAGATCGGCCACCAGCACGGCCAGCTCGCCGTAGGTGACCGCCCGGGCCGCGGCCTCGTGGCGCTGCCCGTACTCCTCGGCGGACAGCCGGCCCTCGGCGAACCCGGCCTTCAGCACGTCCACCGTCCGGTCCCGGTCCGCATGGCTCGCCCGCATCGCCGCCTGCGGGGACGGCGCGGGCTGCCAGCCGCCGACCCCCGGCCCCTGGCCGTACCGATCGGCGGGACGGGACTCGCCCCACGGTTGAACGGACATCCGCCACCTCCCGGCGCCACGGCACCCCCGCGCTCACTGTTCCTCATAGTGCAGGACGAACAACGGAACTGAGTAGTTGCCGAATCGGACCGGCAGCTGCCGGAGGCCGGCCGCCGGGCGCGCCACCCGTTCGGCGGACACGCTCAGGGGATGCTCAAAGCGGGCGACAGCCCGTACGGGCGGTGACACGCTGGGCTCCGGAGCAATCGCCCGAGCATCCGTACGTCCGCCCACGACCACAGACAGAAGGCCGCCATGGCGTCAGCACCGTCGCCCTCCGAACCGACCCCGACCGGCCGCACCGGACCGGACGCCCCGTCCGCCGTCAGCATCCAAGGACTGTGGAAGCACTTCGGCGGCCAGGCCGCCGTCGCCGGGCTCAGCCTGGAACTGCCCGCCGGGGGGTTCATCGGCCTGGTCGGGCCGAACGGCGCGGGCAAGACCACCACGCTGTCCATGATCACCGGCCTGCTCCGGCCCGACCAGGGCACCGTGCTGGTGCACGGCACCGACGTGTGGGCCGACCCGGTCACGGTCAAGGCCCGGATCGGCATCCTGCCCGAGGGCCTGCGGATGTTCGAGCGGCTCAGCGGGCGCGAACTGCTCCAGTACACCGGCCGGCTGCGCGGCCTGCCCGCCACCGAGGTGGACCGCCGCGCCGAGGAACTGCTGGCCGTCCTGGACCTCGGCCGGGACGCCGACAAGCTGGTCGCCGACTACTCCACCGGCATGCGCAAGAAGATCGGCCTGGCCGCCGCGCTGCTGCACAACCCCGACGTGCTGTTCCTGGACGAGCCCTTCGAGGGCGTCGACCCGGTCTCCGCCCAGACCATCCGCGGCGTGCTCAAGCGGTACGCGGCGGCCGGCTCCACGGTGGTCTTCTCCAGCCACGTGATGGAACTGGTCGAGCAGCTCTGCGACTGGGTGGCCGTGATCAACGCGGGCCGGGTGATCGCCCAGGGCCCGCTGGACTCCGTCCGCGGCGCCCGCAGCCTGCACGAGGCCTTCCTGGAGCTGATCGGCGTCCGCGAGGACGACGGCCAGGCCCTCGGCTGGCTCGGCGGCGGGAGCGCCCGGTGACGACCGCCGCGGTGCCCGACGGGCGGACGGTGGTCCGCGGCCTGGTGGCCCTCAAGCTGCGACTGCTGCGCAACGGGCTGCGCCGCAGCCCCGGCCGGACCGCCGTGTACGTCATCGGCGGCGTCCTCGGCCTGGCCCTCGCGGCCGGCCTGGCCTTCGGCATGGCGATGCTGAACGGGCGCTACGCCGGCTCCGGGAACACCGGGGTGATGCTGCTCGGCGTGGTCACCCTGGGCTGGGCCGCGCTGCCGCTGTTCCTGTTCTCCAGCGACGAGAGCTCCGACCCGACCAGGCTCACCATGCTGCCGCTGCGGCCCGGCCCGCTGCTGCGCGGTTCCCTGCTGGCCGCGCTGATCGGGCCCGGCCCGCTGATCAGCCTGGTGCTGGTGACCGGCGCGGTGCTGTCCGGCGCGAACGGCGGCGCCTCGGCCGCCACCGCGGTGGTCGCCGTGCCGCTCGCGCTGCTCTGCCTGGTCACACTGTCCCGGGCGGTCGCGGCCGGGAACGCCCGGATGCTCTCCAGCCGGCGCGGCAAGGACTTCGCGATCTTCGGCGGACTGGCCTTCGCCCTGCTCGTCCAGGCCGCCAACGTCGGCTCGCAGAGCATCTTCGGCCGTCAGCACGACAAGGACCTCGACCTCAGCCCGCTCAAGCCGATCGCCGCGGTGCTGCGCTGGATCCCGCCGATCAGCGCGGCGGACGCCCCCCGCAGCGTCGGCGAGGGCGAGTACGCCGTGGCGCTGCTCCAGCTGGCCGCGGCCGCCGTGCTGCTCGTCCTGCTGCTGCGCTGGTGGCGCGCCAGCCTGCAGCAGCTGATGGTGACCGCCGACTCCTCCACCCTGGAGGTGGCCCGCGGGGTGCAGAACACCCCCGGCTGGCGCTTCCTGCCCCAGGGCCGCACCGGCGCGGTGATGCAGCGCCACCTGCGGTACGCCTGGCGCGAGCCCCGGGCCAAGGCCGCGCTGTTCACCAGCGTCGGGATGACCCTGGTGATCTGCCTGCTGTCGGTGGTCCAGGGCTGGTCCAGCGTCTACCTGCTGGCGATGACCGGGAGCTTCCTCGGGCTGCAGATGCTCAACCTGTTCGGCATGGACGGCTCGGCGTTCTGGATGGTCGCCGCCACCCTGCGCACCCCGGCCGACGCCCGGGACGAGCTGCGCGGCCGGGCGTACGCGGTGCTGTCGTACGCCGTCCCGGTCACGCTGGTGCTCGGGCTGGTGCTGGCCGCCGCCACCGGCGACTGGGCCGGGCTGCCGTCCGCGATCGGCCTGGCGCTGGCGGTGCTCGGCTGCGGCATCGCGCTCGGCTCGGTGTTCAGCGTGCTCGCGCCGTACACCATGCCGGCCGACAGCAACCCGATGCGCAACGCCGCCCCCGGGCAGGGCGGGCTGATCCTGCTCAACCAGTTCGGCTCGATGCTCGGCGTCGCGGTGCTCGCCCTGCCGGTCGGCGGCTACCTGCTGTGGGCGCTGACCTCGGACGGACCGACCTGGCCGCTGCTGCCGCTCGGCCCGCTCTACGGCGCCCTGGTCGCCACCCTCGGCATCCGGCTGGCGGCCACCAAGCTGCTGGACCGTGTGCCGGAGATCATGGCCAAGGCCATCGAGCGGTAGACGTTTCGCCTCGCCCCCTCCGGCATCATGGGCCGGAGGGGCCGGACCGTCGAGCAGAGCCCGGGCCGTCGAGGAGAGCAGGGACACACCGTGGGCAAGCGCGCGCAGCAGGGCGACGGGAACGCCGGGCCGCTGCTGGAGCAGGCGGTGCGCTCGGTGCTCACCGCCCCCGACGACGCACTGGACCTCGCCCTGGACACCGGGGCCTCGCTGCTGGCCGCCTCGGCCGGGCAGTGGCCGGCCGTCAGCCGGGCGCTGCTCGGCTACGCGGACACCGCGGTGGGCCGCTGCTGGTCCGCCGGATGGCGCCCGGCCGACCTGGTGCGGGTGGTGCGGCGCGGGCTGAAGCCCGTCCACCTGGCACTCGCGGTGGACCTGATCGCCGCCGAGGGCCGCCGCCACCCCGACGCGGGCCTGGACCGGCGCTGGCAGGAGCAGCTGCGCGAACTGGAGGCCGAGGTCTGGTGGCCGGCCGACGAGCAGTACCTCGGCGCCTTCGCCCACCGGCACCGGCTGGACCGCTTCGCGCTCGCCACCGCCCTCCTGGAGCTGCTGCGCAGCTGGGGCCGGCTGCCCCCGATCGCGCCGGTCGGCCCCGCACCGGGGCAGCCGGGGCCCACGCGGCGCGCCGCCGGGCCGCAGCGTCCCGGGGCTTTGGCCGGCGAGCCGCGGATGCTGGCCAGGATCCGGGCGCTGCTGGCCAAGGCCGAGTCCACCGAGTTCCCGGAGGAGGCCGAGGCGCTGACCGCCAAGGCCCAGCAGCTGATGGCCCAGCACAGCATCGACGAGGCGCTGCTGGCCGCCGCCGGGGCCGACCGGAACACCCCGGCGGCGCTGCGGATCGGCGTGGACAACCCGTACGAGGGCCCCAAGACGATGCTGCTGGACGCCGTCGCGGCCGCGAACCGGTGCCGGGTGGTGTGGGCGAAGGAGTTCGGCTTCTGCACCGTGATCGGCTTCGACGGGGACCTCGACGGCGTCGAGCTGCTCTACACCTCGCTGCTGGTGCAGGCCACCCACGCGCTCAACAAGGCCGGCTCCCGCAAGGACTCGCGCAGCAAGGCCTTCCGGCAGTCCTTCCTGGTCGCCTACGCGGCGCGGATCCGCGAACGGCTGACCGCCGCCACCGAGCGGGCCACCAGCGCCGCCGCGGCCGGCCGGCACCTGCGCGAGGACGGCACCGAGGAGCAGCTGCGGCCGGACGAGCGGCTGCTGCCCGCGCTGGCCGCCCGCTCGGCCGCGGTGGACGACGAGGTCGGCCGGCTGTTCCCGAAGCTGGTCTCGCAGCGGGTCCGGGTCAGCGACGGCGAGGGCTGGGCGGCCGGGCGGGCCGCGGCCGACCGCGCGGCGCTGCACGGGCGGGGCGAGATCCACAACTGACGCCGCGCCTGATAGAAACGACCCCGCCACGAACGAAGGGGGATTCGACGTGACGGAGTCGGCGGCGGAGTCGGGATACCGGGACCGGGTGCGCGGTGCGCTGCTCGGCGGCGCGATCGGCGACGCACTGGGCTGGCCGGTGGAGTTCCAACAGCTCCACCAGATCCAGGACCGCTTCGGTCCACAGGGCGTGACCGCGCTGCCGTCCGGAAGCACCGGGCCGGTGGAGGTCACCGACGACACCCAGATGACGCTGTTCACCGCCGAGGGCCTGATCCGTGGATTCGTCCGAGGCTGGTCGGGCGGCGGCGGCTCGGTGCCGGAGGCCGTGCACGGCGCCTACCGGCGCTGGCTGCGGACCCAGTACCAGCCCGAGCCGGACACCGGACCGCAGCCGCACCCGTACGACGGCTGGCTGCTCGGCCGGCCGTTCCTGTACGCGCGGCGGGCGCCGGGCAACGCCTGCCTCAGCGGGGTGTCCGAGCACCCGGTGTTCGAGGCGCCGTCCCCGATCGGGAGTCCGGGGCCGATCAACCCCGGCTCCAAGGGCTGCGGTTCGGTGATGCGCTCGGCGCCGTTCGGGCTGGCCCGGCTCGGCGTCGAGCAGTCCTTCGGGCTGGCCGTGCAGTGCGCCCAGCTCACCCACGGGCACCCGACCGGCTACCTGGCGGCCGGCGCCTTCGCGGCGCTGATCGAGCGGCTGGCGGGCGGGACGGAGCCGTGGGCGGCGGTCGGCGAGACGGTGGAGCAGATCCGCGAACTGCCGAAGTCCAAGGAGACCGTCCAGGCGCTGGCCCGGGCGGTGCGGCTGGCCCAGGAGGCCGAGCCCTCGGCGGAGACGGTGGAGCGGGTCGGGCTCGGCTGGATCGCCGAGGAGTGCCTGGCCATCGCGGTGCACTCGCTGCTGGCGGCCACCCTCGACCCCGACCCGGTGCGCACCGCGCTGCTGTTGTCGGTGAACCACTCCGGGGACAGCGACTCCACCGGCGCGGTCTGCGGCAACCTGGTCGGGGCCGCGTACGGCGCCTCGGCGCTGCCCGCCGACTGGGCGGGGGCGGTCGAGGGCCGGGCCGAGCTGCTGACGGTCGCGGACGACCTGCTGGTGCTGTTCGGCAGCCGCGATCCGGGCCACCCGGCGCTCGGCGGGCGTTACCCGGCCTGGTAGCTCCCGCCCGCGCCTGCCCGCCTCGGGGCGGGTGTCCGGGGGCGGCTGCCGGGGGCGGGTGTCCGGGGGCGGCTGCCCGGCCGGGTGGTGGCTACTTCGCCTGCGGGTCGGTGACCTGACCGAGGAACAGCGGCCGCCCGGTGGCGGTGTCCCGGATCAGGAACAGGAACGGCCGGTCGATGTGCAGCTCGGCGGGCTGGCGCGGGGACGGCGCCGCCGCCCCGGAGACCACGGCGCCGCTGCCGGCCGCCGCGACCGTACCGCCCTCGTCGACCTCGATGGTGGCCTTCTGCAGCACCGGGCCCAGGACCAGCGGATCCGGGGCGATGCCGCCGAAGTCGGCCTTCGCGAAGGCCGCGTGGACACCGAGCGAGCGCAGCGCGGGGCTCAGCTCGTTCGAGGTGTCGAAGTGGAAGCGGGGCAGCTGGAGGTCGACGGGCTGCTCGGCGAGGGCGCCGAGGATCCGGTCGAGCTGGGGCTGGTCCAGCCCCTTGGTGAAGGCCGCGAAGCCGCCCTGCGCGGGGACGATCAGATCCATCGCCAGGGTGCCGCCCGCGTACGGTAGTTCGACGGCCTGCCAGGGCTCGCCGGCGATCCCGCCGGAGCCGTCGGCGTACTTGAGGTCGTCGTGCCGGCTCATGGTCGGGACGGCCGGGGTGGAGCCGTCGAGCCGGTGGAAGGGGCGGTCGGCGGTGTTCGCGGGCTTGAACTCGGTGGCCCACTCGGCCTTGAGGTAGAGCGCGTCGGTGAGGACCAGCCGGGTGTCGGCGGTGATCGCGTTCGGCGGGACGAGGTCCTTGATCCGGCCGTCGGTGGTCTTTTCCACGGCCGCGTTGATCGCCTTGCGGACGTCCTCCGGGTTCTTCGCGAAGTCGGTGGTGTGCACCCCGGCGTCGAAGGCGCCGGCCAGGGTGGCCAGGTAGTCCGGTGCGACGGCCGCGCCCTGCTTCGTCCAGGCCTGGTCGCTCTGGCGCAGGGTGAGCCCGTCGGTGGCCGGGCCGGGGCGGTTCAGCGCGCCGGCGGCGAAGGCGTACTGCTTCGGGTCGAGGTCGGTGTGCAGGGCCTTGGCCAGTTCCTCGGCGGTGGCGCCGCGCGCGCCGGGCAGCAGCATCCCGAGCAGGGTGGCCAGGCCGGCGGGCGAGACCACCAGGTTGTGGCCGGCGCCGGCCGGGTCGGCGGCGAGGGTGTGCAGGAGGTCCAGGCCGAAGGCGTCGGTGGCCTTGGCGGTGGCGGCCACCTGGGCCGGGTCCACGGGGGGCCGACCGGCCGGCGCGGAGGCCCGCAGTTCTCCGGTGGCGGCGGCTCCGGTGCTGCCGCAGCCGCCGATCAGCGGCGCGGCGAGGGCGGCGGCGAGGAGCAGCGCCGCGGGGCGGCGGGGCGGGCGACGACGGGTTCCGGTGCGGCTTTTCGTCATGGCCCTTCGACGCGGCGCCCCGGAATCGGGTTCCGGGGCGCCCCGCCCGGGGTTCCGGGTCAGTCCCAGAGCGCGCCGAGTTCCAGCAGCTCGTCCCGGTACTCGATCCGCTCGACCCACTCCGCGGGCCAGACCGCCTCGCCGTGGTGGGCGCCGGCGAAGGCGCCGGTCAGACAGGCGAGCGAGTCGGAGTCGCCGCTGGAGTAGGCGGCCCGGCGGACGGCGGCCACCGGGTCGTCGGGCAGCAGCAGGAAGCAGAGCAGGCCGGTGCCGAAGGCCTCCTCGGCGACCCAGCCCTCGCCGGTGGCCAGGCAGGGGTCGGCCTCGACGTCGGGTGCGGCGAGCGCGGCCTCCAGCTGGTCGAGCACCTTGAGGCAGTCGTCCCAGCCGCGGGCGAGGACGGCCTGCGGGGAGGTGCCGTACCAGCGCTCGGCGAGGTCGCCGAGCCAGAACGCGTCGTACCGCTCACGGCCCGCCAGCGCGTACGCCCGCAGCACCGCGGGCAGGGCGGCGGGCGGGAGGCCGTCGGCGAGCTCGCGCACGGCGTACGCGGTGAGGTCGCTGGCGGCGAGCGCGGTCGGGTGGCCGTGGGTGAGCGCGGACTGCAGCTGGGCGGCGCCGGAGAGCTGCCGGGCGTCCAGTTCGCGGATCAGGCCGACCGGGGCGACCCGCATGTTGGCGCCGCAGCCTTTGGAGCCGACGTCGCTGGCCTGCTGCCAGCGGTACGCGTCGTGGCTGAGCCGCTCGCAGGCGCGCAGGCAGGTCATGCCGGGGGCGCGGTTGTTCTCCGGGGAGCGCCACCAGTCGACGAACTCCTCCCGGACCGGCCGTTCCAGGCGCTGCGGGGTGAGCGGCCCACGCGCCAGGGCGGTGCGCAGGCCGCGGCCGAGGGCGAGCGTCATCTGGGTGTCGTCGGTGACCAACGCCTTCGCCGGCAGCGGGAGTCGCCGCCAGTCCGGGTGGTCGGCGGCGATCTGCTCGACGCTCCTGAACTCGGTCACCCGGCCCATCGCGTCGCCGATCGCCAGCCCCAGCAGCGCGCCCGTCGCCTTGCCCACGGCCTTCTCCCCCGTCTAGACCTCGACCAGCAGTTCGCTGAGCCCGCGGATCACGTAGCCCGGGTTCCACTCGGGCTCGCGGACCAGCCGCAGGCCCGGGGCCCGGCGCAGCAACGTGCCGTAGGACTCGGTGAGTTCCAGTCTGGCAAGAGGAGCGCCCAGACAGAAGTGGATTCCGGCGCCGAAGGTGATGTGCGGGTTGTCGGTGCGGCCGAGGTCGAGGCGGTCGGGGTTGGCGAAGCGCTCCGGGTCGCGGTTGGCGGAGCCGAAGAGCAGGGCGATCTCGGCGCCGCGCGGGATGGTGACGCCGCGGACCTCGACGTCCTCCAGCACCCAGCGTTCGAACATCTGCAGCGGGGTGTCCCAGCGCATCAGCTCCTCGACGGCGGTGGGCAGCAGTCCGTCCACCGAGCCGCGCAGCCGGGCGAGTTCGCCGGGGTGGCGGAACAGCGCCCACCAGCCGTTGCCGGTGGTGTTGACGGTCGCCTCGTGGCCGGCGTTGAGCAGCAGCACGCAGGTGGAGACCATCTCCTGCTCGCTGAGCGCGTCGGAGCCTTCCTGGGCCTGGATGAGCGCGCTGATCAGGTCCTCGCCGGGGGCCGCCCGGCGCTCGCGGATGAGGGCGCGCAGGTAGTCGGAGAACTCGATGCTGGCGGTGACGGCCCGGCGGGCGGTCTCCTCGCTCGGGTTGAGCTCGAACATCCCGGTGATGTCGGCGGACCAGGGGCGCAGCAGGTGCCGGTCGGCCTCCGGCACGCCGAGCATCTCGGCGATCACGGCGACCGGCAGCGGTTCGGCGACGGCGGAGATGAGGTCGCCGCCGCCGGCCGCGAGCAGCCCGTCGACCAGTTCGCCGGCGAGGCGCCGGACGGTGGGCCGCAGCCCCTCGACCATGCGCGGGGTGAAGGCCTTGGAGACCAGCCGGCGGATCCGGGTGTGGTCGGGCGCCTCCAGGTCGAGCAGCCCGTGGTCGTTGAGGGTGTGGAAGGGCTCGTGCGCCGGGTCGGGCTCGGGGCGGCCGAACTCCTGGTGGCTGAACCGGTGGGTGTAGGTGCGGCCGAGCCGCCGGTCGCGCAGCAGGGCGCTGACATCCTCGTGGCGTGAGACCAGCCACTGGTTCGTCGGCTCGTGGTACGTCACCGGCGCGTGCTCGCGCAGCTCGGCGTACGCGTCGTACGGGTGGGCCACGAACGCCGCCGACCAGGGGTCGAACTTCGCCGTCGTCGTCATCGCTCGATCACTCCAGGCCGTGAGGGGACGCCGGAAGGATCATCGTACGCACGCGGTACATCCGTAAAGAGACCCTTCCGACCCGTCCGACCGCCGCCCCTCAGACCCCTTCCAGTGCCAGCCGCCGCACCAGCTTCGGCAGCGCGGTGGAGATCGGCTCCCGGATCACCTCGGTCGCGGCCACGTCGTACGGCGTCTCCTCGCCGTTCACGATGATCAGCTTCGCCCCGCTCCTCACCGCGTTGTACGGCAGCCCGGCCACCGGGAACACCTGGAGGCTGGTGCCGACCGCGATGAACAGGTCGCAGGCCCGGGCGATCGAGTCGGCCTGGCCGAGCACCTCCTGGTCCAGGTTCTCGCCGAACATCACGATCCGCGGCTTCAGGATCCCCCCGCACGCCCGGCAGTGCGGATCCGGCTCCCCCGCCTCGATCCGCGCCAGCGCGTCCGCCATCGAGCCGACCACCCGGCAGCTCAGGCACTGGGTCTCCCGGACGTTGCCGTGCAGTTCGAGCACCTTGCGGGCGGTCAGGCCGGCCCGCTGGTGCAGCCCGTCGATGTTCTGGGTGAGCACCCGCAGCGGCAGCCCGGAACGCTCCAGGTCGACCAGCGCCCGGTGCCCGGCGTTCGGCTCGGCCGCCAGCGCACCGGTCTCCAGCCGCATCCGCCAGGCCCGCTCGCGCACCGCCCGGTCGTCCCGGTACGGGCCGATGGTGACCAGCTCCTCGGCCGACGGGTCCTTGCGCCAAAGTCCCTGCGGGCCGCGGTAGTCGGGGATGCCGGAGTCGGTCGAGATGCCCGCGCCGGTGAGCACGGCGATCAGGGGGCGCTTCGCGTTCATACCCCGGACGGTACGGGCGCCGGGCCACCCGGGCCACCGAAAATCCGGGTGCGCCCGGCCAACTCCGGCCGCACACTGGGCCGGTCACGCACCGTCGCCGCGAAGGAGCCCCGTGCAGGGAGCAGTCAGCGTCTCGCCCGCCCAGATCCCCGAGCTGCTGCTCGGCCTGGCCACCGTCCGCCCGGTGTTCCTCTGGGGCGCCCCCGGGATCGGGAAGTCCTCCCTGGTCAGGGCGTTCGCCGAGTCGCTCGGCCTGGACTGCGTGAGCCTGGTCGGCACCCAGCTCGCCCCGGAGGACCTGATCGGCGTCCCCCAGCTCACCCCCGAGGGCCGCTCCCGGTTCTGCCCGCCCGAGCAGATCGCCCGCGACGAGCCGTACCTGCTGTTCCTGGACGAGCTCAACGCGGCCTCGCCGGACGTCCAGAAGGCCTTCTACTCGCTGATCCTGGACCGCCGGATCGGCTCCTACGAGCTGCCGCCCGGCTCCATCGTGATCGGCGCCGGGAACCGCGCCACCGACGGCGCGCTCGCCCGCCCGATGGCGTCCGCGCTGGTCAACCGCATGGTCCACGTCCATCTGCGGGCCAGTGCCGAGGACTGGCTGCGCTGGGCGGCCGGCGCCGGGATCCACCCCTGGATCGTCGACCACCTCACCGACCGGCCCGACCACCTGTGGTCCGCCCCGCCCAAGACCGAGGAGCCGTTCTCCACCCCGCGCGCCTGGCACATGCTCTCCGACGCGCTGCACTCCTTCGGCCCCACCCTGGACGAGGCGACCCTCAAGGTCGTCGCCTACGGGCTGCTCACCCCGCAGCACGCGATCGCCTTCTGCGGCTACGCGAAGATCGTCCGCAACTCCTACGGCCTGGAGGCCATCCTCAAGGGCGACGCCCGCTGGCCGCACCGGCTGGAGGACCGCGACCTGCTCTACTACCTGGCCGACGCCTTCCGCGGCCGGCTGGTCAAGGAACTGCCCGCCGGCAAGGAGCACGCCTCCGGGGCGCAGCGGCAGACCGCCTTCCGCGCCAAGTCGCTGCTGGTGCAACTGGCCGAGATCTCGGTGGAGGTCGCCCAGACGGTGATCGCCGACGGCTCGGACGGCAACCCGGTGCTGCCCTCCTGGTTCCTGATCGAGGCCGCCCGGGACATGCCCCGGCTGGTCGAGGCCCGCCGGTGAAGCGCGCCCAGGCCGACCGGAAGAAGCCCGACCCGGGCGCCGAGGCCTTCGCCGAGGGCGTCCGGCTGCTGCGCCGCAACCCGGCCTTCGCCGCCCTGCGCGCCGACGTCTGCCGCACCGAGGAGTGCACCACCGCCCCGCCGGACGGCTGGGCGGTGGCCGACTCCAACGGCACCCTGCACGTCAACCCGCGCCGCCGGGCCGAACCCGAGGAGTGGGCCTGGGCGCTGGCGCACTGCCTGCTGCACCTCGGCTTCGGCCACCTCCCGAGCGCCGGCGGCACCCGGACCCAGCCCGACGCGTACCAGGCCGCCGCCCGCTGCGCGGTGGTCAACCGCTTCCTCGCCACCTTCCCGGTCGGCCGCGCCCCGGTCGCCCTCCCCCAGGAGTACCCGGGCGGCGACGAGGAGGAACTGGCCGCCCGCTGGCGCCGCGCCGGCCTGCCCGCGGTCGACGCCGCCGGGACGGCCGGCACCGCCGAGCGCGACCAACTGCTGGTCGAGTGGCGCGGCTACGGGCAGCCCGACGACTGGTCGGCGGCCTTCGCCGCCGCGCTCACCCGCACCATGTCCGCCGCGATGGACCGGGCCGGCGGCCGGATCGACGCCGCCACCGGCGAACGCCTGCCCCAGCGGCCCTGGAACCGGGCGCTCAACTGGTTCGTCTCCTCGTACCCGCTGCTCGGCGGCATCGCGGCCGGCCTCACCGTGGTCGCCGACGCCGAACTCGCCCGGGCCCACGACATCGCCGTGGCCGCCGTCAACGCCGAGGCCGCCGAGATCTACGTCAACCCGCTGCGCCACTACTCCGACGAGGAGTGGCGGTTCATCCTCGGCCACGAGATCCTGCACGCCGCCCTGCGGCACGGCGAGCGCCGCGGCGGGCGGGACCCGTTCCTGTTCAACGTCGCCGCCGACTACGTCATCAACGGCTGGCTGCTGGAGATGGGCGTCGGCGAGATGCCCGACGGGCTGCTGCACGACCCGCAGCTGAAGGGCCTGTCGGCCGAGGAGGTGTACGACCGGATCGCCCGCGACCAGCGCCGGATCCGCCGCCTCGCCACCCTCGCCGGGAAGAACCGCCCGGACATCCTCGGCGAGCAGCTGGGAGCGCCCCGGGACTACGTGGACCTCGACGACTTCTACCGGCGCGGCCTCCAACAGGGCTTCGAACTGCACCAGCGCGAACGCGGCCTGCTCCCGGCCGGGCTGGTCGAGGAGATCCGCGCACTCGCCCACCCGCCGCTGCCCTGGGACGCTCGACTCGCCCGCTGGTTCGACGAGTTCGTGCCCCGGCCGGAACCGGTGCGCAGCTACTCCCGCCCGGCCCGGCGGCAGTCCGCCACCCCGGACATCCCCCGGGCCGGCCGCTACCACCCCGAGGAGGAGGTGCCGCGCTGCACCTTCGGGGTCGTCCTGGACACCTCGGGCTCGATGGACCGCACGCTGCTCGGCAAGGCGCTCGGCGCGATCGCCTCCTACGCCGCCGCCCGGGACGTCCCGGCCGCCCGGGTGGTGCACTGCGACGCCGCCCCGCACGACGCCGGGTACCTCCCGGTCGAGGAGATCGCCGGGCGGCTGCGGGTGCACGGGCGCGGCGGCACCGTCCTCCAGCCGGGCATCGACCTGCTGGAACGGGCCGAGGACTTCCCGCCCGGGGCGCCCGTCCTGGTGATCACCGACGGCGAGTGCGACGTGCTGCGGCTGCGCCGCGAGCACGCCTTCCTCGTCCCGCGCGGAGCCGGACTGCCGTTCACTCCGCGCGGGCCGGTGTTCCGGATGACCTAGGCCCGTCGCCAAGGCCTTCACCAGGGCCCTCGCCAGAGCCTTCGTCAGGCCCGTCGTCAGGCCAGCGCCGTACGGGGCGCCGCGCCGAGCCGGACCAGCGGGGACAGCGCCACCAGGTAGCAGGCGGCGGCCAGCGGGATGAAGGCCAGGTCGGCCCCCGAGGCGACGGTCCCGAGCAGCATCAGCACCGGGCTCCACCAGCGCAGCGCCCGGCCCGCTCCCACCGAGGCCGCGACCAGCAGCGCCAGCAGACCGACGTAGAACAGCAGCGGGCCGACCTGGTAGACGGCCGGGAGCACCCCGGGGACGTCCTGCACCCGCTGGAACAGCCGCACCTGCTCGCCCTTGTCCGCCGCGGCCAGGCCGACGCACAGGTCGATCCCGATCTGCACCAGCGAGGCCGCCAGGCCCGCGAAGGCCGTCCCCAGCGCGGCGTTCGCGGCCAGCCGCCCGCCGGTGGTGCCGCGCGGGGCGAGCAGCCGGCGCAGGGCCAGCAGCACCGGGGCGAACAGCAGCAGGCCGGCGAACATCGCGGTGTGCCCGGTGGTCCAGCCGAGGCCGGGCTCGCGGGAGCCGGGCACCAGGCGGATGCCGCCGTAGAGGGCCATCAGCGCCGGGGCGCCGACGGCGGCGTAGCAGGCGGCGCGGCTGGTGCGGTTGGCGCGGCTGGTGCGGCTGGTGCGGCTGGCGTTCATACGAGGTTCTCCCGTGGTGTCCGTGGCCCGAGTCCGTGGCCCGTGTCCCGTTCCGACACCCCAGAGCCTCCCGGCCGGGCCCCTCGTCGCGGATCGCCCGCACCGGCGAATCCGGCCCCTCCCCCGCGCGGGGGAGTGCCTCAGGAATCCCCCGCCACCACCGCCCCGGCCTCGTACGCGAACACCACCGCGTGCACCCGGTCGCGCAGCCCGAGCTTGCTCAGCACATTGCTGACGTGCGTCTTCACGGTGTGCTCGCTGACCACCAGTTCGGCCGCGATCTCCGCGTTGGACAGCCCGCGCGCGATCAGCCGCAGCGTCTCCTGTTCGCGCGCCGTCAGCTGCTCCAGCAGCCTGGACGGCGGCCGCACCGCCCGCTCCCGGCCGCCCGGCCGGCGGGCGGCGAACTCGCCGATCAGCCGCTTGGTCACCGAGGGCGCCAGCAGCGCCTCCCCCGAGGCCACCATCCGCACCCCGTGCGCCAGGTCGTCCCGCCGGACGTCCTTCAGCAGGAAGCCGCTGGCACCCGCGTACAGCGCGTCGAAGACGTAGTCGTCGATGTCGAAGGTGGTCAGCATGATCACCTTGGTGGCCGGGAACTCCTCGCACACCCGGCGGGCCGCCTCCAGGCCGTCCATCACCGGCATCCGGACGTCCAGCAGCAGCACGTCCGGCTTGTGCGCGCGCACGGCCTCGACGGCCTCGGCGCCGTCGCAGGCCTCGGCCACCACCTCGATGTCCGGCTGGGCGTCCAGGATCATCCCGAACCCGGCCCGCACCAGCTCCTGGTCGTCCGCGACCACCACCCGTATCGGCGTCATCCGCCCACCCTCTCCACCACACCCGCCGGCCCCAGCGGCAGCCGGGCACTCACCAGGAAACCCCTGCCCTCCGGCCCCGGACCGGCCTCGGCCCGGCCGCCGCAGGCCGTCGCCCGCTCACGGATGCCGACCAGCCCGCGCCCGCCGGACCAGCCGGCCACCATGCGATCGGCGGTCAGCGGCACCCCGCGGCCGTTGTCGGAGACCACCACCTCCAGCACCTCTCCGGCGCGCCGCACCCGGATCGCGACCCGGTCGGCCCCGGCGTGCTTGACGGTGTTGGTCAACGCCTCCTGCACGATCCGGAACGCGGCCGCCTCCACGTCCACCGGCAACCCGCCCAGCCCGTCCGCGAGTTCGAGGTCCACCCGCAAACCGGCCTGGCGCACCCGCTCGGCCACGTCGGCGAGTTCGGCCAGCCGGGGCTGCGGCGCCAGCTCCCGCTCGGCGTCCGGGTCCTTCAACACCCCGAGCACCCGCCGCAGTTGGACCATCGCGTCCCGGCCCGCGTCGGCGATCGTGTCGAAGGCGCGGATCGCCCGGTCCGGGTTGCCGCGCACCACCAGCGGCCCCGCCTCGGCCTGGATGACCATCAGCGACACCGCGTGCGCCAGGATGTCGTGCATCTCCCGGGCGATCCGGGCCCGCTCCTCGGCGACCGCCCGGGCCGCCTCGCTGGCCGCCCGCACCCCGGCCTCCCGCGCCCGCTCCGCCTGCATCCGGGCCAGCTCCCGCTGGGTGCGCACCAGGGCCCCGAAGACGAAGGAACCGCCCGAGGTGAGCACGCTGAACAGGGCGCCGTTCGGCGAGTGGGTGCCGACCACGTTGGCGGCCACCACCACCGCCAGCACCGACCAGCGCTGCCGGTCCGGGAAGCGCTCCGCCACCGTGTACATCCCGATCACCGCGTACAGCGGCACCTGCGGATTCGCCGAGTGCGCCACCACCGACAGCACCAGCGAGGGCGCGCTGCCCACGATCAGCGCGGTCAGCGTGGCACGGCGCCGCCACGGCAGGAACAGCGCGGTGGACCCCGCCAGCAGGTACACCCACCAGGGCCAGTCCGTGTCGTCGTTGTAGACCGACCAGAGCGACACCGCCGCCGAGCAGACCGCCAGGAAGGTGTCCAGCACGTACGGGCTCAGCCCGGCCGTGCGGCTCCGCCAACGCACCGCGCGCTCCACCGTCGTACCTCCCCCGTACCCGGGGAACCAGCCCCCGCGGAGAAGATCATGCCCTACCGGCAGAACGTCCGGCACCGCCCGGTCAGACACCGCTGACCGTCACACCGCCGGTCTCCGCCCGGGCGGTGATGGTGTGCGCCGCGCCAGCCTGCGAGGGGACACCCACGTCCGCGCCGCCCTCCTGCGCCCGGGCGTTCACCGCGTACGCCTCCCCGGACGGCACCTTCAGCCGCACCCCGCCGTTGCCGACCTCGGCGTCCAGGGTCGTCGGCGCCGCCGCGAAGTCTGCCCGCACCCCGCCGTTGGTGGCGCTCAGGTGCGCCGTGGGGGAGGTCAGCCCGGTCGCCTCGACCCCGCCGTTCTCCACCGCGGCGTCCACCTCGGCCGCCAGCCCGACCAGCCGCACCCCGCCGTTCTCCTCCTTGATCCGCACCTTGGTGCCGGCCGGCACCTGCACCGTGTAGCCGACCCCGCAGGAGTCGCACGAGTACCCCAGCCGCAGCACGCCGTCCTTCACCTCGTGGGTGGTCTTCGGCGCGCTCCCCCGGTAGCTCTGCCGCTCGACGACCCGCACCGAGTCCCCGGTGCCGGTCACCACCACGCCGCCGTTCTCCGCCTCGACCACCAGCTCCTTGACCTGCCCGGCCACCCCGTAGTCGACCGTCCGGTGCTCGTCGTCGCCCCAGAACGGCAGACACCCCTGCATCCCCAGCACCACCGCCGCCGTGATCGCCACCGCGCCCAGCACCCGCTTCATGTCCGGCCCCCTTCGCAAGCCCCGTCATCCCGACACCGAGAACCCTCCCGCGACCGGCCCCCGCCGCACCTCCCTCGCCGGAGCGGTTCCCCCGGCTCCCCCGCGAGGGGGATGAGGGGCAATTCGCGGATTCACCGGCGCGGCGGCCGCTCCGCCGGTAGCTTGTTTGCCCGCGCTCAACCTCCCAGGGGCTCACCCCCCAAGGCTCAACCTCACGGAGCTCAGCCTCCCAAGGGCTCAACCTCCCCGAGCTCGACCTCCCCGGCCCCACCGCGCCGAGGCGAAGACAACGAGGGCTGATCAGGAATGGCCAACACGCCGCCGGGCGGACCAGGTCCCGCGACCGGTCACGGCCTCGACGACCGCGTGCCCTTCCTGGCCCGGCTCGACCCCGCCGACCGCACCGCCCTGCTCGCCCTCGGCCACCGGCTCACCTACCCCGCACGCTCCACCACGCTGCGCGAGGGCGAACCCTCCGACCACGTCCTGCTCGTCCTGCACGGCTGGCTCAAGGTGACCGCCCTCGCCGAGAATGGGTACGAGGCGCTGCTCGCCCTGCGCGGACCGGGCGACATCGTCGGCGAGTCCGCCGCCCTCAGCGGCCGGCCCCGGGCCGCCACCGTCACCGCGCTGGAACGGGTCGAGGCCGCCGCCGTCGACCGCGCCGCCTTCACCGCCTACCTCCAGCGCACCCCCGCCGCCTCGATGCAGCTGCTGGCCCTCTCCACCGACCGGCTGCGCGCCGCCGACCACCACCGGCTCAAGTTCGCCTCGCTGAGCGTCAGCGAACGGCTCGCCGACCTCCTGCTGGAACTCGCCCGCACCCACGGCCGCCGCACCGACGCGGGCATCGTCGTCTCCGTCCCGCTCAGCCAACAGGAGCTGGCCGGCTCGGTCGGCGCCTCCCGGGAGGCCGTCGCCCGGCTGCTCAAGTCCCTGCGGGAGCGCGGCATCGTCGCCACCAGCCGCCGCTCCCTGGTCATCGCGCGCCCCGACCTGCTCCGGAGGCCCGGTCAACTCCGCTGATCCGCACAGGGGTTCTGTGCACACCGTCACAGAGCGAGTACCTCAACGGCGCTCACGCCGCGACGCCCGCAACGGGCAGGCTGAGCCGCGAAGACCAACAGAGAGGCGACCATGACCGATCCGGTGAACCACACCATCCTGCTGCTGGACATCGAACAGTTCGGCCGGCGGGACGACGTCGAGCAGGCCTTCATGCGCCGCATGCTCTACTCCGTCCTGCACGAGACGCTGCGCAGCGCCGGGGTCGAACCCGCCGACCAGCGCCTGGAGGACCGTGGCGACGGCGTGATGGTCCTGATCAGCCCCACCGTTCCCAAACCCCGGCTGCTGCACGCACTGATCAACGAGACCCCCGTCCTGCTGCACGCCAACAACCGCCTCGCCGCCGACAGCGCCCGGGTACGGCTGCGGATCGTGCTCGCCTCCGGCGAGGTCGCCGTTCAGGAACTCGGCGGAGCCCTCGGCGGCGCCGTCGGCTGGGACCTCAACCAGGCCTTCCGACTGCTCGATTCGACCCCCCTGCGCGCCACCCTGCGGGCCCTGGACGAGCCCTGCGTGCTCGCCGTGTCCGACCCGCTCTACCAGGGCATCGTCCGGCACGGCCACGGCGGCCTGGCGCCGGAGGCGTTCCACCGGGTCACCGTCCGGGGCAAGGAGGGCGACTTCCCGGCCTGGCTGCACGCCGTACCCGCCCCGGCCGACGACCCGATCCCGGCCGCCGCCCCGGTCCCCCAGGGGGTCCAGGAACCCCAAGGGATCCAGGAACCCCAACAGGCCCAGCAGGCCCAGCAGGCCCAGCAGGCCCCCGCCACCTTCCAGTTCCTCGGCGGCACCCCGACCTTCGGCGGCAACCTGATCGGCGGCGACCAGCACATCGTCTCCGGCGGCCAGGTCCACGGCGACGTCAACACCGGCAACACCGTCGGCGGCGACCGATGACCGCCACCGCCGAGGCGGACGCCGCCGTCCCCGACGAGGACGACCGCCAGGAGGCCCCACCCGAGGAGCCCCAGAACGCCTACGAGGCCGTCCAGGAACTGCTGGAACACGTCCCGGACTCCTTCGCCGGCCGCAACTACCTCTTCGCCGGCGGCGACCCCAGCTTCGGCGGCAACCTCGTCGGCGGCGACGAGCACGTCGTCTCCGGCGGCCAGGTCCACGGCGACGTCGTCACCGGCCACAAGACCACCGTGTACCAGCTCGGCGCCGCCTTCGGTGCTCCGCTGCACGCCTCCGGCGAGGTGCCGGCGGAAGAGCTGGACGCTCTGGACAAGGTCTTCCGCCCCGGACCGCACTTCCACGAGGCCGTATGCGTACTGGAGGAGCAGCGGGTCCTGATCCTCACCGGGCGGGCCGACACCGGCCGCCGCTCCGCCGCTCTGATGCTGCTTCGAGGAACGGGCGCCGATCGGATCCGCAACCTCGACCCCGATGTCTCCCCCACCGCTCTGCTGACCGGCGCGGAACCGTCCCAGGGCTACCTGCTCACCGACTACACGCCGTCCCGCACCCGCCCTCTGCTCCGATCCGACCTCGACCGCCTCCGCGAGATCCTTGCCAAACAGGACGGCTACCTGGTCATCACCACCATCCGGTCCGACGCGATCCGCGAACTCCCCACCGTCGACTGGCAACCGCCCGACCCCCGGGACGTGCTGTTCAGGCACGTAGCCCGACTGCGACAGCTCGCCCTGACCCCGTTGGTCGACGAGCTGCTCGCCCTTGACCCCGTTCGGGTGTTCCTGGCACAGAACCGGCCGATGCGGGAGATCGCCGAGTTCGCCGGCGCGCTGGCCGCGTACTCGTCCACGACGGACCAACCATCGGACATCGCCAAGTTCGGCCACGGCATCATCCAGGACCAGGTCGGCCGCTGGTTCGGCGACGACGGACTCCACCTCCGGGAGAAGGCGTTCCTGATCTCCCTGGCCGTCTTCGACCACGCCCCCTACACCCTGGCCGCCGAGTGCGCCGACAAGCTGTTCCGCCGGCTGGAGACGATCCGCACCCCCGGACGGCCCGACGGCATCCCGCCCTTCGGCAGCTCGATCGAGGAGCGGATGGCCCTCGCCCGGGCCGAACTCACCGAGGAGACCGAGCAGACCCCCTGGGGCCCGGTCCCCCAGCGGATGGCGTCCTTCCAGGACCCCCGCACCTCCCCCACCCTGCTGCGCGAGGTCTGGACGAGCCACCCCTCGGCCCGCCCCGCGATCACCGGTTGGCTGAACGCGCTGGCCACCGACTCCCGCGCCCTGGTCCGGGCCCGGGTGGCCTCCACCACCGCCCTGCTGGCCTCCGTCGACCTCTCCGCCACCATGAGCGGCCTGCTCGGTCCCTGGTCCGGCGCCAAGGACTTCCGGCTCTGCCTCCAGGCCGCCAACAGCCTCGCCCTGGCCTACCACGCGGGCACCGCGGCCGTCCCTCGCATCCTGCGCGGCTGGGCCGGTGACGACAGCGCCCGCCGCCGCTGGACGGCCATCCGCTGCTACGCCCTGCTCGGCCCGCTGCTGCCGGCCCAGGCCCTGGAGGCCTTCGCGCTGGCCGCCGAACGGCTGAGCGCCGAGGAGCTGGACCAGCTCGCGGCCAGGTTCCAGCTCGACCCGCACGCTCCGGAGCAGCCCGACCGCTTCCAGGTGCTCGGCCTGCTCGAAGCGGCCGAACTGCTGCTGCTCTCCGCCGAGGCGGAGCAGGCTCTGCGCGCTCTGGTCCGCTGGCTCTCCGGGTTGGGTCAGCTGCGGCAGCTGGCCCTGGCGACCTTCCTGACCGCCGCCCGGCGCACCGAGGACGGTGCGCTGGGCCGGCCGCTGCTGCTCGACTGGTACGCCCGCAGCCCGCGCCCCGAGCCGGGGGGCGTGGTCAGCGTCACGCTGCTGCCCGGCCCCGAGGAGTCCGCGCCGGTCCGCTCACTGCTGGTCGCCCTGTGGCGCACGGCACTCGACGACCGCCTCTACCGCGACGCCGCCCTGGGCGTGCTGCGCGGCTGGCTGACCGGTGCCGCCGACCAGCCGGAGACCACCGCCCGGCTCACCGAACTGTTCGACGACCTGGCCGTCACCGAGCGCGACCGCCAGCGGCTGGACCACCTGGTCCGCACCGTCCGTCGAGGCCCCACCGGCGGCCCTGCCGCGCCGGCCCTGCCCGGCGGCTGAGGCCGCACCACCCGAACCGACGACCCGTCCCGATCCTGGAGCACCCGCGCATGTCGGCACGACACCGCCCCGACCTCCCCGCCGGCGACCTCATCGACCCGGTCCTGAAGGTCCACCCGCTGGGCCGCGCGCTCGGCCTGCCCAAGCGGCCGGACGCCCGGGCCGACTCCGCCCTGGTCCTGACCACCCCGTCCGGCGAGCACCAGGTCTTCCTGCCGCCGCACCGCCCGGGCTTCAGCGATCTGGTCGGCCGGGGCTACCAGGCCGCGTTCGAGATCGACCTCGGCCTGCACCACCTGCGGATGACGGAGCGGCTGCCCGGCCGGGACGACGTCGGCGCCTTCGAGGCCGTGGTGGAGGTCGACTGGCAGGTCGCGGCCCCGGAGCTGGTGGTGGCCGGCCGGATCGGTGACGTCCCGGCCCTCCTCGTCCCCCGCATCCGGCAGCGGATGCGGGCGGTCACCCGCGGCCTCACCACCGACCGGAGCGGCGAGGCCGAGACCGCCGTCCAGCAGGCGCTGGACGAGTACCCGGTCGCCGAGGCCGAGGGCCTGCGGGTGCGCTGCGCCGTCCAGTTGGACATCGACCAGGCCGCCCGCGACCAGAAGGAGCGGCTGCGCGGCTACCACTTCGACACCCAGGCCCACCCGCACGCCCTCCGGCAGGTCCAGGAGGCGAACGAGATCCTCGCCGCGAAGGCGACGTTCTACCAGTACCACCTGGAGCAGGGCGGGGTGACCGCCTGGGCCCTCCAGGTGGCCGCCCACCCCGAGGACCTGCCGCGGGCCCTCGGCTACCTCAAGGACGAGCAGCAGGAGCTGGTCCAGGGCCAGCTCCACGTGATCCAGCGGCTGCTCGACCAGAACGCCCTGGAGGACTTCGAGTTGGAGGGCCCGCGCCGGGACGCGAAGGCCGCGCTCGAAGCCATCCTGCGCCACCGGCCCGCCGGCCCGGACGCACCCCGGCTCGACAAGGGCCCGAACCCTCCGCTGTCGCAGTGAACCCGAGGAGCCCCACCGTGCCCGCCCCTCCCGCCACCGGCCCGATACCGCCACCGCCCGGCACCGCGCTGCTCGCCGAGCTGCGCACCGAGATCGCCCGCGCGGACAGCAAGGCCGCCGTCCTGGTCGCCGCCCTCGGCGTCATCGTCGGGGTGCTCGGCGGCCTGCTCACCAGCACCGGCTGGGCGCCGCAGCGACTCTCCAGCGCCGCCGAGGTGTTGCTGGCCCTCGGCGGCCTCGGCATCGCCGTCTCGCTGGTCGCGCTGCTGTTCGCGGTGCTGCCCCGGTTCCGGCGCAGCACCTGGCGCCCGGGCCGCCCGCTCGGCTACTTCGGGGACATCCGGCTGGCCGCCGAGCAGGGTCTGCTCGCCGACGCGCTGGCCGACACCGAGGAGTTGGCCGCCGAGGCCGTCCGCGCCGCGCTCGCGGAGAACAGCCTGATCGCCTCGCGGAAGCACTCCTGGGTCCGGATCGGCATCCTCGCCTTCGGCGTCGGACTGTTCCCGCTGGTCACCGCCCTGTTCCTGGGCTGACCCGGCTCCCGCACCACCCGTCCCGCTCCGTCCAGCACCGTCCCGCTCCGTCCTGCACCGTCCCGCTCCGTCCAGCACCGCTCATCACCGTACGGACGCCGCCGCCGCGCGCGTCCCGGCCCCGAGGACCTCGCCATGACCGAACCGACCTACCCGGACACCCCGCCGCCGCAGTACCCCGCCGGTCCCCCGCCCCAGTACCCGACCGTCCCGCCGCAGCACCCGCAGGCCGCTCCCCCGTACCCGACCACGGTCCCGCCGCAGTACCCCAGCGCCGCTCCGCAGTACCCGACCACGCCCCCGCCCCAGTACCCCAGCACCCCCGTCCCGCCCCAGTACGCACCCCCCGCCCACCCCCGGCAGCAGCCACCCCGCGTCCCCGCCCAGGGCTTCGCCCCGCCGCCCGCCCCACCGCGGCCGCCGCTCCTCGACCCCACCGTCGACATCGACCCGCACACCGGCCGGATCCACCTGGCCGCCCGCCAGCGCGGCGCCGACGCGACCGCGGTCGGCCAACTGCTGCTGCAGCTCCCGCACTTCCTGTGCAGCCTGCTGGTCGTCACGCTGGTCTCGCTGTTCCTCCCCGAGCCGCTGAACCTGGTGCTGATCGGCCTCTGGATCGCCTCCGGCGCGCTGGTCTTCCACCGCCCGACGGAGAAGGTCCTCGCCCGCTACCTGTTCCGGATGCGTCCGGCGCTGCACTCGGAGCTGACCAGGCTGGAGCCGATCTGGCACCAGGTGACCGCCAAGGCGGGGGTGAACCCGGAGGCGTACGACCTGTGGATCGAGGACCACAAGGCCGTCAACGCCACCGCGGCCGCCGGGCACATCGTCGGGGTCACCCGGTACGCGCTGGAGACCCTCCCCGACGCCCAGCTGGCCGCCGTGCTCGCCCATGAGCTCGGCCACCACCGCGGCGGGCACGCCTGGGCGACCCTGCTCGGCCACTGGTACTCGATGCCGGCCCGGATCGCCTGGGCGGTCTTCCGGATCGCGGCGGTGATCGCGTTCCGGATCGCCTCGGTGTTCTCGCTGCTCGGCGCCCTCGTGGTCGGGCTGGTCGCGATCGTCCTGGTGGTGGCCGTGGCCGTGTCCTTCCCGCCGCTGCTGCTGGTCGTGGTCACGCCGTACCTGCTCGCCGCGGTCGGCCGCCGCTCCGAGCTGCGGGCGGACGTCCAGGCCGCCGAGCTGGGGTTCGCCGACGCCATGATCGAGGTCTTCCACGGCTTCCTGCGGGACGAGGAGCAGGCCCTGGCGATCGCGGCGCGGGAGAACGGGGGCCGCGCCGTCCGGCCGGGCCTCGGCCGGCGGCTGCTGTCCAGCCACCCGGACACCCATACCCGGATCCGCCGCCTGGAGGACTGGCGCGCGGCCACGGCCGCCGCCACCCATCGCTGAGCCGAGCCGAGCCAAGCCAAGCTGAGCCAAGCCGAGCCGAGCTGAGCCGAGCTGAGCCGAGCTCCAACAGCGCCGAGCAGACCGGCGCGAAAACGCCGCAGGGCGGCCACCCCGTGAGGGGTGACCGCCCTGCGATCAGTGACGCTCGACTCAGCCGGTGTACGGGCCGTAGTCGTAGTCGTCCAGCGGAACCGCCTGGCCGGAGCCGGCGCCGAAGGGCGACAGGTCGTAGTCGTCGTAGCCGACGGCCGAGTACATGGCGGCCTTGGCCTCCTCGGTCGGCTCGACCCGGATGTTGCGGTAGCGGGGCAGACCCGTACCGGCCGGGATGAGCTTACCGAGGATGACGTTCTCCTTGAGGCCCAGCAGCGGGTCCGACTTGGCGTGGATCGCCGCGTCGGTGAGCACCCGGGTCGTCTCCTGGAAGGAGGCGGCCGACAGCCAGGACTCGGTGGCCAGCGAGGCCTTGGTGATACCCATCAGCTGCGGACGGCCGGAGGCGGGGTGACCGCCCTCGGCGACCACACGACGGTTCTCGGTCTCGAAGCGGCCGCGCTCGACGAGCTCGCCCGGGAGCAGCTCGGCGTCGCCCGACTCGATGATCGTCACGCGGCGGAGCATCTGCCGGATGATGATCTCGATGTGCTTGTCGTGGATCGACACGCCCTGCGAGTTGTAGACCTTCTGGACTTCGGCGACCAGGTGGATCTGGACGGCACGCTGGCCCATGATGCGCAGCACGTCGTGCGGGTTGGTGGCACCCATGGTCAGCTTCTGGCCGACCTCGACCGCCTCGCCCTCGCTGACGAGCAGCTTGACGCGCTTGGAGACCGGGTAGGCGATCTCCTCGCTGCCGTCGTCCGGCGTGACGACGATCTTGCGGGTCTTCTCGGTGTCCTCGATCCGCGCCCGGCCGGTGGCCTCGGAGATCGGGGCCACACCCTTGGGGGTACGGGCCTCGAAGAGCTCGACGACACGCGGCAGACCCTGGGTGATGTCGTCACCGGCCACACCACCGGTGTGGAAGGTACGCATGGTCAGCTGGGTGCCGGGCTCACCGATGGACTGGGCGGCGATGATGCCGACCGCCTCACCGATGTCGACCAGCTTGCCGGTGGCCAGCGAGCGCCCGTAGCACATGGCGCAGGTGCCGACGGCCGACTCACAGGTCAGGATCGAGCGGGTCTTGACCTCGCCGATGCCGTGGCGGATCAGCTCGTCGATCAGCACGTCACCGAGGTCGGTGTTCGCGGTGGCCAGCAGCTTGCCGTCGACGGTGATGTCCTCGGCGAGCATGCGGGCGTAGACGCTGGTCTCGACGTCGTCGGCCTTGCGCAGCACGCCGTCGGCGCCCACGGAACCGATCGCCAGCTTCAGGCCGCGCTCGGTGCCGCAGTCCTCCTCGCGAATGATGACGTCCTGGGAGACGTCGACCAGACGACGGGTGAGGTAGCCGGAGTCGGCGGTACGGAGGGCGGTGTCGGCCAGACCCTTACGGGCACCGTGGGTGGAGATGAAGTACTCCAGCACGGTGAGACCCTCACGGAACGACGCCTTGATGGGTCGCGGGATGGTCTCGTTCTTGGCGTTCGACACCAGACCACGCATACCGGCGATCTGGCGCATCTGCATCATGTTTCCACGAGCACCCGAGTCGACCATCATGAAGATGGGGTTCGTCTTCGGGAAGTTCTCGTTCATGGCCTCGGCGACCTCGTTGGTCGCCTGGGTCCAGATGCCGATGAGCTCCTGCTTGCGCTCGTCGTTGGTGATCAGGCCGCGCTCGTACTGACGCTGGACCTTCTCCGCCTTCGCCTCGTAGCCCTCCAGGATCTGGGGCTTGTTCGGCGGGACGACGACGTCCGAGATGGAGACGGTGACACCCGAGCGGGTCGACCAGTGGAAGCCGGCCGCCTTCAGGTTGTCCAGGGTCGCCGCGACGACGACCTTGGGGTAGCGCTCCGCCAGGTCGTTGACGATCGCGGAGAGCTGCTTCTTGCCCACCTCGTAGTCGACGAACGGGTAGTCCTCGGGCAGCAGCTCGTTGAAGAGCGCGCGGCCCAGGGTGGTGCCGAGGCGGAAGGGCTCGCCGTCGAACCAGTTCGACTGGCCATCCTCGTCCACCGGCGGGGTCCAGCCGCGGGGCGGGACGGTGCCGGCGCCGAGGCGCAGCTCGATCGGGGCCTGGACGTCCAGCTCGCGGGCGTCGAAGGCCATGATCGCCTCGGCGGTCGACGAGAAGGTGCGGCCGGCGCCCTTCACGTTGTCGCGGTCCGAGGTCAGGAAGAACAGACCGAGCACCATGTCCTGGGTCGGCATGGTGACGGGGCGACCGTCGGCCGGCTTCAGGATGTTGTTCGAGGACAGCATCAGGATGCGGGCCTCGGCCTGCGCCTCCGCGGAGAGCGGCAGGTGGACGGCCATCTGGTCACCGTCGAAGTCCGCGTTGAACGCGGTGCAGACGAGCGGGTGGATCTGGATGGCCTTGCCCTCGACCAGCTGCGGCTCGAAGGCCTGGATGCCGAGGCGGTGCAGGGTGGGCGCACGGTTCAGCAGGACGGGGTGCTCGGCGATGACCTCTTCGAGCACGTCCCACACGACCGGGCGGGCACGCTCGACCATGCGCTTGGCCGACTTGATGTTCTGCGCGTGGTTCAGGTCGACCAGGCGCTTCATCACGAACGGCTTGAAGAGCTCCAGCGCCATGGCCTTGGGCAGACCGCACTGGTGCAGCTTGAGCTGCGGGCCGACGACGATGACCGAACGGGCCGAGTAGTCGACTCGCTTGCCGAGCAGGTTCTGGCGGAAGCGACCCTGCTTGCCCTTCAGCATGTCGCTGAGGGACTTCAGGGGCCGGTTGCCCGGGCCGGTGACCGGACGGCCGCGGCGGCCGTTGTCGAACAGCGCGTCGACGGCCTCCTGGAGCATGCGCTTCTCGTTGTTCACGATGATCTCGGGGGCACCGAGGTCGAGCAGGCGCTTCAGGCGGTTGTTGCGGTTGATGACGCGGCGGTACAGGTCGTTCAGGTCGGAGGTCGCGAAGCGGCCACCGTCCAGCTGCACCATCGGACGCAGGTCCGGCGGGATGACCGGGACGCAGTCCAGGACCATGCCGTTGGGCTTGTTGCTGGTCTGCAGGAACGCGGAGACGACCTTGAGGCGCTTGAGCGCACGGGTCTTCTTCTGGCCCTTGCCGGTGCGGATGATCTCGCGGAGACGCTCGGCCTCCTCCGCCAGGTCGAAGGTCTCGAGGCGGTCCTTGAGGGCCGCCGCGCCCATCGAGCCGGAGAAGTAGGTGCCGAAGCGGTCGCGCAGCTCGCGGTAGAGCAGCTCGTCGCCCTCGAGGTCCTGGACCTTGAGGTTCTTGAAGCGGGCCCACACCTCGTCGAGGCGGTCGAGCTCGCGCTGCGCGCGGTCGCGCAGCTGCTTCATCTCGCGCTCGGCGCCCTCGCGCACCTTGCGGCGCACGTCGGCCTTGGCGCCCTCGGCCTCCAGCTCGGCCAGGTCGGTCTCGGCCTTCTTGGCACGGCCTTCGAGGTCGGAGTCGCGACGGTTCTCGATCTGCTGGCGCTCGACCGAGACGTGCGCCTCCAGGGACGGCAGGTCGCGCTGGCGGCGCTCGTCGTCGACCCAGGTGATCATGTAGGCGGCGAAGTAGATGACCTTCTCGAGGTCCTTCGGCGCCAGGTCGAGCAGGTAGCCGAGGCGGGACGGCACACCCTTGAAGTACCAGATGTGGGTGACCGGGGCGGCCAGCTCGATGTGGCCCATCCGCTCACGGCGCACCTTGGCGCGGGTCACCTCGACGCCGCAGCGCTCGCAGATGATGCCCTTGAAGCGGACGCGCTTGTACTTGCCGCAGTAGCACTCCCAGTCCCGGGTGGGGCCGAAGATCTTCTCGCAGAAGAGTCCGTCCTTTTCGGGCTTCAGGGTGCGGTAGTTGATGGTCTCCGGCTTCTTGACCTCGCCGTGGGACCACTGGCGGATGTCGTCGGCGGTGGCCAGGCCGATGCGGAGCTCGTCGAAGAAGTTGACGTCAAGCACTGGTCGTCAAGCCCTCTTTCGTGATTCGAGAGTTTGTCTGTTGGTCTGAGGGGGGCCTGGGGGCGGGCCGGCCGCACGCTCTGCTGGATTCAGAAGCGCGAGCCGGCCCGACCTCCGTCAGACCTCTTCGACGCTGCTCGGCTCGCGCCGGGACAGGTCGATGCCGAGCTCCTCGGCGGCGCGGAAGACGTCCTCGTCGGAGTCCCGCATCTCGATGGACTGGCCGTCCGAGGACAGCACCTCCACGTTGAGGCAGAGCGACTGCATTTCCTTGATGAGAACCTTGAAGGACTCGGGAATGCCGGGCTCGGGGATGTTCTCGCCCTTGACGATGGCCTCGTAGACCTTCACGCGGCCGAGCACGTCGTCGGACTTGATGGTGAGCAGCTCCTGCAGGGCGTACGCAGCGCCGTACGCCTCGAGGGCCCACACCTCCATCTCACCGAAGCGCTGACCACCGAACTGCGCCTTACCACCGAGCGGCTGCTGGGTGATCATCGAGTACGGACCGGTCGAACGGGCGTGCAGCTTGTCGTCGACCAGGTGGTGCAGCTTGAGGATGTACATGTAGCCGACCGAGACCGGCATCGGGAACGGCTCGCCGGAGCGGCCGTCGAACAGGCGGGCCTTGCCGGTGGAGTTCACCAGGCGCTCACCGTCACGGGTGAGGGTGGTGTTGTCCAGCAGGCCGGTGATCTCGTCCTCGCGGGCGCCGTCGAAGACCGGGGTGGCGAGGTTGGTGCCGCCCTCGACCTGGTCGGCGCCGATCGCCTGCAGGCGCTGGGCCCACTCGTCGGCGAGACCGGAGACGTCCCAGCCCTGCTTGGCGAGCCACCCGAGGTGGATCTCCAGGACCTGTCCCGGGTTCATTCGGGACGGGACACCCAGCGGGTTGAGGATGATGTCGACCGGGGTGCCGTCCTCCAGGAACGGCATGTCCTCGACCGGCAGGATCTTCGAGATGACGCCCTTGTTGCCGTGACGGCCGGCGAGCTTGTCACCGTTGGTGATCTTGCGCTTCTGGGCCACGTAGACGCGGACCAGCTGGTTCACGCCCGGGGGCAGCTCGTCGCCCTCTTCGCGGTCGAAGACGCGGACGCCGATGACCTTGCCGGACTCACCGTGCGGGACCTTCAGCGAGGTGTCGCGGACCTCACGGGCCTTCTCGCCGAAGATCGCGCGGAGCAGGCGCTCCTCGGGGGTCAGCTCGGTCTCACCCTTCGGGGTGACCTTGCCGACGAGGATGTCACCGGTGACGACGTCGGCGCCGATCCGGATGATGCCGCGCTCGTCCAGGTCCGCGAGGACCTCCTCGGAGACGTTCGGGATGTCCCGGGTGATCTCCTCGGGGCCGAGCTTGGTGTCACGGGCGTCGACCTCGTGCTCCTCGATGTGGATCGAGGAGAGGACGTCGTCCTGCACGAGGCGCTGCGACAGGATGATCGCGTCCTCGTAGTTGTGACCCTCCCACGACATGAACGCCACGAGCAGGTTCTTGCCGAGGGCCATCTCGCCCTCGTCGGTGCACGGGCCGTCGGCCAGCACCTGGTTGACCTCGACCCGGGCGCCCTCGTCCACGAGCACCTTCTGGTTGAAGGCGGTGCCCTGGTTGGAGCGGGTGAACTTGGCGGCGCGGTACGTGGTGTACGTGCCGTCGTCGTTGGCCACGGTGACGTAGTCGGCCGAGACCTCCTGCACCACGCCCGACTTCTCGGCGGTGATGACGTCGGCGGCGTCGACGGCGCAGCGGTACTCCATGCCGGTACCGACCAGCGGGGCCTCGCTCTTCAGCAGCGGCACCGCCTGGCGCATCATGTTCGAGCCCATGAGCGCGCGGTTGGCGTCGTCGTGCTCGAGGAACGGGATCATGGCGGTCGCGACCGACACCATCTGGCGCGGCGAGACGTCCATGTAGTCGATCTCGGAGCCCGGGATGTAGTCGATCTCGCCACCACGGCGGCGGACCAGGACACGCGGCTCGGCGAAGTGCAGGTCCGCGGTCAGCGGGGCGTTCGCCTGGGCGATGACGTAGCGGTCCTCCTCGTCGGCGGTGAGGTAGTCCACCTTCTCGGTGACGACACCGTCGACGACCTTGCGGTACGGGGTCTCGATGAAGCCGAAGGCGTTGACCCGGCCGTACGAGGCCAGCGACCCGATCAGACCGATGTTCGGGCCTTCCGGGGTCTCGATCGGACACATGCGGCCGTAGTGCGAGGGGTGCACGTCACGGACCTCGAAGCCGGCGCGCTCACGGGAGAGACCACCGGGACCGAGGGCGGACAGACGACGCTTGTGGGTCAGGCCCGACAGCGGGTTCGTCTGGTCCATGAACTGCGACAGCTGGCTGGTGCCGAAGAACTCCTTGATGGAGGCGACGACCGGCCGGATGTTGATCAGGGTCTGCGGCGTGATCGCCTCGACGTCCTGGGTGGTCATGCGCTCGCGCACGACGCGCTCCATACGGGCGAGACCCGTACGGACCTGGTTCTGGATGAGCTCGCCGACGTTGCGCAGGCGGCGGTTGCCGAAGTGGTCGATGTCGTCGACCTCGACCACGATGTCGCGGCCGGTCTCGTCACGCCACTCGGTCTCGCCCGCGTGCAGCTTCACCAGGTACTTGATCGCACCGATGATGTCGGGCTCGGTGAGCACGCCGGAGTCCAGGGACTCGGCGTTGCCCAGCTTGCGGTTGAGCTTGTACCGGCCGACCTTGGCCAGGTCGTAGCGCTTCGGGTTGAAGTACAGGTTCTCCAGAAGCGTCTGCGCGGCCTCGCGCGTGGGCGGCTCGCCCGGACGCAGCTTGCGGTAGATGTCCAGCAGCGCGTCGTCCTGGCCCTGGGTGTGGTCCTTCTCCAGGGTGTTGCGCATGGACTCGTACTCGCCGAACTCCTCGAGAATCATCTCGTTGGTCCAGCCGAGAGCCTTCAGCAGCACGGTGACGGACTGCTTGCGCTTGCGGTCGATGCGGACGCCGACCATGTCGCGCTTGTCGATCTCCATCTCCAGCCAGGCACCACGCGAGGGGATGACCTTGCAGGAGTAGATGTCCTTGTCGGACACCTTGTCCAGGGTGGAGTCGAAGTACACGCCCGGAGAGCGGACGAGCTGCGACACGACGACACGCTCGGTGCCGTTGATCACGAACGTGCCCTTGTGGGTCATGAGCGGGAAGTCGCCCATGAAGACCGTCTGAGACTTGATCTCACCGGTCTCGTTGTTGGTGAACTCGGCCGTGACGAAGAGCGGAGCCGCGAACGTGAAGTCGCGGTCCTTGCACTCGTCAATCGAGTTCTTCGGCGGCTCGAAACGGTGGTCGCGGAAGGTCAGGGACATCGACCCGCTGAAGTCCTCGATCGGGGAGATCTCCTCGAAGATCTCCTCCAGACCGGACTTGGTGGGGACGTCCTGACCAGACTCCAACGCCTGCTCGACCCGGGACTTCCAGGCCGCGTTGCCGAGCAGCCAGTCAAAGCTCTCGGTCTGCAGGGCCAGGAGGTTGGGGACCTCGAGGGGCTCCTTGATCTTCGCGAACGAGACGCGGAGCGGGGCGGTGGATGCGGCGGAATTGTTCGAGGCGTTGCGCGGCGCGGCCAAGAGGGGGGTCCTTCCGAGGGCTCGGAGCTCACTACGCGCGTACCAGCCGGGCCTGCTTGAGCCTGGATTCCGTCTCCCTCGCCACTGGCCTCCGCCGGGGTCGAAACCCCAGGTCAGAGCCGCTTTGCGGAGGCGGTGCCAGACCCCTTCAGGGCAACGCAAACTCCGGGCGACGAGTCACGGAGCAGCTAACAGGCAGCGCAAAGGGACAGTGTAGCCAAAGGCCACACTGCTGTCCAGCTCTGATTCGGAAACCGAATCGGAGACTCCTCCCGGTAGCCGGGGGCGCGGACGCCCACCGGGTACTGCTCTAACTCACGTGGAGTCATTTCCCGCCGGAGCCGCTGGTTATGCATCCAGCAGCAGACCAACCGGGGCGGACTCGCGCCTTGAGAATCGCGCGCCTCGCCGGGTTCGTCAAGGGCCCGCCGACGGGGGCGGACCTCGACCCGTTCATCGGACCGAAGCCCCTCCGCGTTACAGAAGCCGTGGTGGGGGCCACCGTCGATGACGGTGATCACCATACTCCTCGTGGCCGACAGTACCGAGTGGGCAATCGGCCACTCCGGTGGCCTCGCTGGTCCGGGCGGGCGAAGGCCGCCGGCCCCCGGAACGCAAAAGACCGGGCCGACCACCCGCATGGGTGATCGGCCCGGCCTCAGGCCCCCTCAGAGGGGGCGAGAAGTCACTTGACGGTGACCTTGGCGCCGGCACCCTCGAGGGCGGCCTTGGCCTTCTCGGCAACGTCCTTGGCAACCTTCTCCAGGACCTTGGCACCAGCGGTGTCAACGAGGTCCTTGGCCTCCTTCAGGCCGAGGGAGGTCAGGGTGCGCACCTCCTTGATGACCTGGATCTTCTTGTCGCCGGCACCGTCGAGGATGACGTCGAACTCGTCCTGCTCCTCAACGGCCTCGGCCACGGCGCCCGGACCGGCGATGCCGGCAACGGCGACCGGAGCGGCAGCGGTGACGTCGAACTTGTCCTCGAAGGCCTTCACGAAGGCAGCGAGCTCGATGAGGGTGAGCTCCTCGAACTGCGCGAGCAGCTCGTCCTGGGTCAGCTTCGCCATGATTGGCGTCCTTCCACTAAATCGGCAGGTGGTGCCGGATGTACGGGTTGGCGGGCGTACGGGCCCGCAGCGAGGCGTGAGCCTGCCGAATTACTCGGCGGCCTCGTCCTCGGCGGCGGGAGCCGGCGTACCGGCACCGCCCTGCTCGACCTTGTCGCGCAGCGCGTCCACAGTGCGGACGAGCTTCGACGGCAGGGCCTGGAAGAGCGCGGCAGCCTGGGACTGCTTGGCCTTCAGGGCACCCGCCAGCTTGGCGAGCAGCACCTCGCGGGACTCGAGGTCCGCGAGCTTCTTGATCTCATCGGCGGACAGCGCCTTACCGTCAAGGACACCGCCCTTGATGATGAGAGCGGGGTTCTCCTTGGCGAAGTCACGCAGAGCCTTCGCCGACTCCACCGGGTCACCGGTGACGAAGGCAACAGCCGTCGGACCGTTGAACAGGTCGTCGAGCTCGGAGATCCCGGCCTCATTGGCCGCGATCTTGGTCAGCGTGTTCTTCACCACGGCGTACTCGGCGTTCTCGCCGAGCGAGCGACGCAGAGTCTTGACCTGCTTCACCGAGAGACCGCGGTACTCGGTGAGCAGCGCCGCGGAGGAGCCACGGAACTTGTCCGTGATCTCGGCGACGGCGGCAGCCTTGTCGGGCCTGGCCATAGGCTTACGCCTCCTTCCGTGATGTCGAAGTCCGGCCGACCGCGAAAGTCGACCATTCACGCCTCGAACCGGCCGGACGGAAGGAAAGCCCTTGCGAAATGCAATGAGCCCCGGTGCGCAGGCGCACGGGGCTCGAAACGACCTCAACGGGCATTCGCGCGAACGCGGCACCCGGAAGTCGAAGCTCCAGACACACCTGCGCGGGCTGCCTGCGACGAATCGCAGATCCTTCGGCCACCCAACTCCCTGACGGGGGCGGGGCGACAACCAGCGGTCTTTGGCTTCCGCAACAGTAACCGGACCCGTCCGTACGAAGCAAATCGCCCTCGGACGGGTGAACCGCCGGGCCCGGACCGGGCTCAGCGGGCCAGCGGGGAGACCGTCCGGACCCCGGTGTCCACGGTGTCCGTCTCGGCCGGGGCCTGGGCCGAGAGCAGCGGACCGGCGAGGTCGGCGTAGAGCACCGAGTCGTCCGCCCGGCCGCTGTCCCCGTTGCCGGTGCGCTGGAGCCGGACCAGCTGGTCCTTGTCGTTCAGCCAGAGGTCCACGGTGAGCGAGATCGAGCCGCCGGGGGCCAGTGCGGCCCGCAGGCCGTCCCGGCGGGACTGGGTCAGCTGGGTCTGGGCGGCCGCGTACCGCTCGGCGGTGGTGGTCACCCGGTAGTGCTCGACCGTCGAGTCCTCGTACTTCTCCTCGCCGACGAAGGCCGGGTCGACCCCGTCGGCGGTGGCCGCGGCCAGCGCCTCGACCGGGTTCAGCAGGTCGATCAGCCCCGCGTACGGGACGTCCTTGTGGCCGTCCGGGTCGGGCGGGACGGAGAAGCGCTCCCAGTGCTTGCCGCCGTGCTTGGCCGCGGTGGCGGCGTCGCCGCCCTGGTAGGCGACGGTGTCCACGACGATCAGCTGTTCGGCGTCGCCCGGGGTGGAGCGCTTGATCTGCAGCGCCGTCTTGGGCGACCAGAACAGCGGACCGGACCCGGCGTCCGCGCCCAGCCGGTAGCTGACCTTGGCCCGGCGGGCGGTCTGCATGGCCAGCTGGGCGGAGAGCAGCACCCCGTGCGGCGAGCGGTCGGTGGGCTTGGCCGGCCCGGTCGGGGTGGCGGCGGTCGCGGGGGCGCTGCTCGCGCTGGAGCCGGTGGACGGCGAGGCGGGCGCGTCCTCGCCCCCGCCGCAGCCGGTCAGCCCGCCCGCGAGCACGGCGACGACGGCCAGTGCCGCCAGCCGCTGCCGTCCCGCCATCGTCCGTTCCTCTCTCACCGGGCCACCTTGCCATCCGGACCGGGCTCGGCCGGTGGCGGCCCCCTGGCCGAGCCCCACCGGGCCCGGCCCGTCCACCGGGACGGACGAGTCGGGCACCGGACCGGGCAGCCGGGTCAGCTGCCGGCGGCGTTCTTGCCGAGCTGCGCCAGCTCGGCGATCTCGATCGTGTCGGACTTGGCCGGCGCGGTCGTGGCGACCGGGGTGCCGTAGTCGGAGTAGGTGACGGCGAACTTCATCGCGCCGGCCTTGGTGTCGGCCTGCGCGGCCTGCTTGAGCACCAGCTGGTCGGCGTCCACCCAGATGTCGACGGTCTCGCTGGTGACCCCCGCGGCGGTCATCGACTTCTTCACGTGGTCGAGCTGCTCCGGGGTCAGCTGGTTGGCGTTGGCCGCGGCCAGGTCGGACACCTTCAAGGTGCCGGTGTAGTGGGTGGCCGGCGTGCCGTTCACCGTCTCCTGGCCGACCTCGGTCACGCTGCCGGAGGCGATCACCGAGCGCACCGCCTCCACCGGGTCGGCCTTCTTCAGCTGGTCGGCGCTGCCCGCGCCGCCGGCACCGCCCTGCAGCTTGGCCATGTCGTCGTAGCCGACGTGCACCCAGTGCCGCCCGTCGGAGGCCTTCAGGGCGTCGCCACCGAGCTTCATGTACATGCCGTCCTGGACGAACCGGTACACGAACGCCGTGCCACCGATGCTGCCGGCCATCTTCTCGGCGCCCGGGGTGCCGGACATGTCCATCGTCATGTCGCCCTGGAGACCGTCGCCCCAGGCCAGCGCGCCGCCGGCCTTCATCGAGACGGAGCCGATCGTGATCTCCTCGGCGACCTTGGCCGACTTGGCGGCGCCGGTCTTCTTGGTGACCTGCTCCAGGAAGACCGCCGGGCTCACCTTGGCCGGCGGGGCGGCCGGGGCGGCGGCGGAGGTCGCGGCGGCGGCACCGGCCGGCGCGGCCGGGGCGGCCGGGGCGGCGTTCTTGCCGCCGGAGTCGTTGTTGTCGCAGGCGGTCGCGGTCAGCGCCAGAGCGGCGAGGACGACGGCGACGGCGGTCTTCTGGGTTCCAGCCATGGTGTTCCCCCCTTGAGAACCCCCGGGCGCGCGACGCGCCCGGGGTGGTAGCCGGTGTTGCGGCGGGTGGAGCCGGCGGGGCTCCGGTTCGAGCGTTCGGCCGGATCAGCCGAACAGCTTGAGGAGGTCGGCCTGGGAGCCGAGGTCGCCCGCGGCGGGCGCCTCGATCTTGGTGCCCTTGCCGAGGTCGGAGTACTTGACGGTGACGGCCTTCTGCTCGCCGTTGGTGTCGCCGTACTCCTGGTACTTGACGAGCTCCTGCTTGCCGTTCAGCCAGAAGTCGATGGTGAGGGTCTTGCCGTCCTCCTCCAGCGTCTTCTGGACGGACTGGCGCTGCTCGGCCGTCAGCGAGGTCATCCCGGCCACCAGGGTGGCGGTGTCCTCGACCGCCCGCAGGTGGGTGGTCTGGACGCCGTCCACGCTCTCCTGGCCGACCTTGCTGAGCTTGCCGCTGCCGGCCGCGATGGTGAGCTGGGCGACCGGGTTCATCATCTGGCCCATCACCACGAAGGCGCCGCCCATCTCCTCCGAGGAGGGCACCTTGACCCAGTGCTTGCCCTGCAGGGCCGCGGTCGTGGCGTCGTCGCCGCCGACGTAGGCGTCCGCCCCGATCACCCGGATCTTGAGCTTCTTGCCGTCCATGTCGCTGGCCACGTCCAGGGCGACCTTGCCCGGGTCCTTCCAGTCGGCGGTGCCGCTGCCGCCCGGGCTGGAGGCGTCCGGCGAGGTCATGGCGACCTTGCCGTTGCCGGCCTTCTGCATCACCAGGGCGGCGGCGGCGAGCGCGGCCTTCGGGTCCGCGCTCAGCCCGGCCGCGGCGGCGGCCGCGCCGGCGTCCTTGGCGTCGTTGGCGGTGGCCTTGCTGTCGCCGCCCTTGCTGCCGCAGGCGGTGAGGGCGGCCAGCAGGACGGCGGCGGTCGCGACGGTCGAGGCGAGGCGGACAGCACGCATGGAGGTACCCCCGTAAGTTCTTCGGAAGAGCCGATCCTCAGCTTCTTCTCAGCCGGACTCTAACGGATCGCCAAGTCCGGCCCGCACCGGATATCCCGCTCCCGTCACCCGGCGGCGGCGGGTGTCGTCTCCCCCTCCCCGGCGGCTGAGACATCCGTTGTGGTCACCGTGGTTCCGGCGCTTCCCCGGGCGCTCTCACGCAGCCTCAGCAGCCGCTGACCGGGGCCGACCCAGACGTCGTAGCCGATCTCGGTGACCCCGCGCTGCCGGTACCAGCCGACCACCACGGCCAGCTGCTGGGGGGTCAACTCCCGGTCCGCGCCGAAGTAGTCGGCCACCGGGGCGGTGCCCCGGTAGTGCGCGACGGTCGTCCCGTCGAGCTGCTCGCCGCCGAGCGAGCCGAGCCGGTCGGTCTGCGCCATCGCGTACGCCCGGCTGCCCGGATTGGTGACCAGCGCGGTCATCCAGCCGCCCGCGTAGCCGGCCGGGTCGGTGCCGGCCGCCGGGTCGAGCGACTCCGCGGTGGCGCGTTCCGCGTGCTTGGCCGCGCCCCCCTGGTAGGCGAGGTCGAGCCCGCCGTCCCGGAGGGCCAGCCGCGCGGTGCCCAGTTCGTCGGTGACGGTCAGCGCGGCCTCGTCCCGGTCGCCCCAGACCAGGGTGCCGTCGGCGGTGCGGCGGCCGTCCGGGCCCTCCCGCACCAGGTCGATCCGGGCGCCGCCGGTGTCGTCCAGGGCCTGGGCGGCCGCGAGCACCACCTGCTTGGGCGGGATCGGCGCCGGCGCACCGGGAACGCGGGTGCCCGGGGCGGCCAGCACGCTGCATCCGGTGGAGACGCCGAGCAGCAGCAGGGCCGCCGCGAGCGCGGCGGGGCGAAGGGCGGGCGGCACGGCACACTCCGGCGGTCACAGGTTCTCCACATGATCTGACCGGCAGAGCGTACGACGACTCGGGCACGCGTTCCCATTCCTCCGTGTCCCGATCCGGCAACCGTTCGAGCGGCCCCCGGAGAACGAACGACGGCGGGCCCGCACCCCCGGTGAAGGGGGTACGGGCCCGCCGTGCGGACAGCTCTAGAGCACTGGGGCTCAGACCGCGGCCGGGTCCTCCTCGGTGAGGAGGTTGCGGGTGCGGTTCGGGTCCACCTGGATGCCGGGGCCCATGGTGGTCGAGAACGCGGTCTTCTTGATGTAGCGGCCCTTGGCGGCGGACGGCTTGGCGCGGAGCACCTCGTCCAGCGCGGCGGCGTAGTTCTCGACCAGCTGCTCGTCGGTGAAGGAGGCCTTACCGATGATGAAGTGCAGGTTCGAGTGCTTGTCGACGCGGAACTCGATCTTGCCGCCCTTGATCTCGTTCACGGCCTTGGCCACGTCCGGGGTCACGGTGCCGGTCTTCGGGTTCGGCATCAGGCCACGGGGGCCGAGCACGCGGCCCAGGCGACCGACCTTGCCCATGAGGTCCGGGGTGGCGACGACGGCGTCGAAGTCGAGGCGGCCCTTGGCGACCTCGTCGATGAGCTCGTCGGAGCCGACGATGTCGGCGCCCGCAGCACGCGCGGCCTCGGCACGCTCGCCGGTCGCGAAGACCAGGACCCGAGCGGTCTTACCGGTGCCGTGCGGGAGGATCACGGTGCTGCGGACCATCTGGTCGGCCTTGCGCGGGTCGACGCCCAGACGCATGGCGACCTCGACGGTGCCGTCGAACTTGGTGGTGCTGGTCGCCTTGGCGAGGCGGACGGCCTCGAGGGGGGCGTAAAGGCGCTCGCGGTCGACCTGGGCGTCCGCGGCCTTCAGGGCCTTGCTGCGCTTCATAGCTGCTCCTGAATGGTGAATGGAGTTGTGGTGTCCCGGGCCTGCGCGGGCCCTACCACAGAGGACGAAGGGGCTGTCAGCCCTCGACGGTGATGCCCATCGACCGGGCGGTGCCGGCGATGATCTTCGCCGCGGCGTCCAGGTCGTTGGCGTTCAGGTCGGGCATCTTGGTCGTGGCGATCTCGCGGACCTGGGCGCTCGTGAGCTTGGCGACCTTGGTCTTGTGCGGCTCGCTGGAGCCCTTGTCGACGCCCGCAGCCTTCAGGATGAGGCGCGCGGCCGGCGGCGTCTTCGTGATGAAGGTGAAGGAACGGTCGTCGTAGACCGTGATCTCCACCGGCACGATCATGCCGCGCTGCGACTCGGTCGCAGCGTTGTAGGCCTTGCAGAACTCCATGATGTTGACGCCGTGCTGGCCCAGCGCGGGGCCGACCGGCGGCGCCGGGTTGGCCGCACCGGCGTTGATCTGGAGCTTGATAAGCCCCGTGATCTTCTTCTTCTTGGGAGGCATGTCTCTCCGGGTCCTTCCGAGAGGTGATTGCTGGTGCGTGCGGAACCGGGGCGACTCCCGGCCGCCAGCACACACATCAGACCAGGCTAACGCGTCCGCGCCGCTGGACCAAAACGGATTCGGGGCAGGGCCTCAGCCCTGCCCCGAATCCGAAGACCGTGGGACTAGTTCTTCTGGATCTGGTCGAAGGAGAGCTCGACCGGGGTCTCCCGGCCGAAGATCTCGACCAGGCCCTTGACCTTCTTCGAGTCCGGGTTGATCTCGTTGATGGTCGCCTGGAGGGTCGCGAACGGGCCGTCGGTGACGGTGACCGAGTCGCCGACCTCGAAGTCCAGGACCTGGATCTCGCTGGGCTTGACCGGCGAGGGCTTGCCGGCCTCCTTGGCCGCCTGGCGCTCGACGTCCGGGGCGAGCATCTTGACGACCTCGTCCAGGGTCAGCGGGTACGGGTCGTAGGCGTTGCCCACGAAGCCGGTGACACCGGGGGTGTTGCGCACGACGCCCCAGGACTCGGGAGTGAGGTCCATGCGCACCAGGACGTAGCCGGGGAGCTTGTTCTGGCGGATGGTCTTGCGGTCGCCGTTCTTGATCTGGACGACCTCCTCCTGCGGCACCTCGGCCTGGAAGATGTACTCCTCGACGTTCAGCGAGACGGCGCGCTGCTCCAGGTTCTGCTTCACCCGGTTCTCGTAGCCGGCGTAGGTGTGGATCACGTACCACTCACCCGGCATGAAGCGCAGGTCCTCGCGGAACTTGGCGACCGGGTCGACCTCGGCCTCCTCCTCGGCGGCCTCGTCCTCAGCGGTCTCGTCCTCGGCGGGCTCCTCGTCGGCCGACTCCTCGGCGACGGGCTCCTCCTCGCCCTCCACGTGCAGAGCGGCCTCCTCGGCCGGCTCACCCGCCTCGGCCTCGTCGTACGCCTCGACCTCGTCCTCGTCGCCGTCCGCGGCGTCGACGATCTGCTCGGCGGACTCGGTGTCGTCAGCCAGCTCGGCCGCGTCCAGCTCGGCGGCGACATCCGCCTCGCGGACGGTCTCGTCGGCGTCGTACAGGGGGGACTCAGACACGGTGGCTGCTTCTTTCCTGGAGATGGTGAAGGTGGCGCGCTCCGAAACCGGACCGGCGCGCGGCCGCTCACGCGGGCGCCAGGAGAGGTCTCGGAGACTTCAACAGTACCGAGTCCACGGTACGCGCGCGTACGTCCGCCGCCGACAGCTCGACCCGGACCGATGATTCGGCCCGGGTCGGGGGGTGGTTCGGAGGTGCGGGCTCGATCAGCCGAAGACGAGGAAGCTCAGCTTGGAGAGGCCGTAGTCGAGGCCGGCGACGAAGCCCATCATGACCACGACGAAGGTCACCACGACCGTGGTGTAGTTGGTGAGCTCGCTCCGAGTGGGCCAGACGACCTTGCGCAGCTCGGCGATGATCTGGCGGTAGAAGAGGCCCATCCGCGCGAACGGACCCATCTTGGCCCGCTTGCCGGACTTCTTCTGCTTGCCGGACTTCTTGTCGCCCTCGGCAGACGTGGTCTCGGCAGCGCCGTCGGCCCCCTCGGGGTTGCCGCTCTCAGGCGTTGCGGTGGAGCCCGTGGTCTCCGTCACTCGTCCTCACCTGAATCCGGGTCCGGCCGAACATCACCTGCGTACCCGTTTCAGGCACGAGCGGTCGGCTTAAGCGGTGCTGATCGGTGCCCTCTCCGCATCAAGCCCGCTCGCTCTGTGGAGCGAACGGGCTGAATACGGGTCAAGCAGCAGGGCAAGAGGGACTCGAACCCCCAACCGCCGGTTTTGGAGACCGGTGCTCTACCAATTGAGCTATTGCCCTACAGAACCTCGCGGCTCCTGGTGGCGACCAACCTACCGCATCTCCCCCCGCTGTCTGTACAGGCGGTGGAAGCTCCGGTCTTTTCCGGTGGGCCGTCGAGGAGCGAGTGTACGTGGTCGAGGGGTGTTTGGTCGAACCTCTTCTTCCGGAGCCGACGACCGCCCGGCGGATCTCAGGCCCGGTGGGGCGGTCACCGGCGGATCGCCGGGGACCGCGATGCGGACGGAGCCGTACGGATGATGAAACCGCCCTGCCCGGTCCGTCCCGATTCTGCGACGATGCAGGCATGAGCGCTTCCACCCCGCAGCCCGACCAGTCCATCCGCCCCGCCGACCGCCGGGTCTCCGCCCGGATCGGCGCGATCGCCGAGTCCGCGACCCTCGCCGTGGACGCCAAGGCCAAGGCCCTCAAGGCCGCCGGCCGGCCGGTGATCGGCTTCGGAGCCGGCGAGCCCGACTTCCCCACGCCGGACTACATCGTCGAGGCGGCCGTCGAAGCCTGCCGCGACCCGAAGAACCACCGCTACACCCCGGCGGGTGGCCTGCCCGAGCTGAAGGCCGCGATCGCCGCCAAGACGCTGCGCGACTCCGGCTACCAGGTGGACGCCTCCCAGGTGCTGGTCACCAACGGTGGCAAGCAGGCGATCTACGAGGCCTTCGCCGCGATCCTCGACCCGGGCGACGAGGTCATCATCCCGGCCCCGTACTGGACCACCTACCCGGAGTCGGTCCAGCTGGCCGGCGGCGTCCCGGTGGAGGTCCTCTCCGACGAGACCACCGGCTACAAGGTGTCGGTCGAGCAGCTGGAGGCCGCCCGCACCGAGAACTCCAAGGTGGTGCTGTTCGTCTCGCCGTCCAACCCGACCGGCGCGGTGTACACCAAGGCCGAGGCCGAGGCGATCGGCCGCTGGGCGCTGGAGCACGGCCTGTGGGTGCTCACCGACGAGATCTACGAGCACCTGGTCTACGGCGACGCGACCTTCACCTCGCTGCCGGCCCTGCTGCCCGAGCTGGCCGACAAGTGCATCGTCGTCAACGGCGTCGCCAAGACCTACGCGATGACCGGCTGGCGGGTGGGCTGGGTGATCGGCCCCAAGGACGTGATCAAGGCCGCGACCAACCTGCAGTCGCACGCGACCTCCAACGTCTCCAACGTCGCCCAGCGCGCCGCGCTGGCCGCCGTCGCGGGCGACCTGGACGCCGTGGCCGAGATGCGGGAGGCCTTCGACCGCCGCCGCAAGACCATCGTGCGGATGCTCAACGAGATCGAGGGCGTCCTGTGCCCCGAGCCCGAGGGCGCGTTCTACGTCTACCCGTCGGTCAAGGGCCTGCTGGGCAAGGAGATCCGCGGCAGGCGCCCGCAGACCTCCGGCGAGCTGGCCACCCTGATCCTGGACGAGGCCGAGGTCGCGGTCGTCCCGGGCGAGGCCTTCGGCACCCCCGGCTACCTGCGGCTCTCCTACGCGCTCGGTGACGCCGACCTGATCGAGGGCGTCGGCCGGGTCCAGAAGCTGCTCGGCGAGGCCCGCGACTGACCTCACCGGTCAACCCGGCACCCGGGATTCACCCGCCGCACCGGCGAGCGGGCGCATGGCCGCACCGCCCTCTTTCACCCCTTCGGGGGACGGAAAGGGGGCGGTTCCCGTTTGGGGGTCGGATACGGCAGTATCGGCGAATGGAACGCCTGTTGAACCCGCGAGACGTCAGGGGCCTCCCGAAGGCCCACCTGCACCTGCACTTCACCGGCTCGATGCGGCCCGCCACCCTCCTGGAGCTGGCCGACAAGCACGGCGTCCGGCTGCCGGAGGCCCTCAGCTCCGCCGAGCCGCCCAAACTGCGCGCCACCGACGAGCGCGGCTGGTTCCGCTTCCAGCGTCTCTACGACACCGCCCGCTCGGTGCTCCGGGACGAGTCGGACATCCGGCGGCTGGTCCTGGAGACCGCCCAGGACGAGCGGCGGGAGGGCTCCCGCTGGCTGGAGATCCAGGTCGACCCGACCTCCTACGCGCCCCGGCTCGGCGGACTGATCCCCGCGCTGGAGCTGATCCTGGACGCGGTGGAGCACGCCGCGGCGGCCACCGGGGTGGGCATCCGGGTGCTGGTCGCGGCGAACCGGATGAAGTCCCCGATGGACGCCCGGACGCTCGCCCGGCTCGCCGTCCGCTACGCCGACCACGGTGTTGTCGGCTTCGGCCTCTCCAACGACGAGCGCCGCGGCCTGGCCCGGGACTTCGACCGGGCCTTCGAGATCGCCCGCAAGGGCGGGCTGCTGGCCGCCCCGCACGGCGGCGAACTGGCCGGCCCGGAGTCCGTCCGGGACTGCCTGGACGACCTGGGCGCCGGCCGGATCGGCCACGGCGTCCGGGCCGCCGAGGACCCCAGGCTGATGGCCCGGCTGGCGGACCGCCAGATCACCTGCGAGGTCTGCCCGGCCTCCAACGTCTCGCTCGGCGTCTACGAGCGCCCCGAGGAGGTGCCGCTGCGCCGGCTGTTCGACGCCGGGGTGCCGCTGGCGCTCGGCGCGGACGACCCGCTGCTGTTCGGCAGCCGGCTGGCCGCCCAGTACGACCTGGCCCGGGACGCCCTGGGCTTCAGCGACGCCGAACTCGCCGAGCTGGCACGGCAGTCGGTGCGCGGCTCGTGCGCGCCGGAGGCCGTCCGCAAGGAGCTGCTGGCGGACATCGACGCCTGGCTGGTGGGCACCCCGGTGCCGGCCGGGAGCACCGCCTAGGGTCCGAAGACGGACCCTAGAGCTTGACGCCCACCATCACGGGCTCGTTCACCAGCTCCACCCCGAAGGCCTCGCGGACCCCGTCCCGGATCTCCCGGGCCAGGGCCAGCAGGTCCTCGGCGGTGGCCGCGCCGCGGTTGGTGAGCGCCAGGGTGTGCTTGGTGGAGAGCGTCGCCGGGCCGTCGCCGTAGCCCTTGCCGAAGCCCGCCCGGTCGATCAGCCAGGCCGCCGAGGTCTTGGTACAGCCCTCCGGGGCCGGATAGGCGGGGGCGTTCTCGGCCCCCGGGCGGATACGGAAGGACTCGTACTGCGCCGCCGTGAGCACCGGGTTGGTGAAGAAGGAGCCGGCCGACCAGGTGTCGTGGTCCGCCGGGTCCAGCACCATGCCCTTGCCGGAACGCAGCCCCAGCACCGCCTCGTACGCCTCGGCCAGCGGCACCCGCTCGCCCTGCTCGACGCCGAAGTGCCTGGCCACCTCCGCGTACTTGACCGGGGTGGAGAGCCCCGCGTGGTCCGCCAGCGCGAACCGCACCCGCAGCACCACGTAGCGGTCCGGCTCGGCCTTGAAGCGGCTGTGCCGGTAGGAGAAGCGGCAGCCGGCGTTGTCGAGCGTGACCACCTCGCCCGCCGTGCGGTCGTACGCGACCACCTCGGTGACCGTCTGGGCCACCTCCTGGCCGTACGCGCCGACGTTCTGCACCGGGGTCGCGCCGGCCGAGCCGGGGATGCCGGCCAGGAACTCGATCCCGGCCAGGCCGTGCTCGCGCACCGTACGGGCGACCGCCTCCGACCACACCTCGCCGGCCGCCAGCTCCAGCACCGTGCCCGCCAGGTCGAAGCCGGTGGTGGCGATCCGCAGCACCGTGCCGGGGAAGCCGGCGTCGCCGATCACCAGGTTGGAGCCGCCGCCGAGGACCAGCAGCGGCTCGCCGGCCGCGTCGGCCTCGCGGACGGCGGCGATCACCTCGTCGTCGGTGTGGGCGGTCACCAGCCGGCGGGCCGGGCCGCCGAGCCGGAGCGTGGTCAGCGGGGCGAGGGGGGCGTCGTTTTCTACCAGCACGCCCACCAGCGTACGGGGACGGGGGCGACCGCCCGGCCGCCCCCGTGACCCGCGCCCGCCGTTCAGGCCTTCGCGGCCTCGACCGGGACGGGCTGCCCGTCCTCGGGCCCGGTGACCGCCCCGTCCTGGCCGGCCGCCACGCCCGCCGTGACGTCCGCCGCCGCTTCCTCGGCCTCGACGGCCCGCTCGATCGACGCGGCCTGCTCGGCTTCGACCACCGCGACCGACTCGACCGACCCGACCGGCTTCGACCGGCTCGGCAGCAGCAGCGCGCAGGCCCCGGCCGCCAGCACCACCGCGGCGCCGACGTACAGCGCGGGCACCATCGCGTCCACGAAGGTCCCGACCGAGCCGTCGCCGCCCTGCTCGGAGAAGACCGCCGCCAGCACGGCCACCCCGAGCGCGCCGCCGACCTCGCGCAGCGCGTTGTTGGCCCCGGAGGCGATGCCCTGCTCCTCGGGCCGGACGCTGTCCATCACCATCGCGGCGGTCGGCGCGAAGTACATCGACATGCCGATCCCGCACATCACCACGGCGGGCACCACCGGGCCGTACGCGTAGTGCCCGAGTCCGGCGTTGATCGCCGCGTACAGCGCCAGGCCGACGCCCTGCAGCACCAGTCCGAGGACCACGATCAGCCGGCCGCCGAAGCGGTCGGCCAGGATGCCGGCGAGCGGCGCGACGATCAGCCCGACCCCGGTCCACGGGAGCATCCGGATGCCGGCCTCCTCCGGGGTGTAGCCGCCGACGGTCTGCAGGTGCTGGCTGATCAGGAAGATCGAGCCGAACATCCCGAGGGACATCAGCAGGCCGGAGGCGTTGACGGCGGTGAACGTCCGGTTGCGGAACAGCCGCATCGGCAGCATCGGGTGCCGGGCACCGCGCTGCTCGTACCGCACGAAGGCGATCAGCAGCACCACGCCGCCGGCCAGCGCGGCCAGCACCAGCGGGCTGGTCCAGCCGTCCGGGTTGCCGCGGATCAGGCCGAGCACCACGCCGAACAGGCCGAGGCTGACCAGGACGGTGCCGACCACGTCCAGGGCCGGGTTGGCGCCCCGGCTCTCACGCAGCTTCAGGGCGGCCAGCGGCACCAGCACGATGCCGACCGGGACGTTCACCCAGAAGATCCACTGCCAGGAGAAGTTCTCGGTCAGGGTGCCGCCGACCAGCGGGCCGGTGGCGATGGCCAGGCCGTTGACGCCGGCCCAGATGCCGAAGGCCATCCCGCGCTTGGCGGCGGGGATGGCGGCGGTCAGCAGGGTGAGGGTGAGCGGCATCGACACCGCGGCCCCGACGCCCTGGACGGCGCGGGCGGCGATCAGCTCGCCGATGCCGGGCGAGAGCGCCGCCGCGGCCGAGCCGGCGGTGAAGAGCGTGAGCCCGATCAGGAACATCCGGCGGCGGCCGAAGCGGTCGCCGAGCGCCGCGCCGAACATCAGCAGCACGGCGAAGGAGAGGGTGTAGGCGCTGACCGTCCACTCCAGGTCGGACAGTCCGCCGCCGAGCTCCTCGCGGATGGACGGCAGCGCGGTGGTGACGACCAGGTTGTCCAGCGCGGCCATGAAGCCCGCGAGGGCGGTGATCACCAGGGTCCAGACGCCGGTGCGGCCGAGGCCCGGCTTCTCCGTCGCGACGGCGGCCGAGGCCCCGGCCGCCGTCGATATCGCCTTCCCGGTCGTGCTCCCGGCTGTGTTCTCCGCCGTTTTCTCCGTCATGACGTCCCCCAGGGTTCCTGAATAGTTATTGATCACTAACTTTCACGGGCCGAGAAAAGGCCGCACGGACTCCGCCGTGCGACCCGCTACTCGGCTTCCTCGTGCTCGCCGAAGCCGTCCCAGATCCGGTGCTCCCGGGGGAAGCCCAACGCCACCAGCGTGTTGATCAGCATCCCGTAGGCGAAGAACTCCGTGGTTCCCTGCACATCGCCGCCGACCCGCTCCCGGACCCGCTCGAACAGCTCCCCCCACAGCCGCCGGGCGGTCTCGCCGATCTCGTCCTCGCCGGCCATCCGGGAGGCGAACACCGAGACGTAGAGCTGCATCTGCATCATGAGCTGCTCACCGTCCTCGACCAGGCCCATGTACGCCTCGGACATCTTGGCGGCGGCCTCCTCGCCGGTCAGCCCGGCCGACGCCACGTCGAAGACCTTCCAGGTCTCCTCGATGCAGCGCTCGGCGGCGGCCGTGAAGATCGCCTGCTTGCCCGGGAACAGCCGGAACAGGTACGGCTGCGAGACGCCCACCCGGCGGGCGATCGCCTCGGTGGACGTCCCCCGGTAGCCGTTCCTGGCGAACTCGATCATCGCGGCCCGGATGACGCTCTCGCGCCGCTCCTCCGCACTCATCCGCATGCTCGTCTTCGCCACGGGATCAAAGTTAGTGACCAATCACTATCTCCGCAAGCCCTTCGCCCGAACCGCCCCGAACGACGGACCGCCCGGCGGCCCGCGGAACGGGCTGCCGGGCGGTCCGCGCCGGAAAGCGGGTGACTCAGGCGAGCCGGACGACCGCCCGGGACATCCCCAGCACCTTCTGCCCGCCCGAGGTGGCCAGCAGGTCGACCTGCACCTTGCGGTCGTCCAGCTTCTTGGCGACCTTGGCCGAGACCTCGATCACCGCGCCGACCCCGTCGTTCGGCACCGGCACCGGCCGGGTGAAGCGCACGCCGTACTCGACCACCGCGGCCGGGTCGCCGACCCAGTCGGTGACCACCCGGATCGCCTCGGCCATGGTGAACATGCCGTGCGCGATGACGTCCGGCAGACCGACCTCCAGCGCGAACTTCTCGTTCCAGTGGATCGGGTTGAAGTCGCCGGAGGCGCCCGCGTAGCGCACCAGTGTGGCGCGGGTCACCGGGAAGGACTGCGCCGGCAGCTCGGTGCCGACCTCGACCTCGTCGTAGTCGATCGCCATCGCGCTCACTCCCCCGTCTCGTCGGCGGCCCGGGCCACCAGCGTCATGATCGCCGTCACCACGTGCTCGCCGCTCTCGTCCGCCACCTCGCCGCGCACGGTGAGCACGTCGTTGCCCGCCAGCGACTTGATGTTGTCGATGGTCACCGCGACCGTCAGCCGGTCTCCGGCCTGCACCGGGCGGCTGTAGCGGAACTTCTGGTCACCGTGCACCACCCGGCTGTAGTCGAGGCCCAGCTCCGGGTCCTCGACGACCTGGCCGGCCGCCTGGAAGGCGATCGCGAACGGGAAGGTCGGCGGGGCGATCACGTCCCGGTGGCCCAGCGCCTTCGCGGCCTCCGCGTCGGTGTACGCCGGGTTGGCGTCCCCGATCGCGACCGCGAACTCGCGGATCTTCTCCCGGCCGACCTCGTACGGCTCGGTGGGCGGGTAACTACGCCCGATGAAGGAGGGGTCGAGCGCCATGGCAGCTCCTCGGAACGCGGATGGAAACGCGGGATGGAAACGCGGACGGATACGAAAAAGACTCCGGGCCACACCCCCCTGTTGAGGGATGCGGCCCGGAGTCGAAGACCTGATTCACACAGGCCCGGCGCCCTGCGACAGGGTCAGCGGGTCTCGCGGTGAGCGGTGTGCGAGTTGCAGCGGGGGCAGTGCTTCTTCATCTCAAGACGGTCCGGGTCATTACGCCGGTTCTTCTTGGTGATGTAGTTCCGCTCCTTGCACTCCACGCAGGCCAGCGTGATCTTCGGGCGGACGTCGGTGGCAGCCACGGGAGTGCCTTCCTTGGACAACGAATAAGAACACAACAAGAGTAGCCGACCGGGAGTGCGATCTCCCGACCGACTACGCGGGGTAGCGGTGACCGGACTTGAACCGGTGACACAGCGATTATGAGCCGCTTGCTCTACCAACTGAGCTACACCGCCACAGTGATCAGCAGCACAGCCGAAGCTGACTGCCTTTCACCAGAGCCCCCATGCGGAATCGAACCGCAGACCTTCTCCTTACCATGGAGACGCTCTACCGACTGAGCTATAGGGGCGAACGAGGAAGAGATTACACGTTCCGCGCCCAGAGGTGAAATCCGTATCCCGAGGCGAAGACCGCAGGTCGGCGCGGTGCACGGACGGACGATCCAAGGCCGGGCGTTCGATCGCCCCCGAAGCCGGGCGCCCCGAGCCGATACGACTATTGCTTGCCTCCCGGCACCCCGCCCCCGTGCGCCATAGGCTCGACGCTCATTGGCCGGGGCACCGGCCGATCCCCCCACTGGGCCCACTGGCCAGCGCGAGAAGGAGCCGGCGATGGACAGCGCAGCCGCCGACGGGCCGAACTCAGGGCCCGGCCCGGCGGCCAACCCGCTCGGGCACGGCCCGGTCCTGCTGCTCACCGGAGCCCGACTGGCCGACGGGCGGGTGGTGGACGTCCGGATCAGCGGCGACCGGATCCAGGCGGTCGGCACCGTCGGCAGCCTCGGCCCACTGCCCGCCCTGCCCGGCACCCCCACCGTCACCACCGGCGCCCGGATCGACCTCAAGGGCTACCTGCTGCTCCCGGCCCCCGCCGAGGCGCACGCCCACTACGACTCCGCCTTCTCCGCCGCCCTGCCCGCCCCGCCGCCGGACACCCCCGCCGACCTCACCCGCCGGGTCACCGAGGCCGCGCTCACCTCGCTCGGCTACGGCGCCACCGCCCAGCGCACCCACGTACGGATCGGCGACGTGCACGGGCTGCGCCCGCTGGAGGCGGTGCTCACCGCCCGCCAGGCACTGCGGGGCCTGGCCGAACTCCAGGCGGTGGCGATGCCCCGGCTGCTCACCGGCCGGGCCGGCGCGGACGGGCGCGCCCAACTGCGCGAGGCCCTCAAGCTGGGCGCCACCGCGGCCGGCGGCTGCCCGGAGCTGGACCCGGACCCGGCCGGGTACGTACAGCTGCTGCTGGAGGCCGCCCGGGACGCGGACTGCCCGGTGGACCTGCACACCACCGCCGCGGACGCGGCCCAACTCGCGCGACTGGCAAGCGCCTTGGCGCCGCTGCGGCCGCGGGTGGCGCTCGGGCCGTGCGGGGCGCTGCCGCGCGGCGCAGCCACGGTGCTGGCCACCAGCGGGGTGCGGGTGGTCTGGCTGCCGCAGAACGGCGGCTGCACCGGGCTGGAGGGCCGTCCGGCCGCCCCGCGGCCCGGCCTGGTACGGGAGTTGGCCGCGGCCCGGGTGCCGATGGCGGCCGGCAGCGGTGCTCTGCGGGACCAGTCCAACCCGGTCGGCCGAGCCGATCCGCTGGAGTCGGCCTACCTCCTCGCGGCGGGCGGGGAGCTGGACCCGGGCGCGGCGTACGACGCGGTGGCGAACCAGGCGCGGGCGACGCTCGGACTGCCGCCGGTCCGGGTGGACGCCGGGTTCCCGGCGGAGCTGCTGGCGGTGCGCGGGGACAGCCTGGCCGGGGCGCTCGCGGGCGGGCACAGCCGGCTGGTGGTGCACAGCGGCCGGGTGGTCAGCCGGACCAGTGCGGTACGGGAGTTCGCGGACACCGTGGCGCTGGCGCTGCCCCGGCAATCCGGCGGCACGGACTGCTGAACCGACTGCTGAACGGACCGCTGAACAGGCTGCTGAACAGGCGCGACGAGCGGGTGGAGCGGCGGAAACCAAAGGGGCGCGCGATTCGCATCGCGCGCCCCTCCCCCATTACTGGCCGCCCTTGGATGGCGGCTGGAGCGGCCCCAGGCTTCCCCCACATGGAGCAGGGCCCGCTCGTTCCAGCACTGACACTACGACCACGGAGCACCGCCCCGACCGGCCTTGACGCTCTCCTGTCGCCCACCGGGCCCCTCTTGACGGCCCGTTGACGCCCCGCGCGGTCACGGCACGTAGCGGTAGCCGATCCCCGGCTCGGTGATCAGGTGCCGCGGCCGGGCCGGATCTCGCTCCAGCTTCCGGCGCAGCCCGGCGAGGTAGACCCGCAGGTAGTTGCCGCGCGCCTCCTGGGCCGGGCCCCACACCTCGCGCAGGATCTGCCGTCCGGGCACCAGCCGGCCGGGATTGGCGAGCAGCAGGCCGAGGATCCGCCACTCGGTCGGGGTGAGCCGCACCGGGCCGCTCGGGCCGAGCACCGTGGTGGCCGCGAGGTCGACGGTGTGGTCGCCGATCACCGGCCGGCCCGACGGGACCGGGTTCAGCGGCCGGCGCAGCACCGCCCTCAACCGGGCCAGCAGTTCGTCCATCAGGAACGGCTTGGTGAGGTAGTCGTCGGCGCCCGCGTCGAGGGCGCCGATCTTGTCGGCGGCGTCGGAACGGCCGGAGAGCACGATGATCGGCACCGCGCTGTGGGTGCGCAGTCCGCGCAGCACGTCCATGCCGTCGAGGTCCGGCAGGCCGAGGTCGAGCAGGACGGCGTCCGGGGCGGAGTGCGCGGCCCGGTCGAGCGCCTCGCCGCCGCTGGCGGCGGTGCGCACGGCGTACTTCCGGGCGCTGAGGTTGATCCGCAGGGTGCGCAGCAGGGCCGGTTCGTCGTCGACGACGAGGATCTCGCAGTTGTCGACGGTCCGTTCACTTCGTTCACTCATGGTGCGGTGGTTCCTCCCCGGTGGCGAAGTGCTCGGCGGTGAACTGCTCGGTGGTGAACTGCTCGGTGAGTTGCTCGGCGGTGAGTTGCTCGGTGGTGAGCTGCTCGGTGAGCTGCTCGGTGGTGAGCTGCTCGGTGGTGAACTGCGAGGTGGCGGCGGGCAGGGTGAGCAGCATGGTGGTGCCGCCCCCCGGGGTGTCCTCCACCTCCAGGCTGCCGCCCATGGCCTCGGCGAGGCCGCGGGAGAGCGCCAGGCCCAGGCCGACGCCGGTGGTGTTGTCGGTGTCGCCGAGGCGCTGGAAGGGCAGGAAGACCCGGTCGCGGTCCTCGGGGGCGATGCCGGGGCCGCGGTCGATCACCCGGATCTCGACCTGGTCGGCGTGGTGGCTGGCGGTGACCAGGACGGGCGCGCCGGGCGCGTTGTAGCGCAGCGCGTTGGTGATCACGTTGGCGAGCACCCGCTCCAGCAGCGGCGGGTCGGCGAGCACCGGCGGGGCGGTGTCCAGGTCCAGCGGCTGGACCGGCGCGTACGGGTCGGGGAGGCTGTCCAGCGCCCTGGGCAGGATCTCGTCCAGGTGGGTCTCGGTGAGGTGCAGGGTGAGCGCGCCGGCCTGGAGGCGGCTCATGTCGAGCAGGTTGTCCACCAGCCGGGTGAGCTTGACCAGTGACTCGTCGGCGGTGGCGAGGAGTTCGGCCTGGTCCTCGGGCGAGAACTCGACGTCGGGGCTGCGCAGTGAGCCGACCGAGGCGCGGGCGGCGGCGAGCGGGGTGCGCAGGTCGTGGCTGACGGCGGCGAGCAGCGCGGTGCGCATCCGGTCGGCGGCCTTGATCGGCTCGACCTCGGCGGCGACCACGGCCAGCCGGTCCCGCTCCAGTGCGGCGGCGACGTGGGCCGCGAAGGCGGTGAGCACCCGCTGGTCGGCGGCGGGCAGCCGGCGGCCGGTGAGGACCAGCAGGGCATCGGCCCCGACCGGGACCTCGGTGGTCTCGTGCCGCGCCCCGGCGTCGTCCGGGTGTTCGGCCTCGCAGTGGGCGAGCACCTCGCCGTCGGAGCGGGAGAGCAGGGCGACGGTCTGCATGCCGAAGGCCGTCCGGGACTTCTCCAGCAGGGCGGGCAGCGCGTCGGCGCCGCGCAGCACGCTGCCCGCCAGGGTGGAGAGGGTCTCGGCCTCGGCGGTGGCGCGGGCGGCCCGGGTGGTGAGCCGGCCGGCGTGGTCGACCACCGTGGAGACCGTGAGCGCGATGGCGGCGAAGACCACCAGGGCGACGATGTTGTTGGTCTCGCCGATGGTCAGGCTGTGGACCGGCGGGATGAAGTAGTAGTTCAGCAGCACCGAGGCGATGAACGCGGCCAGCAGGGCGGACATCGCGCCGCCGAGCAGGGCCACGATGACCACGCCGAGCTGGAAGATCAGCGCCTCGGTGGTGAGGTTGATGGTCCGGTGCGCCTGGGAGAGCACGGCGGTGAGCAGCCAGGGCACCACGAAGCCGGCCGCGTAGCCGAGGATGGTGCGGCGCCTGGAGTGGCGCCGGCCCAGCGAGGGCAGCCGGCCGCGGCCGGTGAACTCGTGGGTGACCATGTGGACGTCGATGTCCTCGGAGGCGTCCACGGTGGTCTGCCCGGTGCCCGGGCCGGTGAGGAAGCGGTTGATCCGGCCGCGGCGGCTGGTGCCGAGCACCAGCTGGGTGGCGTCGTGGGCGCGGGCGAAGGCCAGCAGCGCGATGGGGACGTCGTCGCCGACCACCACGTGGTAGCTGCCGCCGAGGCTCTCGACCAGCTGGCGCTGCTGGGCGAGCGCGGCGGAGGAGGCGCCGGCCAGGCCGTCGCTGCGGGAGACGTGCACGGCCATCAGCTCGCCGCCCGCGGCGACGGCGATCCGGGCGGCGCGGCGGACCAGGGTCTCGCCCTCCGGGCCGCCGGTGAGGGCGACCACCACCCGTTCGCGGGTCTCCCAGACCCGGTCGATGTTGTGGCTGGCCCGGTAGTCGCGCAGCCCCTCGTCGACCCGCCCGGCCACCCAGAGCAGGGCGAGTTCGCGCAGGGCGGTGAGGTTGCCGACCCGGAAGTAGTTGGAGAGCGCGGCGTCCACCTTCTCCGCCTTGTAGACGTTGCCATGGGCCATGCGCCGGCGCAGCGCCTGCGGCGCCATGTCGACGAGTTCGAGCTGGTCGGCCCGACGGACCACCTCGTCCGGGACGGTCTCGCGCTGCGGGATGCCGGTGATCTTCTGGACGACGTCGTTCAGCGATTCCAGGTGCTGGATGTTGACGGTGGTGATGACGTCGATCCCGGCGGCGAGCAGTTCCTCGACGTCCTGCCAGCGCTTGGCGTGGCGGCCGCCGGGGATGTTGGTGTGCGCCAGTTCGTCGACCAGGACGACGGAGGGGCGGCGGGCGAGCAGCCCGTCGAGGTCCATCTCCTCGAACTCGGCGTCGCGGTAGGAGCGGTGGACGCGCGGCAGGACCTCCAGGCCGTCGATCATGGCCTCGGTGTGACGGCGGCCGTGGCACTCGATGTACCCGACCACGACGTCGGCCCCGCGCTCCTGTCTGCGCCGGGCCTCGTCCAGCATCCGGTAGGTCTTGCCGACCCCCGGGGCGGAGCCGAGGTACACCCTCAGGCGGCCGGTGCGGGTGCCGGAGCCGGGGGTGAGGTCGCGGGCCATGAGCACTGCTTCTTTCCATCAGGAGTCGACGGCTGGGCGGTACGCGTCTGCGGATACGGGGCAGCCGACCCGGGCGCGGGAGGCATCCTCCCGCGCCCGGGTCGGCCCGGTCACCCCGGCACGGGGTGCGGTGTCACTGTTCGGTCACTTCTGCTCGGTCACGTCTGCTCGGTCACTTCGCTTCGCTGACGGCCTTGTTGAGCAGCACGACGTTGACGCCCTCGTCACCGAGGAAGCCGACCGAGCGGCCCTCGGTGTACGTGTCGACCAGCTTGGCGACCGTCTCCACCGGCAGGTTGCGCTCCTTGGCGACCCGGTTGACCTGCTCCTTGGCGTAGGCCACCGAGATGTGCGGGTCGAGGCCGGAGCCGGAGGCGGTCAGCGCGTCGACCGGGACGCTGGCCGGGTCGACGCCGTCGAACTCGGCGGCGGCGGCGCGGCGGTCGTTGACGGCCTTGAGCAGGTCGTCGCTGTTCGGGCCGAGGTTGGAGGCGCCCGAGTTGTCGCCGGCGTAGTTGTTGGCGGAGGGCCGGGGCTGGAAGAACTTCGGGTCCGGCTTGGGGTCCTCCTTCGGGTCGTCCGGGTTGACCTTGGGCAGGTTGTAGTTCTGGCCGAGCAGGCTGGAACCGACTTCCTTGCCGTCGGACTTCACGATCGAGCCGTTGGCCTTGTCGCTGAACGCGACCTGGCTGATCCCGGTGACCAGCAGCGGGTAGGCGACTCCCAGGATCACCGTGAGCACGAGCAGCGCGCGCAGCGCGGTCCAGTGCGTACGGATGGTCGTCGGCAGGGGCTTGGACATGGTGTTTCTCCTTCCCGCGTCAGCTGAGGCCGGGGATGAACTGGACGATCAGGTCGATCAGCTTGATGCCGACGAACGGCACCACCAGACCGCCGAAGCCGTAGATCCCGATGTTGCGGCGCAGCAGGGAACTGGCGTCGGAGGGGCGGTACTTCACACCGCGCAGGGCGAGCGGGATCAGGCCGATGATGACAAGGGCGTTGAAGATGATCGCCGAGGTGATCGCGGACTGCGGACTGTGCAGGCCCATGATGTTGAGGTGCTTCAGGCCCGGGTAGACCCCGGCGAACATCGCGGGGATGATCGCGAAGTACTTGGCCACGTCGTTGGCGATCGAGAAGGTGGTCAGCGCACCGCGGGTGATCAGCAGTTGCTTGCCGATCTCCACGATCTCGATCAGCTTGGTCGGGTTGGAGTCCAGGTCGACCATGTTGCCGGCCTCCTTGGCCGCCATGGTCCCGGTGTTCATCGCGACGCCGACGTCGGCCTGGGCGAGCGCGGGGGCGTCGTTGGTGCCGTCGCCGGTCATCGCGACCAGCTTGCCGCCCTCCTGCTCCTTCTTGATCAGGGCCATCTTGTCCTCGGGCGTGGCCTCGGCGAGGAAGTCGTCCACGCCGGCCTCCTCCGCGATCGCCTTGGCGGTCAGCGGGTTGTCGCCCGTGATCATGATGGTCTTGATGCCCATCCGGCGAAGCTCGTCGAAGCGCTCCCGCATGCCCTCCTTGACCACGTCCTTGAGGTGGATGACACCCAGGACGCGGGCCGGCTTGCTGCCGACCTTGGTGGCCACGACCAGCGGGGTGCCACCGGCGGCGGAGATGCCGTCGACCAGGGTGGCGACCTCGTCGCCGACCGAACCACCGTTCTCCGTAACCCAGTTGGAGACGGACCCGGCGGCGCCCTTGCGGACCTGGTGGACGCCGTCGGCCTCGTCCAGGTCCACCCCCGACATGCGGGTCTGAGCGGTGAACGGGACCCAGGTGGCGTGCGTCAACTCGCCCTGGGCGCGGGCCCGCAGACCGTACTCGGTCTTGGCCAGGACCACGATCGAGCGGCCCTCGGGGGTCTCGTCCGCCAGGGAGGAGAGCTGGGCGGCGCTGGCCAGTTCGTCGGTGTCCACGCCCGGGGCGGGCAGGAACTCGGCGGCCTGGCGGTTGCCCAGGGTGATGGTGCCGGTCTTGTCGAGCAGCAGGGTGTTGACGTCGCCGGCGGCCTCGACGGCGCGGCCGGACATCGCCAGCACGTTGCGCTGGACCAGGCGGTCCATGCCCGCGATGCCGATCGCGGAGAGCAGTGCGCCGATGGTGGTCGGGATGAGCGCCACGATCAGGGCGACCAGCACGATCATCGACTGCGGGGCGCCCGCGAAGGTGGCCATCGGCTGGAGGGTGACGACCGCGACCAGGAAGACGATGGTCAGCGAGGCCAGCAGGATGTTGAGCGCGATCTCGTTCGGCGTCTTCTGCCGGGCGGCGCCCTCGACCAGGGCGATCATCCGGTCGATGAAGGACTTGCCGGGCTCCGAGGCGATCTTCACCACGATCCGGTCGGACAGCACCTTGGTGCCGCCGGTCACCGCGGACCGGTCACCGCCGGACTCGCGGATGACCGGCGCGGACTCACCGGTGATCGCCGACTCGTCGACGGACGCGACGCCCTCGACCACGTCGCCGTCGCCGGGGATGACCTGCCCGGCCTCGACCACCACGTGGTCACCGAGCTGGAGCGCGGTGCCGGGCACCTCCTCCTCGTCCTGGGTGGCGGGCCAGTTGGTGAGCCGGCGGGCGACGCTCTCGGTCTTGGTCTTGCGCAGGGTGTCGGCCTGGGCCTTGCCGCGGCCCTCGGCCACGGCCTCCGCCAGGTTGGCGAAGATCGTGGTGAGCCAGAGCCAGACGGTGATCGCCCAGGCGAACACGGACGGGCTGGCGATCGCGGAGACGGTGGTGACCACCGAGCCCACCTCGACCACGAACATCACCGGGTTCTTGACCATCACCCGGGGGTCGAGCTTCTTCACCGCGTCCGGCAGCGACGCGACGATCAGCTTCGGGTCGAGGAGGCCGCTCTGCACTCTGTGCGGCGCGGCGGGCTCGGCCGGGTTGTCGGCCGGTGCGGGGTTGAGCGTAGGGGTGGACATCAGGAGAGACCTTCCGCGAGCGGCCCGAGGGCCAGGGCCGGGAAGTAGGTGAGGCCGACGACGATCAGGATCACGCCCGACAGCAGGCCCACGAACAGCGGCTTGTGGGTGGGCAGGGTGCCCGGAGTGGCCGGAACCGGCTGCTGCTGGGCGAGCGAGCCCGCCAGCGCCAGGACGAAGACGATCGGCAGGAAGCGGCCGAGGACCATCGCCAGGCCGAACGCGGTGTCGTACCAGTCGGTGTTGACCGTGATGCCGGCGAAGGCCGAGCCGTTGTTGTTGGCGGCCGAGGTGAAGGCGTACAGCACCTCGGAGAAGCCGTGGGCACCCGAGTTGAGCATCCCGGCCCGCTCGCCCGGCAGGGCCATCGCCACACCGGTGCCGACCAGCACGATGGTCGGGGTGGTGAGGATGTACAGCGAGGCGAACTTCATCTCGCGGCCGCCGAGCTTCTTGCCCAGGTACTCGGGGGTGCGGCCGACCATCAGGCCGGCGACGAACACCGCGACGATGGCCAGGACCAGCATGCCGTACAGGCCGGAGCCCACACCGCCGGGCGCGATCTCGCCCAGCATCATGTTGAAGATCGTGATGCCACCGCCGAACGGCGTGAACGAGTCGTGGAAGGAGTCCACCGCACCCGTCGAGGTCAGCGTGGTCGAGGCGGCGAACAGCGTGCTGGCGGCGATGCCGAAGCGCTGCTCCTTGCCCTCCATCGCGCCGCCCGCGGCCTGCAGGGCGGTGCCGTGGTGCTGGGACTCGACGAGGGTCAGCAGGGCGACCGAGGCGATCCAGAACAGGCCCATTACGGAGACGATCGCGTAGCCCTGGCGGTTGTCCCCGACCATCCGGCCGAAGGTCCGCGGCAGTGCGAACGGGATCACCAGGATGAGGAAGATCTCCAGCCAGTTCGTGAGCCCGGTCGGGTTCTCGAACGGGTGGGCCGAGTTGGCGTTGAAGAAGCCGCCGCCGTTGGTGCCGAGCTCCTTGATGACCTCCTGGGAGGCCACCGGGCCGCCCGGGATCTTCTGGACGTCACCGGCGAGGCCGGTGATCTCGTGGAAGCCGTGGAAGTTCTGGATGACGCCGTTGGCGGCCAGGACCAGCGCGAACACGAGCGCGAGCGGCAGCAGCAGCCGCAGGTTGATGCGGACCAGGTCCACCCAGAAGTTGCCGATCCGGTCCGTCTTGTTCCGCGTGAAGCCCCGGATCAGCGTGGCGACGACGGCGATGCCGACGGCCGCGGACACGAAGTTCTGCACCGCCAGGCCCGACATCTGCACCAGGTGGCCCATCGCGGACTCACCGGCGTAGGACTGCCAGTTGGTGTTGGTGACGAAGGAGATCGCGGTGTTCCAGGCCTGGTGGCCCTCCATCTGCTTGACGCCCAGGTTCAGCAGCAGGTAGCCCTGGAGGCGGATCAGGCCGTAGAGGAAGAGCACCGAGACGGCCGAGAAGGCCAGCACCGAGCGCAGGTACACGGGCCAGCGCTGATCGGCGTCACCGTCGACGCCGATCACCTTGTAGATGCCGCGCTCGACTCTGAGGTGCTTGGCGGTGGTGAGGAGCTTGGCGATGTAGTCGCCAAGGGGGCGGTAGCACAGGGCCAGCGCGCCGACGAGGGCGAGGGCCTGCATCCAGCCCGCGAGAGTGGATCCCATGTCAGAACTTCTCCGGGAAGATCAGCGCCACGACGAGGTAGCCGACGAGAGCGACGGCCACGACCAGACCAGCGATGTTTTCGGCACTCACAGCTTCTCCACCCCCCGCGCGATCAGGGCGATGACGGCGAACACGGCAACCGTGACACCGACGTAGATGAGATCGGACATGGGCTCCACCAGCGTGCTTCGGGAGATGCCGCGGACGGGCCGAGTGGCTCCGTGCGGCACCGGCGGACGGCCGGCAGATGCAGCAAACCAGCCGTCTAGGCCGCGTTAGGGCGCCCTGACGCCCTCCATACGGGTGAATGCGGTCCGTTGACGCGACCTTGACGCCCGCTTCACCGGGCCGAGACCGTCGTGACCAGGCCGAGACCGGCCGTGCCCGGGCTGAGCGGGAGACATGCGTCGGGCCCCGGTACGGCTTCGCAGCCGTACCGGGGCCCGTGGGTTCACCCGTCAGTGTCCGAGCCCGCCGGCTCCCGCCGTCACATCCGCATCCGCAGCCGGCAGACCACCGCGTCGGTGTGCCGACGCAGGGCGCGGTCGATCACCGCGCCGCGCCGGTTCTGCAGCGCGCGCTGGTACCAGTGGGCGGGCTCGACCTCGGGGATCAGCACGGTGAGCCGGTCGTAGGCGTGCTCCTCGCCCAGCCGGTTGACGAAGTCGGCGATCGGCTGGCCGAGCCGCCGGTGGCCCTCCGGGATCTCCAGCAGCGGCACCCCGGGCTGCCACAGCTCCCAGTCCCGGCGCAGCGCCTCGGCGTCGGCCGGGTCGTGCACCACGGTCACCGCGAACACCTCGTCGCCCAGCGACAGCGCCGCCGACAGGCCGTCCCGGGTGAGCCGGGTGATCGCCGTCACCGGGACGACCACCAGGCTGCGCTGGCGGGTCACCGCGCCCGGCACCCGGCCGAGCTCCAGCCGTTCGCCGATCCGCCCGTAGCTGCGGTGGATCGCCTCGAACAGCACCACCAGCAGTGGCAGGGCCACCACGATGCCCCAGGCGCCCTCGGTGAACTTGGTGCCGGTCACCACGAGGGTCGCGACGCCGGTCAGCACCGCGCCGAAGCCGTTCAGCGCGGCCTTCCGGCGCCAGCCGGCCGGGCGGTTCCGGTACCAGTGCCGGACCATGCCGACCTGGCAGATGGTGAAGCCGACGAACACGCCGATCGAGAACAGCGGCACCAGGCTGTTGACGTCGCCGCCGGAGCCGACCAGCAGCGCGGCCGACACGGCAGCCAGGAACAGCACGCCGTACCGGTACACCTGGCGGTCGGCGCGCAGCGCGAAGACGTGCGGGAGGTGGTTGTCCCGGGCGAGCAGGTCCATCAGCACCGGCAGGCCGCCGAAGGAGGTGTTGGCGGCCAGGCCGAGCAGGACCACGGTGGCGAACTGGACGACGAAGAAGCCGAGGCCGTGGCCGAGCGAGGCGTCGGCGAGCTGGGCGAGCACGGTGACGCCGTCGACCGGCTGGAGGTGGAAGCGGCCGATCAGCACGGCCAGGCCGATCAGCATCACGCCGAGCAGGGCGCCGAGCGCGACCTCGGTGTGCTGGGCCCGCTTCACCCGCGGGGTGCGGAAGGAGGGGACGGCGTTGGCCACCGCCTCGACGCCGGTCAGCGCCGAGCAGCCGGCCGCGAAGGCCTTGAGCAGCAGCATTGCGCCGACCGCGGTGGCGTTCTCGGCCAGCACCGAGGCGTGGCCGGCGGCGGCCGCGGTGCTGGCGGGGGCGTCGCGGAACAGGCCGACCACGATGATCGCCAGGATCGACAGCACGAACACGGCCGTCGGCACCATGAACCAGCGCGCCGACTCGGCGATGCCGCGCAGGTTGACGGCGGTCACCAGGGCGAGCACGCCCAGGCAGAGCCACACCCGGTCGTCGTACAGGCTCGGGACGGCGGAGGTCAGCGCGGCCACGCCGGCGGTCACCGAGACGGCGACGTTCAGGATGTAGTCGATCACCAGCGAGGCGGCGGCGGTCAGCGCCGTCCGGCGCCCCAGGTGGGCCTTGGCCACCGCGTAGGAGCCACCGCCGTCCGGGAAGGCCGCGATCACCTGCCGGTAGGAGGCGACCAGCACCGCGAGCAGGACGGCGATCGCCACCGTGACCGGCACCGTGAAGCCCAGCCCGTACCCACCGGCCGCGCCCAGCACCAGCACGATCGACTCCGGGCCGTACGCCACCGAGGCCATCGCGTCCAGCGACAGGGCCGCCAGCCCGCCGAGCGCGCTGAGCCGGTGCCGCTCGTCGCCCGCCCCGGTATCCGGCGGTTCGTCGGCCGTCACGGCCGGGGTGGAGATGGCGCTGGACATCGGACGGACCTCCGCAGTCGGGTAGTTGCTCCGAATCCTGCGGTTCGCGCGCCCCGGCCGGGCCCGTCCCCTACGTGTTCCTGACGCCGCCACCAGTGCCCTTGACGCGGTCTTGACGCGGCGCGGCACGACGGGAGGGGTCTTGGCGGGGGTGGGGTGAGCCGTTGTCCCGGCGGGCGCCGGTTGGGAAGACGATCAGCTCGGTCGAAGGACTCCCACCCCCGGCTCCCCACTTTGCTGCCTGTCAGAGGCAATTGCAAGCAATGTGCAACAACTACCCCCACCCGCGCCGGGGCGCACGAAAGAGCCCCCGATCCGCGTTTCCGCAGATCGGGGGCTGTTTTCTATCCTGTGGCTGGTGCAGGGTTCGAACCTGCGTAGCTTGCGCGACAGATTTACAGGCCGCTGACTGGACCAGCGCTGACCTGCAGTGGAGCTCCTGCCTGCCGCTCGTGGTCCGCCACCGGTCCGGATCTTGGCGCGACTGCCCAACAACTTGCCGCCCAGAGTGCACTAGAAGGATCACGCGATGAGTGGCTCGGCGGTCATTTGAAAGCCGACGGCCCGAGGCCTCGCAGCAGTCCGGTAGCACCAACTCCCGCACGGTCCGCTAGATGCCGACGTAGCTGCCGTCGACGCTGTGCGAGGGGGAAGACACGACCAGGTGCGCTGCGCGATGATAGGCCACGACGATGCGGCGAGCGCCGCACGGTGGCATGGATAGCGAGACCTGGCGAGAGGACTGCTCCGGTGAGCGATCGCAAGAGCTACAAGAACCCGCCAATCATCGAAGCGATCTGCACCTTTGCGTTTATCCCCGGACCAGCATGGAATCTCACAGTCCCCGGACGACTCTATGAGCGAATCAGTGCCGACTACCCGGGCGAACCCGAGCAATTTGCACCAATTCAGGCGAACCTGGGAATCCAAACCGGTGACAGCACATCGGCTCTAATGATTCAGCAAACCCAGTCGCCTATGGCCGTCTTTAAGGGCGACAACAAGGCGGCCACAGTTGGACCCGACAGAATTAGCATTCACAGCCTCGCCCCTTATGAAGGCTGGGAGAAGTTCCGCCCGAGAACGCTACGGGCAGTTTCTAGCTACCGAGAAGTTGCCAGCCCGACCTCCATTAGCGCAATGAGTGTCAGGTACATCAACAAGATCGCAATTCCCAGTCCAGCGATTTCCTTTGCTGAATATTTTACGGTGGCACAGGGCCTCCCACCCGACGGATTCCCCGGATCGATCGCTTCATTCTTCGACAGGATGGAGATTCAGTACGAAGACAATCCGGCCGCAAAAATCTCATTCACCTGGACCAGTCAAGCATCAGATCCCGGAACCTCCGCCTTCATTCTTGATCTAGATGTCAGCTGGAACGATGAAGTTGATTTCGAAGAGATGGAGAGCCGCCTCGAAGATTTGCGGCTTCGAGAAAAGGTTGCCTTCGAATCGCTGATCACCGACAACTTGCGAGGGATCTTCGATGCCGACAATTGAGCGCTCCCGAGCACAACGGGATTCCATCAGAACTTCAAGCCTGACGGCGCCCGGGAGTTACATGCCGTCGCTGACCGTGGACGTGTCCCCGATGGCGGCAAGTCCGTTCACTGTAGCGACCAGCGTAGCCACGGCGTACGCAAGCCGAGCTGCCGCCGTCACTGCAGGACTCTCGTCAGCAGCCGCCGAGATCGAGCGCGCCCTGCGGGAGAACGAGCTCAGGGATCAGCTTGTGCTGAGCTGCCATCGGCGCGAGGCCCCCAAAGAAAACGCGCCCACCCTCAGCGGAGAACGGAAGGTTCGGAACTTCAAGGCCCGCATACGACGGGTGACACGAGAGTCGAACTCCCTATCCATCCCCGACGATGAACTGTCGGCGCTGCTAATCCTGGCCGACAATGAGTGACTCAGTGAGCATGCCTGCATGGTATGAGACGATATGCGGCAGAGACCTGGAGCAGGGGGATCTCATATTCAACTGCAGTGTCTTCCGACCGTGCCATGTGGAGAATCTCCAGGAGCCTACACGCGGCACAGCCCACAGCGAATCAGATCTTGAGTTTGAGGAGTATATCACCGACATAACCATTCTTAGTCAGACTTGCGACATTGAGAATGACAAGATAACGGAGATACTTGCAGCGCAAGTCATATCCTACGACTCCCTGGTGGCTGAGGAGTCAGCACGGGGAAATGGAATGGTGGCAAGCAAAAAGTTTCGCGACCTGTGTATTCAAGGGAACGCCCCGGGCTATGCACTTATTCGCCCGCATGACGGAGAGATATCCATTCCCTGGTCGCTCGTAAACTTCTACCGCCTATACCTGCTCCCGAAGGCAACGCTTCAGGGGCTTGCAGAAAAGCAGGGCCTTCGCTTGCGACTGCAGCCCCCTTACAAGGAGCACCTCGCCCAGTCATTTGCGAGGTACTTCATGCGCGTTGCCTTGCCGAAGACCTGCCACGATTTTTCCTCATACAAGTCGTAGCCAGCCGGACCGCGCCAGCGTTTACTACCCCCGCGTGGCTTGAGCGTCAACTCAGGGCGTCCGCAATGAGCCCCATCGAGTCCACAACTACTACGGCACCAGCGGCCGTGAGCCTGACATCCTTCCCCGGCTTATTGGCGTAGCCGATCGTCGGGACGCTGGCGGCGGCCCCGGCCTCGACGTCGCGGGCCGCGTCGCCAATGAAGACGCAGTACTCCGGGCTGACACCTGCAGCTTCCATCGCTTCAAGCAGGAGGCGCGGGTTCGGCTTCATGGACGAGGGGTCGCCGGGGGCTCGTCCGAAGACGCCGGCCACGTAGCCATCGAGACCGTGCTCGGCTAGGTAGGCCTCGATGGCCACGCTCGCGTTATTGCTGACAACAGAGACCAGCCGACCTGAGCGGACAGCAGCACTCAAAACCGATTCTCCGCCCGGGGTCGGGCGGGCTCCCCGGACAGCTTCAGTCTCCAGCGCGGCCAACGCGGTGTCCGTACTCTCCGTCAGATCGGGCCGAGCCTCCGAGATCAGCCGGAGCAGGGCGAGCGGATCGTCCCCCTCCTCCGCCCCGGCTGGCACCTGCTCGCCACCGGCGAGCAGACCCTCGCGGAGTCGCTGCGCGACCACCGAAGCGGGGAGGCCAGCGAAGACCGAGCACACCGGGCCGTCGAAGTCGAGCAGCACGTGCTTCACCGGCCGCAGCACGTCGGCGAGTTGCTGAGGCGTGGCGGTCATGGCTGCCGCTCGTAGGCGATCGTGCTCCACACGCTGTCGAACCACATCTGCGCCTGCTGGACGTACTGCGACCCAAGCGACGCGTCGTCCGGGCCGGCGGCGTGGTGGAACAGGGTGGTGTCCTTACCGGTCACGTCGTAGAAGGTGTGGGCGGTGTCGTCGATCGCCACGGTGCGCTCGCGGAGCGGGTAGAAGCCGAAGAAGGCCTCCGACCGGTTCAGGATGTACAGCTTGAACAGGCTGGACGCCCGGTGCACCTTGACCTGGACGCTCGCCTTCTGGACCAGGCCCAGCTCGGCCAACATCTCCACCGAGTGGGCGATCCCGCCGGCGTTCGTCAGGGCGATGTTGCGGGCGCGCTCCCGGAGGGCGGCCTCGTCCTGCAGCCCGTCGACCAGGACCGGCACGGCCATCGGCGCCGTGGTGTCCGGCAGCAGCAGGCGGACCGTGATGGATTCCGGCGCCAGCCGGCCGGAGCGGACCTTGTCGAGCGGCTCCTGCAGCGCGTTGTGCAGCGTCTCGCTGGAGAAGCCGGCGAAGTCGAGGGTCACCTGCTGCTGTTCGAAGGCCGCTTCGAGGTGCGGCCGCAGCCCGACCGGCCGCGATGTGCGCTCCCGCACGAACGAGCCGCTCCCCTGCCGGGTCACGATCAGCCCCTCGGTGCGGAGCAGGTCGAGCGCCTTGTCCACCGTGCCGCGCGCCACGCCGAAGTGCTTCGCCAGCTCGGGGCCGGAGGGGAGCTTGTCGCCGGTCTCGAAGCCCGGCTTCTTCGTGAGGATCGAGGCCCGCAGAGAGCTGCCGACCTGCTGATACGGGGGGCGAGAGTCATCCGGGTCTAGGGCCATGGACCAATGCTAGGGGAGGTGCCCAACAGGCGCGAGAAACCCAACTCTCTTGACCTGCCTAAGCAGGTTGTCTATGTTGTGGGTGTCGCGCCAAGTGAGACAGGGGCGACACAGAGGGGCCTTCTTTGGGCTGCTCTGAGCTGCACAAATGTGCCTATGGGGATAGGCGAAGGGGCCCGGGACAGATCGGGCCGAGGTCGACCGCGCCTTGGCATGGACCGAGAGGTCCGCGTCTGCCCTGAAAGACGCACCCCCCGCCAGCTCGCCGCCGAACTCCTCGGCGCCGGACCGGCGCGGTCTCAGCGAACGAGTGTCTTTGGTCCCCGATCCGCGCCGCCTGCGGCGGATCGGGGGTCATGGCTGCTCGTGACATGACGAGTAGCTGGCCCTGGATTCGGGGCCGCCGCGCTTTCCTTGGCCGGGCGCGCGGCAGCCCCTGGGGCCCGCCTCCCACTGGAAGAGGTAGACCCGTGAAGTCGATTGTTGCAGGTCAACACGCCTTGGGCACCGAGGAGTTCGCGGAGCTGGCGTTGGGCGTGGACGAGGAGCTGTTCGCCGGCGTGGTCGGCGAGTCGGCGATCGAGCGCCAGGCCCGGTTGGACGTGGCGTACGCGGTCCTGGCGGACCTGCGCCGGGAGGACCCGGAGCTGGCCGCCTTCGCCGAGCAGCAGATGAAGATGGCGCCGGTGCCGCTGCGGCGCCCGGCGGTCATCCGCCGCACCGCGAGCATCGAGCGGGTGGCCGCGTGAGCACCGGACTCGCACTCACGGCGCTCACGTCCGCTCACGACTCGCTCACGACGTGTTCTCCGCTCGCCGGGCGGTGGTCGTGGTGAAGGTGCCGATGAGCCCGGAGCAGATCCGCTCGGCCGAGAAGGCGCTGGCGGTCGGCACGTGGACGATCACGCTCGGCGCGGTCCTGTACAGCGTGCTCACGGTGACCCCGCTGATGTCCCACCACACCCCGAAGGGTTGGGGGTGGACGGCTCCGATCCTGCCGCTGGTCGTGGACGCGGCGGTGGTGATCGTGGTCCGGATGGACAGCACCCTCGCCCGCCTCGACGGCGACGGCGGTCGGTGGCCGGCCGTGCTGCGCTGGATGACCGGCGCCATGACGGTGCTGCTCAACGTGGGTCAATCCGCCCTGGACAACGACAAAGTCGGGGTGGCGGTCCACTCGGTGGCGCCACTGCTGCTGATCGTCACGGCGGAGACCTCTCTCGCCTACCGGCGGGCGATCGCCGCCGCGCTGGCCACACGAGCGGCCCGAGAGCGCGATGAGCGGGCCGAGCGCGAGCGCCGTCAGGAGGACCGCCGGAAGCAGGAACGCGAGGACCGGCTGGCCGACTTCGCCCGGGCCGAGCAGCGCGAGCGTGAGCGCCGTGAGCACGACGAGCGGATGGCCGACAAGCAGCGTGAGCACGAGGAGCGCCTGGCCCGCGAACAGCGGGACGAGCAGGCCCGCCGGGACGCCGCCGACCGCGACGAGCGGCAGCGCCGGCAGGACGCCGAGCGGGTCGAGCGTGAACACCGTGAGCGCGAGGTGAGCGAGCGTGAGCGCCGTGAGCGCGAGCGTGAGCAGGACGCCGAGCGGGAGATCGAGCAGCTCCGGAAGAAACTCCTCACCGCCCCCGCCGTGGACGGGCGACTGCCCGAGGACCAGGCCCGGATGACGGTCCAGGACTGCGTCGTGGCCCGCATCCCGCAGCGCCGGGCGGTCGACCTGACCGGCTGGTCCGCCGGCTGGATCGCCAGTCGCTACCAGGAACTGCGCTCCACCGAGCGCCCCGCCCTGCACGCCGTACCCGGCACCGACGAGACCACCGCGCCCGAGGAACAGGCATCGTGACCACCAGCATCGAGACCACCGCCGTTGCCAGCGACCAGGTCAGCGCCGCCAGCGCCCTGCTGGCCATCCTCGCCGCTCACCCGAGCCTGCCCGCCCCGGACGTCCAGCTGAAGGTGACGTCCGTACCGGGCACGTACGACTGGAAGTGGGGGCTGTACATCGCCCTGCACTACGGCCTCGGCCAGTTCGAGCAGTGGCGGGCCGCCCTCGGCCTCGACCCCGCCACCGTCGAGCAGAAGCAGCACGGCGCGACCACCTGGCTGATCGCCACCGGCACCCACAGTGGCGTCCCGGTCGAACTGTACGGCTTCTACCCGCACGACACGGACGACGAGCGGTAGGTCGCCGACAGCGCTGGGACCCGGACGGCACCCGCCGGACGGCACCCGCCGGACGGCACCTGCCTGACCTGCGCCGACAGCACCGCCGCCGCGGCCCGCAGCCTCCCCACACCTGCTCGGCTGATCCTCAGCAAGGAGATCACTGTCATGGCCCTGACCATGATCGCACCCCCCGTCCCCCCGATCACTCCCGAAGACCGCACCCGCGCCGCCGCCGGCGCCGACCGCGTGCTGACCGTCCAGGTCGGCAAGACGGGCGGTGCCCGGTGAACACGCTCAAGCAGGTGCCCGGCCTGGGCATCGCCCGCCTCGACCACGGCGGCCTCGCCTACCGGCTCGCCGAGCCGCTGACGATCGATGAGGTCGCCGGCCTGCTCCGCGAGACCTGGTGCCGCCGCCTGACGGTCTCCGACGCCTCCGCCGACGGCGAGCGCCCCGCCGAGTTCCGCGCGCTCTGCGAGCTGGACGGCGAGCCGTTCGTCCTTGTCGGCCGGATCGGGGAGGGCGCCTGATGTTCGGCCTCGGCAAGAAGCAGCTCGCCCAGCCGCAGTCCCGCCAGCAGCAGAGGGCGAAGGCCGTCCGCGAGGCGGACCGGGCCGGGCGCGCCGCGATCAACGCCCGCCCGGAGAACCGCAGCACCACCCCCGGCCCCGGACCCATCCCCCGCCGCTGGTGGCTCTCCTCCTGACCCGCTGTCGGGCCCGGCTACAGCCGGGCCCGCTACCTGCCAATGGAGGCAGACCGTGATCTACCTGGTTCTGCTGCTGATCCTGGTCGACGCCGGGATCGGCCTGTGGGCCCTGCGCGAGCTGGCCCGCCGGGGGTGGTACCGGTGAACGTCCCCCCGCCCCCGACCCAGCCGCCGACCGTCGGCATGCCCGACGCCGAACCCGAGCCCGTTGCCGAGTGGTGGCGCAAGAGCGGTCCGTGGAACCAGCGCACCGCTCCCGAGGCCGAGGCCGCGCCCGTCGACCTCGGCAAGACCGCCCCCGACGACGCCGGCGAGGACCAGGCCGACGAGGACCTGGTCGACGAGGCCGGCCCCGCCGACCCGCAGCAGCCCGTCCCGCCGCCCGCCCCCTCCTACGACGTGGACAGCCTGGTGAACCGCCTGGGCCTGCTGATCAGTGAGACGCCGGAAGAGCGGGCCGAGCGGATCCGCAACGAGCGCGAGGACTGGTACCAACGACAGGGAGAGACCCCCGAGCAACGCAAGGCCCGGCACCGGTCCGAGCGGCTGGCCCAGCGCCACAAGGCCTCCGTGCTGTGGCGCCAGCCCCAGTCCGAGCGCGCCCGCCGCTTCCGCCGCTGGTGCATCCTCACCACGGCCTCCGCCGTGGTCGGCTTCAACGTCGGCGCCGTCCAGCTGGCCGCCCACCTGCCCCTCACCGTCGCCGCGTTCGCCGCGGCCGGCGCCTGGGTCCTCGACCTGCGCATGCGCAGGTGGGGCCACGTCCGGGTGTCCGAGGTCCGCGGCCCCGGCGCCCTCACCGTCCTGGTCCTCGTCCGAGTGCCGCTCGCCTCCGCCCTGGTCGGCGCCCTCGGCCTGGCCCCGTTGATCACCCTCCTCTCCAGCTCCCACCACTGACCGTCAGGAGATCGCCATGGACACCCAGCTGCTCGGCTCGTTCGGCTCCGGCGGCCTCTGCCTGGCCATCGCCGTGTGGATCATCCTCGGCAGCCGCAAGGCCGAGAAGCAGGGCAAGCTCGCCAAGAAGCACAAGGACGAGCACACCGCCTGGCTCATGATCGTCTTCGGTATCTTCGCGGCCGGTGCCGGACAGGCCTTCAGCGCACCGGGCACGGTCGGCGACGCCCTCGCCCACGCCTTCACCTCGCAGAGCCAGGCGTTCGGCAACGTCGGCGCCGGGGCGGTCGCCGCGATCCTGACCCTCGCCCTGTTCGGCACCAAGCCCGGCCCGTGGAAGGACAGCATCCTCGGCGCCACCGTGCCGTCCGTCTACGCCGCCGCCGGCGGGATCTGGGCCCTGCCGCTCACCGTGATCGGCTCGGTCCTCAAGGGCCTGGTCGGTGCCTGATGAAGCTGCACCGCTACCTCGAAGGTGTGTCGGTCACCGCGTTCGGCCTGGGCAACAGGCTGATCATCCGGGCCGTCCGGCCCCACGCCGAGAAGGTCACCATCACCCGCCAGCAGGTCGGTGGAGCGCTCGCCCTCGGCCTCTTCCTCTCCCCCGTCCTGGCCCGGCCCGTCGCCCGGTACGCGCCGACCACGATCACCGTCCTCCTCGTCCTGTGGGTGGTCGTGGCGGTCGTGGTCGGCAACACCGAGGCCGCCGCCGAACTGGCCGAGGCCGACCAGGCCGCGAAGGAGAGGGCGGCCAAGGCCAAGGCCGGGAGCCAGGAAGAGGTCTCCGCCGAGGCCGGGCCGGACGACTCCGACGACCAGGACGACGAGCTCCAGGACGCCCCCGCCGACGCCGACCTGTACGCCCTCGTGCGGTACGTCGCCGCGATGTCCGACCAGGGCACCGCCGCACACCTCTCCCAGGTCCTGGAGGAGGGCCAGGCGAGGGGTCTCTTCGGTGGCTGGAAGGTCCCCGACCTGAGGGCCCACCTGGAGGGCCTGGGGGTGGCCCTGGTCGAGGGCAAGAAGCTCACCTTCAACGGGCGCCAGCGCAACCGCCTCGCGGTGCTGCTGGACGCCCTTCCCGAGGCCGCCCCGGGCACCGTCCCGGCGGTCGTCCAGAAGGCCGCCTGAACCCCTCTCCCCCAGCCCCTCCTGACACCCCCTCTCGGACGCCGGTAGGGCGGTAGGAACCGCAGGTCAGCGCGCGCCTACCGCCCTCCCTACCGGCCCCTACCTACCGCCCTACCCCACCAATCGACACCCCCTCAGCAGCCTGGCGTCGCGGCCCCGCGACGGCCGCCGCGACGGGCTGCCCGCTGAAAGGCATCACCGTGTACGACGACTACGACGAGTTCGACGCCGCCGGCTGGGCGCCGGGTGAGTGCGACCACTGCACCGGCGGCGAGCCCCTCGAAACCCCGCTCGGACTCATCTACTGCGCCTGCCAGATCGGCCAGGGCGCCACCCCCGAGTACTGCCTCTGCGGCCCCGAGGACGACTGACCGACACAGCACGAAGCCCCGCAGCAACCGCCGACCTTTCCGGGTGACATGCGGTTGCTGCGGGGCCAATCCGATCCCCTCTCAGAGACCAGAGGACTCCAGCATGCCCGGAAACACCACCTCGCCGCAGCCCCGCTGCGAGGCCGCCCACCTCGGCGACGCCAGCCCCTGCGAGGGCCCGCGCGACGCCGTGACCGTCCTCGACCGGCACGGCGACGCCGCCAAGGCCTGCGTGCACCACGGCGCGCGCCTGTACGCCAGCCTCGTCGACCCGCGCGTCCACGTCGGCAGCGTCCCCGACGCTGCCATCGAGGTCTACTACCGCGCCCAGACCACCTCCACGTTCGCCTGGCTCGACCACCACCAGCTCCCCGACGAGGAGGAGCGGTGACCGAGAACTCCTTGAACGTGATCCCGTTCCGGCCGGAGCCCGCCGACGTGAAGGCCGCCGAGCAGGCCGTCATCGGCGCCGCCCTGCTCGACCCCGTCCAGATCCCCGCGCTTGCCGCCCAGCTCGGCGATCCGAGCGCGTTCTACCACCCTGTGCACGAGACGATCTGGCGCGCCATCACCCGGATGGCTGGCGGCGAGCGGCCGGTCGACCCGATGCTGCTGGCCGGCGTCCTGCGCGCCCAGGGCGACCTGGGCCGCGTCGGCGGGCCCGGCTACCTGCACGCCTGCGTCGAGGCGACCCCGACCGCCGCCAACGGCGATTACTACGCCGAGATCGTGCGCCTCGCCGCCGAGCGCCGCCGGATCGGCACCGCCACCAGCCGCCTCGCCAACATGGCCATGGCCGGCGAGGACCAGGCCGACCTGGACGCCGTCCGCACCGCTGCCCTCTCGATGCTCGCCGACCTCGCCGCCGGAGACACCTGGCTCGACCCCGTTCCGCTCGGCTCCCACGGCGCCCTGCCGACCTTCCCCGTCCAGGCCCTGCCCGGGTGGGTCGGCGCCTACGTCGCCGCGGTCGCCGAGTTCACCCAGACCCCGCCCGACGCCGCCGCCACCATGGCCCTCGCCGCCCTGTCGACCGCTGCCGGCGGGCGGGTGAACGTGGAGATCCGGCCCGGCTGGCGCGAGCAGTCCAACCTCTACCTGACCTGCGCGATGCCCCCGGCCAGCCGCAAATCCGACGTGTTCGCGTTCACGATGGGCCCGGTCTACAAGGTCGAGGCGGAGCTCCAGGCCGGCGCCAGGGCGGTGATCATCGAGGCCGAGACCGCCAAGGACGCCGCACTGGCGGAGGTCGACGCCCTGATGGCCAAAGCCCGCAAGAACCCCGACCTCGACCGCACCCGGCTCATCGCGGAGATCTCCGCTGCGAAGATGCTCGCCGAGGAGATCACCGTCCCGCCGAGCCCGCGGCTGACGCTGTCCGGGGACATCACCCCGGAGACCGTCACCAGCCAGCTCGCCGTCCACCGGTGCCTGGCCGCGCTCTCCCCGGAGGGCGACCTGTTCGACAGCATGGTCGGCCGCTACAGCAGCAAGCCGAACCTGGGCGTGTTCCTCCAGGCCCACAAGGGCGAGCGGCTCCAGTCCGACCGCATCACCCGCGAGCAGCCCACGGTCGACAAGCCCGCCCTCACCATCGGCGTGACCCCGCAGCCCGCCGTCCTCCAGGAACTCGGCACCGCCCCCGGAGCCCGCGACCGGGGCCTGCTCGCCCGCTTCCTCTACTCCCTGCCGCCCTCCAACCTGGGCTACCGCAAGGTCCGCACCGCCCCGATCCCCGACAAGGTCGCGAACGCCTACGACCGCAACCTGACCCGCCTGCTCCGCGCCATGACCGACCTCACCGAGCCGGTCACCGTGCTCATGGACCAGGCCGCCGACCTCGCCATCGAGCGCCTCCAGGAACGCGTCGAGGTCCAGCTCCGCCCCGACCAGCCGCTCGCCCATATCAAGGACTGGGCCGGCAAGCTCGTCGGCCACATCGCCCGGATCGCCGTTCTGCTCCACCTCGCCGACCACATCGCCTCCGACCGGGACAGCAACGCCTGGCGTGCCGGCCTGGAGGCCGCCACCGTCGAGCGCGCCGCCGAGATCGCGGACTACTACACGGCTCACACCCTCGCGGTCTTCGACCTCATCGCCGCCGACCCCGCCACCGAGGACGCCCACGCCCTCCTCCAATGGCTCCAGCGGCCGAAGAAGGACGGCACCCACCGCACCCACATCAAGGCCCACGACGCCGTCGCGTCGTCCCGGCGGTTCAAGAAGGTCGCCGACGTCGAACCCGCCCTGCACCTGCTCGAACAGCACGGCTGGCTCCGCACCGACCAGCCCACCGCCAACGGTCAGCGCGGCCGGCCCCAGGCCGTCACCTACCGCGTCCACCCGGCCGTGAGCACCCCCACCGCCGCAGACGCGCCTGCGTAACCGTCAGGGATGTCAGGGCAAAGCCCTGACCAGGCCAATCGCCACCAGACGGCCCGCCAGGAAACGCCAGGGCTGTCAGGGGATAACCGGGATCCCCTGACAGCCCTGACAACTCCTGACGCCCCGGCATGGGCCATATCCGCAGGTCAGCGAGTTCCCCTGACATCCCTGACGCTTTCCGCCCTCCGCATCCGCCCGCGCGAGGGATCGCAACACGCCACAGCCTTCACTCCGCACCCACAGCAGGAGACTTCGCCATGCCCAAGCGCGAACTGCTCAAGCTCCCCGTCGTGCTCGCCGAACTCGGCATGTCCCGTGCCGCCTTCTACCGGATGCGCGCCCGGGGCCAGGCGCCGCGCCTCATCAAACTCCCCAACGGCCAGGTCCGGGTAGACCGGGTCGACCTGGACGCGTGGCTCGCCGCCTGCGAGGTGGCCGCCTGATGCCCACCTCGTACAAGGTCAAGTTCTGGGACCACCGACACCGCCCGGACCGGCGGGCCCCCTGGATGGTCCGCTGGACCGTCGCCGGGAGGGAGTTCTCCGAGTCCTTCCTGACCAAGACCGCGGCCGACGGCCGGAAGTCCGAGCTGATCTCCGCCCTCCGCGACGGGCAGCCGTTCGACATCGACCGAGGCCTGCCGCTCTCCGAGCTCCGCAGGGAGAAGCAGATCACCTGGTACGAGCTCGGCCGACGGTACGTCGAGGCCCGGTGGGAAGGGGCTCCGGCCAAGACCCGCACGACCTGGGCCGACGCCCTCGCCACGGTCACGTTCGAGCTGGTGAAGTCGAAGGCCGGCATGCCGGACAAGCGGATCGTCCGGCGGGCGCTCTACAGCTGGGCCTTCAACGTGAACGCGTGGGGCGAGGAGCCGCCGGCGGACTGGGCCAAGGCCCTGGCGTGGGTGCAGAAGCAGTCCGTGCCGGTCTCCGCCTTCGAGGAGCCGCCGATGGTGCGCCGCCTGCTGAACGCCCTCGCGGTGAAGCTCGACGGCAAGAAGGCCGCCCCCTCGGTCATCCTGCGCAAGCGCCGCATCCTCGGCCACCTCTTCGGCTACGCCGTGGAGGAGGGCTACCTGGCCGCCAACCCCTTCCCGACCGTCCAATGGCAGCCGCCGGAGACCGAGGAGGAGGTCGACCCCGGCGTGGTGGTCAACGAGGACCAGGCCGCGGCGCTGATCGAGGCGGCCGGACGCCAGGGGAAGCGCGGGGCCCACCTCCGGGCCTTCTTCGCCTGCCTCTACTACGGGTGGCTGCGGCCGGCCGAGGCCGTGTTCCTCACCCTCGCCCGCTGCCACCTCCCGGTCGAGGGGTGGGGCTACGTCGTCCTGGACGAGACCCGGCCGCGGGTCGGCTCGTCCTGGACGGACGACGGGACGTCGCACGACAAGCGCGGGCTGAAGCACCGGGCCGAGAAGGCGACCCGCCGCGTTCCGATCCCGCCCGAGCTGGTGGCGATCCTGCGGGAGCACATCGCGGCCTTCGGCGCCGCGCCCGACGGGCGGCTGTTCCGGACCTCCCGGGGCGGGATGGTGCAGGAGAGCGGCTACGGGGTGGTCTGGCAGCGGGCCCGCGCCGAGGTGCTGTCGCCGGCCGACTGCGCGACGAAGCTCGGCAAGCGACCGTACGACCTACGGCACGCCGGGATCTCGCTCGGGCTGAACTCCGGGGTCGACCCGACCGAGGTCGCCCGCCGGGCGGGGCACAGCGTCGCCGTCATGCTCCGGGTCTACGCGAAGTGCCTGCACGGCACCGTCGAGTACGCCAACGAGCTGATCTCGAAGCGGCTCAACCGGAACCGCCCGGCGCCGCCGGCCCCGGATCCTGGTCCGTAGCTGGTCCGTGTGCGCTGGTCAGGACTGGGATCCGGGCGAAACGAGGTGAGACAAACCACCCAAAACGACCATCCGGCATGACCGGCGTTCGAACACAACAAAACAGGCCCTGATCCGCGTTTCCGCAGATCAGGGCCTGTTTTCTATCCTGTGGCTGGTGCAGGGTTCGAACCTGCGTAGCTTGCGCGACAGATTTACAGTCTGCTCCCTTTGGCCGCTCGGGCAACCAGCCAGGATCTTCGTTTCCGGGGGCTCACGCCCCGTTCGACGTGGTAAACCATACCTGATTCCCGGGGGTGCTACGCCACTCGATAGATCACGCGACGATCAAGAACCGCCGCGCGGCGGTCACGGGCGGGGCCGGGGTGGCGCTGGATAGGCTGGGGCGGCGGGCGCCCGGTGGGGCGGGCCGTGTCAGTGAAGCCAGAGCATCAAGGAGACCAACACCCATGGCCGACTCCAGTTTCGACATCGTCTCGAAGGTCGAGTGGCAGGAGGTCGACAACGCGATCAACCAGACCTCCCGCGAGATCGCCACCCGCTTCGACTTCAAGGGCGTGGGCGGCGAGATCAGCCGCTCCGGCGAGAAGATCGAGATGAAGGCCAACGGCGAGGAGCGCGTGCGCGCCATCCTGGACGTGCTGCAGACGAAGTTCATCAAGCGCGGCCTCTCGCTGAAGGCCCTGGACGCCGGTGAGCCGCAGCTGTCCGGCAAGGAGTACAAGATCTTCGCGGACATCAAGGAGGGCATCACCACGGAGGATGCCAAGAAGGTCGCGAAGATCATCCGGGACGAGGGCCCGAAGGGCGTCAAGGCCCAGGTCCAGGGCGACGAGCTGCGCGTCAGCTCCAAGAGCCGCGACGACCTCCAGACCGTCCAGGCGCTGCTCAAGGGCAAGGACCTGGAGTTCGCGATCCAGTACGTGAACTACCGCTAGTCGACCCCGCTCCTGCCCACCCGCCCCCGCGCGCGGGGAACAGGACGGCACGGCCCCGCTCCCGGATCCGGGAGCGGGGCCGTTCGCGTCGGCGCGGCGGGTCAGCCGGCGGCGGGGAGGGAGTGGGTGGTGGCGGTCAGGGCCTGCGCCTGGGCCCGCAGGGTGTCGAGCTGCTCCTGGAGGCCCGCAGGTGCGGAGCCGGGAAGCTTGGGCGGGGCCGGGACGGTGGGCGGCGCCGGCACGGCCGGGAGCTGGCCGAGCAGGCCCTGCAGGAGGCTCTGCAGGGAGGCGACCAGCTGCTGGATGGCGGCGGGGTCGGGGACGGCGGAGGTCACCGCCGAGAGCAGGCCGGTGACCAGCTTGACGACATCGCCGAGGGCCGCGCTCGGGTCCGGCGTGGCCGGGAGGGCCGGTACCGCGGGAACACCGGGGACTGTCGGCAGCGCCGGGTCGTCGGCGGCCGGGAGGGTGGCCGGCGGCGCCGGGACCGTGACCGGGATGACCGGGACGGCGGCGGTGACGGTGGCCGGGACGGTGGTACGGGGGGCCGCGGCTCCATTGCCGGCGGCGGTGGCGGACGCCGTGGCGACCGTGGTCAGCGCGAGGGCTGTGGTCAGCACGACGGCCATCCGGGTGGCACGCATGGGTACTGCTTCCTCTCAGTACGAGTCAGGCGAGATCGCCTGACTCACACCGTGCGGGCGTCGTCCGGACGCAGCCACCGCAGGTACGCCGAACGGCGGCGCGTCGGTTCAGCCCGCCGCAGGTACGCCGAACGGCGGCACGTCGGTTCAGCCCGCCGCCCAGTCGGCGGTGCGGCGGCGCGCACCCAGCCCGACGGAGTCGAACTCGTCCACCCGGCCCGGCTCGACGTGCCCGCCGAGCCGCCGCAGGGCCCGGGAGATCGGGGTGCCCTCGGCCGGGACGGGCTCGAACCCGCCACTGGTGAGCGGGCCCAGGACGACCCGGCCGTCCGACCAGACGGCGGCGCGCTGGGTGCCGCTGCCGCCGAAGTACTCGGCCTCGACGCAGGCGATCGGACCGGCCTTCGACCAGGCGGCGAGCCGGAGTTCGAAACCGTCCGGGTGCCAGCCGAAGCCCGCCCCGCTGCCGGGCTTCGGCACGGCGGCGTCGCCCTGGAGCGCGGCCAGCACGGCGGAGGTGACCGGGATCAGCGCCAGCCCCTGCGCCAGCGGCACCACCCGGGCCGCCGGCACTTCCGCCGCCGCCACCGACAGCAGCTCCACCATGCCTATCAGCGCTTGGAGTTCATACGACATGCCGGACATGCTGTCCCACCGCACTGACAGTCGGCCCGGAATTTATGATTCCGTGCCCGCCCGGAGACCGTAGAGCAGGGTGAAGAGGGTCACGTCCACGGCGTCATCGGCCGTACTCGGACCTTCCGCCGTCAGCTCGTCCAGGAGTTCCTTCAGTTGGGACTGCAGCCGGGCCAGCCGCGCCGGCTCGAGCCGCAGCGCGAAGTCCGCGAACAGGCCGGACGGAGTGCCCGTACCGTCCTGGGAGCGGCCGAAGTCCAGCCGCCCGTCGGCCACATGGGCGCGGAAGTCGCCGCGGACCCGGTCCATCGCGGCCTGCATGGCGTCGTACGCCTCGGAGCGGGCCGGGGAGTCGGCGGTGAACATCTCCGGGGCGAGCCGGATCGAGTCCTGGGCGACCTGGTAGCGGCTCTCCACGATGCCGGAGACCAACCGGGTGCCGGCGACCAGGATCAGTCCGGCCTTCTCCAGCTGCTTGATGTGCCGGTAGAGCTTGGTCTGCGGCTCGCCGAGCTCGGCGGCGAGCTCCTTGGCGGTGAGCGGGCGGTCCGCGGAGGTCTTCAGGGCGCCGAGGATGGCGAGGCGCAGCGGGTCGGCCAGCGCCTTGAGCACCGCGACATCGCCCACCTGGCGCTCCTTGACCCAGGTGGTGGGCTGCTCGTCCCCGTCGGCGGGTTCCCGTTCGTGCTCGGCCACGGGCCCACCCTCGCAGATCGTCCGCCGCGGGCGCAATCACACCTGGGTGAGCACTCACCCTTGCGCAAGCGCTCACATTCACGCCATCATTCACGATATCGTGAACGATGCTGGCTGGCGAGAACGACGGGGGCGGGACATGGCGGAGCACTCCACGACGACGGCCGAACGGACGGCGGACCCCGGAGCGACGGAAGCAGGCCCCAGACCGACCGACCCCGGACCGACGGATACCCCGCCGCCGCCCGTACCGCTGCGGCGCAACCTGCGCTTCCAGGCCCTCTGGGCCGGCACCTCCTGCGCGACGCTCGGCCTGATGATCGGCGAGACCGCCTTCCCCCTGCTGGTCCTCGCCCTCACCGGCTCCTCCACCGCCGCCGGGGCCTTCGGCGCCGTCCAGATGGCCGCCACCCTGCTGTTCGGCGTGCACGGCGGCTCGGTCGCCGACCGGTGGGACCGCCGCCGGGTGCTGGTCGTCTCCGACGCCGCCCGGCTGCTGGCCCTGGCCAGCGTCCTGGCCGCCCTGGCGCTCGACCAACTGACCCTGGTCCACCTGTTGCTGGTCGCCGCGCTGGTGGGCGCGACCATCGCCTACAGCGGCCCGGTCCGGCTGCTGGCCCTGCGCTCGGTGGTCGCACCGGAGCAGCTGTCGCAGGCACTGGCCCAGGACGAGGCCCGGATGAGCGGCGCCGCGCTGGTCGGTCCGCCGCTGGCCGGGTTGCTGTTCGGGCTCGGCCGCTCGGTGCCCTTCCTGGGCGCCGCGTTCGCCTCGCTGATCGCGCTGGTCACCGCGCTGGTGGTGCGCTTCCCCAGCCCGACCCGACCGTCCCGGACGGCCCCGGAGCCCACGCGGGAGGAGGGCGGCGCCCTGGCCGGCTTCCGCTTCCTCGCCGCCTCCCCGCTGCTGCGCCCCGCGCTGGCCGTGCTGCTGGTGATCAACCTGACCGGCGCCGCGCTCACCCTGCCCGTGATGGTGCTGCTGCGCGAGCACGGCACCGGCAGCGGCGGGATCGGCCTGGCGCTGGCCGGCGAGGCGGTCGGGGCGCTGGCCGGGGCGACCCTGGTCTCCCGGCTGCACCGGCTGGCCGGGCCCGGTGTGCTGCTGCTGACCGTGGCCTGGACGGCCGTGCCGGTGCCGCTGGCGCCGCTGCTGCCCGGCGGGGCGGCCACCGTCTTCGTCGCCCTGTTCGTGGTCGGCGCGGGCGTCCCGGCCCTGCGGGTGATGCTCGACCTGCTGGTCTTCCGTCAGGTGCCGGACGGGCTCCGCGGCCGGGTGATCGCGGCGACCATGACGCTGCTCACCGCCGGGATGCCCGCCGGGGCCTTCGCCGCCGGCCTGCTGCTGGACCGCTTCTCCCCCGCCACCGCGCTGACCGCGATCGCCGGTGTGCTCGCCGTCGCCCTGCTGCCCGCGACCGCGAACCGTACGCTGCGCCGCGCCGTCTGGCCCGCCACCGCACCGACGTCCGCCACCGCGCCAACGTCCGCCACCGCGCCGACGTCCGCCACCGCGCCCACGTCCGCCACCGCACCGACGTCCGCCACCGCGCCCACGTCCGCCCAGGGCCCGGCGTCGCCCCGCAGGCGGGAGTCCGAGGACGGGCCCCGGGGCTGAGCACCGGTCACCCGCACGGCCGCCCGCCGCATGCGGCGGGCGGGGCAACCGGGTGAACTGACCGGGTACGGCCCGCCCCCGGGGCCCCTCCCCCGGCGCCTCCGCGCAGCCGACCGGGGCCGTACCGGAGGAGGACCGATGAGTTCCACCGACGCGCCCCCGCCCGGCTCCGGGGACGCCGCCGGCCCGGCCACCCGGGAGCGCACCGGCTCGGTGGCCAGCCGGCTGGCCACCGCCCCGCGGATGTCCTGGATCACCCTGGCCCTGATGACCACCAGCTCGGTGGCCAGCCTGCGCTCCGCCCCGACCATGGCGGTCTACGGGCTGGCCTGCGTCTTCCTCTACCTCGTCCCGGCGGTCGTGTTCCTGCTGCCGACCGCGCTGGTCTCCGCCGAGCTGGCCTCCGGCTGGGAGGGCGGCGTCTACCGCTGGGTCTCGGAGGGCCTGTCGAAGCCGCTGGGCTTCCTGGCCGTCTGGTGCCAGTTCGCGATGACGATCTTCTACTACCCGTCGCTGCTGGCGTACGTGGCCTCGACCGTCGCGTACGTGGTGAACCCGCGGCTGGCCGGCAACGGCCCGTACACCGCGGTCGTGATCATGGTGCTGTACTGGACCGGTGTCTGGGTGTCCTCGCGCGGGACGAAGGCGGTGGCCGGGCTCTCCTCGATGGGCCTGGTGATCGGCACCCTGGTCCCCGGCACCCTGCTGGTCGTGCTCGGCTTCGTCTTCCTCGGGCAGGGCAACGCGTCCGCCGCCCCGATGGACGCCGCGCACCTGTTCCCGCAGTGGACCGGCCTGGCCAGCCTGGTGCTGATCGTCAACAACTTCCTCAGCTACTCCGGCATGGAGATGAACGCGGTGCACGTCTCCTCGCTGCGCGACCCGGCCCGGGAGTTCCCGCGGTCGATGTTCACCGCCTCCGCGATGGTGCTGGCGATCTTCATCCTGCCGGCGCTGGCGATCAGCTGGGTGGTGCCGTCCAGCGAACTGAGCCTCACCGCCGGGGTGATGCAGGCCTTCGACGCCTTCTTCCAGTACTTCGACATCGGCTGGCTCACCCCGGTCATCGCGGTGGCGCTGATCGCCGCCTCGCTCGGCGGCATGCTGACCTGGCTGGCCGGGCCCTCCAAGGGCCTGCTGATGATCTCCCGCCAGGAGGGCTACCTGCCGCCATTCCTGCAGAGGCTCAACCGGGAGGGCGTCCAGCAGAACCTGCTGGTCACCCAGGGCGTGCTCACCACCGCGATCGCCCTGCTGTACGCGCTGATCCCGAACGTCTCCAGCGCCTACTGGATCTTCTCGGTGATCACCACCCAGGTGTACCTGATCGTCTACCTGCTGATGTTCACCGCGGCGATCCGGCTGCGCCGCACCCAGCCGGACCATCCGCGCGGCTACCGGGCCCCGGCCCTGGTGCCGATCTGCGTGATCGGCCTGCTCGCCTCGGCCGCCGCGATGGGGATCGGCTTCGTGCCGTCCTCGCAGTTCGGCAGCGGCAGCGTCTGGTCGTACGTCGGGATCGTCGGCGGCGGCCTGCTGCTGCTCGGCCTGGTCATCCCCTACCTCTTCCTGCGGCTGCGCAAGCCGAGTTGGCGCTCACCCGAGGCCGCGGCCGAGCTGGCCGCCCAGGAGGCGCAGGAACTGCGCGGCACCGAAGGGGGTGCGGCGTGATGACCAGGAGTCCGATGGCCTCCCGGCACCGCTGGATCTACCTGGGCTCGATCGCCCTGCTGGTCGCGATGCTGATCACCGGCCTGCTGTCGTTCACCCAGCTGCACGCCACCGACCTGGCCGCCCGGAAGGCCGACCAGCTCTCCGCCGCGCTGAGTTCGGCCGGCTACCCGGTGCCCACCCGGGACCAGATCGTCCACACCCTGGGCGAGGACGGCGGCGCGGTCTGCGCCGACCCGGCGAACGCGCTCAACCAGGCGCAGTGGACGTACGGGATGTCCAACGGCGCCGGCGGGCCCGGCCAGCGCCCGGTGCTGTCCGACCGCGAGGTGGTGCGGGCCGAGGCGATCGTGCTCTCGGTGTACTGCCCGGACCGGCTCGCCGCCCTCCAGGACCGGATCGACGACCTCGACCTGCGCGACACCGTCCGCAAGTAGGAGCTTCAGATGACCGACGAACTCGCCCGCCGGATCGATGAGTTGATGCCCCGAGCGCAGGCCGACCTGGCCGAGCTGGTGGCCATCCCGTCCGTCGCCGACCCCCGGCAGTACCCGCCGGAGAAGTGCCGGGAGGCCGCTGAGTGGGTCGCCGCCGCCTTCACCGAGGCCGGGCTGCGCGACGTCCACCTGGAGGAGACCCCGGACGGCAGCCACGCCGTGGTCGGCCACCGCCCGCCCCCGCCCGGCGCCCCGACCGTGCTGCTCTACAGCCACTACGACGTCCAACCCCCGCTCGACGCCGCCGCCTGGACCTCCCCGCCGTTCCGGCTCACCGAGCGCGACGGCCGCTGGTACGGGCGCGGAGCCGCCGACTGCAAGGGCAACATCGTCATGCACCTCACCGCGCTGCGAGCGCTCGGCGAGGAGGTCCCGGTCGGCCTCAAGCTGGTGGTCGAGGGCTCCGAGGAGCAGGGCACCGGCGGCCTGGAGCAGTACGTGCCCCCGCACGCCGGGGAGTTGCACGCGGACGCCCTGCTGATCTGCGACACCGGCAACGCCGCCGTCGGCGTCCCCACCGCGACCATCTCGCTGCGCGGGGTGGTCACCGTGGTGGTGGGCGTCCGGGCCCTCGACGGCGATGTGCACTCCGGCATGTTCGGCGGCCCCGCCCCGGACGCCCTCGCCGCGCTGATCCGGATGCTGGACTCGCTGCGCGGCGCCGACGGCGGCACCAGGATCGACGGCCTGGACTGCCAAGGGAGTTGGAGCGGCGTCGGGTACGACGAGACCCGGTTCCGCACCGACGCCGGCGTGCTGGACGGCGTCCGGCTGACCGGCTCCGGCACGGTCGCCGACCGGCTCTGGGCCCGCCCCGCCGTCACCGTCCTCGGCATCGACTGCCCGCCGGTGGTCGGCTCCGCGGCCGCCGTCCCGGCCACCGCCCGGGCCCGGGTGAGCCTGCGGGTGCCGCCCGGCACCGACGCCCGCGCCGCCCAGGACGCCCTGGTCGCCCACCTGGAGGCCGCCGCGCCCTGGGGCGTACGGGTCGAGGTGCAGCGGGAGAGCGCCGGCGCGCCGTTCCGGGCGGACACCGGCGGGCCCGCGTACGCCGCGCTCGACAAGGCGATGCAGGAGGTCTACGGCAAGCCGATGTCCTTCCTCGGCCAGGGCGGCTCGATCCCGCTCTGCAACGTCCTCGCCACCACCTTCCCCGAGGCGGAGATCGTGCTGATGGGCGTCGAGGAGCCGCGCTGCCTGATCCACGCGCCGAACGAGAGCGTCGCCCCGGAGGAGATCCGGCGGATGGCCCACGTGGAGGCGCTGTTCCTCCGGCACTTCGCCAACAGCCGCTGACCGTGGCGCGGTTGCGGGAAGTCGGCGAACATCGTAGAACCGTAGTCCGTCCGGCCCGGTCCGGCGAAGCCCGGCCCCGAGGAGGAGCGACCGTGCCCCGTCCGTTCACCACCGAGGACCACACCGCCCGGATGGCCCGGGCCGGCGCCGAGGCGACCGCGGCCGGGCTGGCCGGCCTGGTGGTCGCCCCCGGCCCCGACCTGACCTACCTGTGCGGCTACCAGCCCACCGCGATCACCGAGCGGCTCACCGCCCTCGTGCTCACCGCCGGGCGCCGGCCCGCGCTGATCGTCCCCAAGCTGGAGCGCCCGGACGCCGAGAAGGCGCTCGGCGCCCCCGCCGTCGACCTGCTCGACTGGTCCGATGGCGAGGACCCGTACGCCACCGCCCGTCCGCTGTTCGAGCCGGCCGGCCGGTACGGCGTCTCCGACAACGCCTGGGCGATGCACCTGCTCGGCCTCCAGTCCGCGCTGCCCGGCACCGTCTTCACCTCGCTCACCGAGTCCCTGCCGATGCTGCGCGCGGTCAAGGACCCGGAGGAGCTGGAGCGGCTGGCCGCGGCCGGCGGCGCCGCGGACGCCGCCTACCGGGGCATCCTGGAGGTCACCTTCGCCGGCCGCCGGGAGACCGACGTGGCCGCCGACCTCGGCGCGCTGCTGATCCAGTACGGGCACAGCCAGGTCGACTTCACCGTCGTCGGCTCCGGCCCCAACGGCGCCAACCCGCACCACGAGGCCGGGGACCGGATCATCCGCACCGGCGACACCGTGGTGCTGGACTTCGGCGGGCTCAAGGACGGCTACGGCTCCGACACCACCCGCACCGTGCACGTCGGCCCGGACGTCCCGGACGAGGTGCGCACGGTGCACGACCTGGTCCGGCTCGCCCAGCAGACCGCCTTCGAGGCGGTCCGGCCCGGGGTGAGCTGCCAGGAGATCGACCGGATCGCCCGACGGGTGATCACCGAGGGCGGCTACGGCGAGTACTTCATCCACCGCACCGGCCACGGCATCGGGATCACCACCCACGAGCCGCCGTACCTGGTCGAGGGCGAGGAGCGGCCGCTGGTGCCCGGGATGTGCTTCTCGATCGAGCCCGGCGTCTACCTGCCCGGCCGGTTCGGGGTGCGGATCGAGGACATCGTCATGGTGACGGCGAACGGCGGACGGCGCTTCAACAACACTCCGCATGAGCTCGGCACCGTGGCCTGACCCGGCCGACGAGGCCGGGCCGACGGGCCGTTCGTCCGAGTTTCGGGACCTTCGTCCGCCAAGATGTGACCCACCAGTGCGATTTTCTTACGAGCCGGTCATAGTTCACCCAGAGTCCTCCAAGCTTGCGTTGCTAGTTTCGGTGAGCATGACGAAGCTGCTGAGCCCGGCCCCACCGCCCCCGGTACGGGCCGGACGACTGCGTCCCGTGACCGACCGCACCCGCCGAACCGGCCTGTCCAGACTGCGGCTGCTGGCCTGGCCGGCCTACCTCACCGCCTTCGTCTGGTTCCTGGCCACCCAGGGCATGGCCTTCGCCAACGACGTGGTGTTCCTCTGGCTGATCGGCGCCCTGCTCACCGCCGCCGTCCACAGCGGCCACGGCACCCGCGGCTTCCTGCCGGTGCTGCGCGACTGGGTCCCGGTGATGGCCGTGGTCTGGGCCTACTCGCTGCTGCGCGGCTACGGCGCCCACACCCCCTGGGCCCCGCACTGGCTCCCCCAACTGCGCGCAGACGAACTGCTCGGCTTCGGCCAGACCTGGACCGTACGGATCCAGCACGCCCTCTACACCCCCGGCTCACCGCACTGGTACGACTACGCGGCGACGGTCGTCTACCTCTCGCACTTCCTCGTCGTCTTCGTCCTGCTCGCCGTCCTCTGGCGGCGCTCCCACCAGCGCTTCCGGCAACTGCTCGCCTGCTACTTCACCCTGACCTTCGCCGGCTTCGCCACCTACCTGCTCTACCCGGCCGACCCGCCGTGGCTGGTCGGCCAGCAGGGCAACATGCCCCAGCTGCACCGGGTGGTCTGGGAGACCATCTCCCACACCGGGCTGCCACAGGCCGACTCGCTGCTGGAGAACGGCAGCCAGTTCGCCAACGACGTCGCCGCGATGCCCTCGCTGCACTCCGCCTACCCGGCGATGCTGCTGTTCCTCTTCTGGCCCACCGCCCGGCCCTGGCTGCGCGCCCTGCTGGTCGCCTATCCGCTCGCCATGGCGTTCACCCTGATCTACGGCGCCGAGCACTTCATCGTGGACGTCCTCGTCGGCTGGACGTACGCCGCCGTGGTCGTCTTCGGGCTGCGCCGGCTGCGCGACCGCCGCACGGCGCGGACCGCCGCCACGGCAGACTTGGCCCGGTGAAGCCCACGCCGACACCGACCACGCCACCGACTACGCCACCGACGAAGCCCACACAGCAGGTGAAGCCGGTGAAGCCCACCCCCGAACAGCTCCGGGCCGCCCAGGACACCACCATCCCGGACATCACCGGGCCCGGGCTGCGGGTGCTGTTCTGCGGCATCAACCCGGGCCTGTGGTCCGGCGCCACCGGGCACCACTTCGCCCGCCCCGGCAACCGTTTCTGGCCCGCCCTGTACCGCTCCGGCTTCACCGAGCGCCAGTACCGGCCCGACGAACAGGGCGAACTGCCCGCCCTCGGCCTCGGCATCACCAACGTCGCCCCGCGCACCACCGCCAAGGCGGACGAACTCACCGCCGAGGAGCTGCGCGCGGGCGGCGCGGCGCTGCGCGAGCGCGTCCTGCGGCTGCGGCCCCGCGTCCTCGCGGTGCTCGGCATCGGCGCCTACCGCACCGCCTTCGGGCACCGGCAGGCCGCGATCGGGCGCCAGCCGGAGGGCATCGGCGACACCGAGGTGTGGGTCCTGCCCAACCCCAGCGGCCTCAACGCCCACTACACCCTGGACGCGCTGGCCGCGGAGTTCCGCGTGCTCCGGGAGAGCCTCGACGGCTAGGGCCGGTCTTCGAGCTCCCACCTGCGTGGTGACGGCCGGCCCGGGCGGGTTTCCGAGCCCCTACAAGGGGGTGACGGCCTTGAGCACCACCAGCAGCGCCACCGCCGCGTTCAGCGCGCACAGCGCCGAGGCCGCCGTGCCGACCGCGGCGACCATCGCCGCCAGGCCCGCCGGGGTCTTGGCCGGCGGCCAGTTGCGGGCCGTCGGCACCGGGCCGAGCAGCGCCGCCACCCGGCGCGGCACCGGGCCGGGCTGGGCGGCGGCCGGGGCCGCGAAGGCCGCGAAGCCCGGCGCCGGGGCGGCGTGCGAGACCAGGGCCGCCCGGGCCACCGCCCGGGCGGTGATCCGCCGGTCCCCCACCGCCTGGGCCGACTCCTCGTCCGCCCACCGCTCCGCGCTGAACGCCACCGCGTCCTGCAACGGCCGCAGGAACGGGTTGACGCAGGCGGCGAGCTGGGTGGTCAGCAGGTAGCGGTGGTGGCGGTGGCGCAGGTGCGCCCGCTCGTGGGCGAGCAGCGCCTCCCGCTCGTCCTCGGCCAGCCCGTCCAGCATCCCGGTGGAGACCACCACCCGCCCGGGCGAGCCGGGCAGCGCGTAGGCGTACGGGCTGCGGTCCGGCAGCACCGCGAGGTCACCGGCCTCGGCCGGCCCGTCGGGCAGCCCGGCCAGCGCCCGCCGGGCCCGGGAGCGGACCCGCAGGTGCCGTACGACCGTCCGGCAGCAGGCGAAGCCGACCAGCACCAGCAGCCACATCGCCGCCGTGCCGACCGTCTCGTGGTACGGCAGCGCGTGCCGCACCTCCGGGTCGGACCAGCTGTCCGGCAGCGGGTTGCCTGGGATCTGCGCGGTGCCCACCACGCCGATCAGCCCGAGGCAGAGCACGCTGCACACCGCCATCACGGCGCTGATCACGGTCATCAGCCGGGCGGCGCCGCGCGGGTGCAGGTGCTGCTCGGTCAGCCGGGCGATCGGCACCGCGGTCAGCGGCAGGATGAGCGGGAGGAAGACGAAGAAGCCCACGGGTCAGCTCTCACGGTCGGCCGGTGCCGGATCCGCGGACGCGGCGTCCAACAGCGCCCGCAGCAGTTCCTCGTCGTGCGGCAGCAGCGCGGTGACGAAGCTGGCGAGCACGGCGTCCCGGTCCGCCTCGCCGTCGAGCATCCGCCGCATCCGCAGCGCGGCCAGCCCGGCGGCGTCGGCCGAGGCCTGCCACAGGTACGAGCGGCCGGCGCGGCTCCGGGAGACGGCGTTCTTGGCGTGCAGCCGGGACAGGATGGTCATCACCGTGGTGTACGCCAGATCGCCCTCCAGGCGTTCCTGGACCCACCCCGCGGTGGCCGGGCCGGGCGCCCGCTGGAGCACTGCCAGCACCTGCGCCTCCAGCTCGCCCTGGCCGCGCCGTCGGGCCGGCGCGTCTCCGGACGCCGGGGCGTGCCTCTCGTCTGCCATGACGGCCCACTCCCTCCGGATGCCGCACCCCGGACCGACGCGGGGCGCGGGCTCATCCTAACGAGCGGAGGGCTCCTCCGGACGGCTCGGACCGAGGGTTCGGGGGCGTACGAGCTGGCCGGGGGCGTACGAGCGGGCCCGGGGTGTACGAGCGGGCCCGGGCCCTACACCCGGGCCCTACGCCCGGGCCCGCTGGGTGACCGCGATGCAGACCAGCACCACCGCCGCCGTCACCGGCGCGGCCACCGGCAGGTCCTCGCCCAGCAGCAGCACCGACCACACCAGCGTCAGCAGCGGCTGGGCGAGCTGCAGCTGACTCGCCCGCGGCACGCCGATCTCCGCCATCCCCCGGTACCAGAGCACGAACCCGGCGAACTGCGAGACCGCCGCGATGTACCCCAGCCCGGCCAGCGCCTTCGCGCCGGGGTGCACCGGCTCGACGGCCAGCCCGTACCCGGAGGTCAGCAGCATCACGGGCAGCGCGGCCACCACCGCCCAGGCGATCACCTGGGCGCCCGGGAGGTCCCGGGACAGCCGCCCGCCCTCCGCGTACCCGGCCGCGCAGACCAGCAGGCCGACGACCAGGTAGAGGTCGGCGACGGTCGGCCGGCCGTGGCTCTGCAGCAGCGTGAAGGCGAGCACGGCCACCGCCCCCACCAGCGCCGCCGCCCAGAACGCCCGGGACGGCCGGCGGCCGGTGCGCAGCGCCGCGATCACCGCCGTGGCCAGCGGCAGGACGCCGATGACCACCGCCGAGTGGGCGGTCGAGGAGGTCCGCAGGGCGAGCGTGGTGAGCAGCGGGAAGACCAGCACGCAGCCGGCCGAGACGACCACCAGCCCCGGCCAGTGCCGGCGCTTGGGCAGCGGGGCGGCGGAGGCCAGCAGGTAGAGACCGGCCAACACCCCGGCCAGGGCGCCGCGCAGCCCGGTCGAGGTCCACGGGCCGAAGCCGGTCAGGGACCACGCGGTGGCCGGGAAGCTGAGCGAGAAGGAGGCCACCCCGAGGGCGGCGAGGGCGGTGCCGGAGGCGGGCCCGCCGGGCCGGGGCGCTATCGCCGCAGAGCGGGTAGCGCTATCTTGTGCCGTCATGAACGAGCGTAGCAGCGTGGCCGAACTCGCCGAAAGCCTGCGGCGGGAGGTCGAGCGCTACCCGGAGGGTCGAAAGCTCCCCGCCAGCCGGGCGCTGATGGAACGCCACCAGGTCAGCCCGGTGACGGTCTCCCGCGCCATCGCGGTGCTGGTCGCCGAGGGACTGGTGGTCTCCCGGCCGGGCGCCGGGGTGTTCCGGGCGGCGGCCTTCGCGGCGGCCCCGGGCGCCCCGGCGGCCCCGGCCGCCCGGCCCGGCGACCTCTCCTGGCAGGAGGTCGCGCTCAGCGCCGGCTCCGGCCCGCGCGACCTGCTGGCCGCCCCGGTCTTCGCCACCCTCCGGGTGCCCCCGCCGGACGTCATCGACCTCAACAGCGGCTACCCGCACTCCTCGCTGCTGCCCGAACGGCTGCTCGCCGCCGCCCTCGCCCGGGCCGGCCGCCGCCCGGGCGCCTGGGACCGCCCGCCCACCGACGGCCTCACCGAGCTGCGCGGCTGGTTCGCCCGCGACATCGGCGGCCACGCCGGGCCGATCGGCGCCGGGGACGTCCTGATCACCTCCGGCGGGCAGGGCGGGCTCACCGTGGCGATGCGCTCGCTGGCCGCGCCGGGCTCGCCGGTGCTGGTCGAGTCGCCGACGTACTCGGGCATCCTCGCGGTGATCCGGGCCGCCGGGCTGCGGCCGGTGCCCGTCCCGATCGACGCCGACGGCGTGCGCACCGAGCTGCTGGCCGACGCCTTCGAGTCCACCCGGGCCCGGGTGTTCGTCTGCCAGCCGCTGTTCCAGAACCCCACCGGCGCGGTGCTCTCGCCCGCGCGCCGGGCGGAGGTGCTGCGGATCGCCCGGGCCGCCGGGGCCTTCGTGATCGAGGACGACTTCGCCCGGCTGCTCGTCCACGCGGACGCCCCGGCACTGCCGCGTCCGCTCGCCGCCGACGACCAGGACGGCGTGGTGGTGCACCTGCGCTCGCTCACCAAGGCCGCCTCCCCGAACCTGCGGGTCGGCGCCCTCACCGCACGCGGCCCGGCGCTCGCCCGGCTGCGGGCCACCCAGGTGGTGGACAGCTTCTTCGTGCCCCGGCCGCTCCAGGAGGCGACCCTGGAACTGGTCTCCGACCCCGCCTGGGCCCGCCACCTGCGCGCCCTCGGCGCCGAACTGCGCGACCGCCGCACCGCCGCCGTGGCCGCCCTGCACCGGGAACTGCCCGGCGTGCTCGGCGCCTACCGGCCCGGGGGCTACCACCTGTGGCTGCGCTTCCCGGACGGCACCGACGACGGCGCCCTCGCCGCCGCGGCGCTGCGCGCCGGCGTCCAGGTCACCCCCGGCCGGCCGTACCACGCCGCCGAGCCCCCGGCCCCGCACCTGCGGCTCAGCTACGCCGCCGCGGACGGCCCCGCCCAGGTCGCCGAGGGCATCCACCGCCTGCGGACGGCCTACCAGGAGTCGGCCGGGTAGGCCGAGCCGGTCCGCCCGCCACGGCCGGCCCCCGGCCCTGCACTACTGCCGGTACCCGGCCATCCGCTCCAGCCGGGCGATCCGCTCCGCCATCGGCGGGTGAGTGGAGAACAGCCGCGCGCCCGCCTCGCCCGGGCGGAACGGGCTGGCGATCATCAGGTGGCTCGCCGTCTGCAGCTGGGGCTCCGGCGGGAGCGGCAGCTGGCGGGTGCCGGCGTCGAGCTTGCGCAGGGCGCCGGCGAGGGCGAGCGGGTCGCCGGTGATCCGGGCGCCGTCCGCGTCGGCCTGGTACTCGCGGGAGCGGCTGACCGCCAGCTGGATCAGCCCGGCGGCGACCGGCCCGAGGATCATGATCGCGAGCATCCCGAACAGCCCGGGGCCGTCGTCGTCCTCGCTCCGGCCGAACGGGATCAGCCAGGCGAAGTTCACCAGGAACATCACCACCGAGGCCAGCGCCCCGGCCACGGAGGAGATCAGGATGTCCCGGTTGTAGACGTGGCTGAGCTCGTGCCCGAGCACGCCGCGCAGCTCGCGCTCGTCCAGGATCCGCAGGATGCCCTCGGTGCAGCAGACCGCGGCGTTGCGCGGGTTGCGGCCGGTGGCGAAGGCGTTCGGGGCCGGGGTCGGGGAGATGTAGAGGCGGGGCATCGGCTGGCGGGCCGAGGTGGAGAGCTCGCGCACGATCCGGTACAGCCCGGGTGCCTCGAACTCGCTGACCGGCCGGGCCCGCATGGCCCGCAGGGCGATCTTGTCGCTGTTCCAATAGGCGTAGGCGTTCGTCCCGAGGGCGACCAGCAGGGCGATCACGAAGCCGGTCCGACCGAAGAAACCGCCGATCACCAGGATCAGCGCCGAGAGGCCACCGAGCAGGACGGCGGTCCTCAGTCCGTTGTGCCGGCTGTGCACGTCAGGCCCTCCAGTGGTGCGGTGGGGAAGCCCTTTCTGCCTCGTCCCTCTTGCCCGCTCAACGGGCGGGGCCCGGGACCTTGTTCCCTTTTGACCGACGCGACACCCGGTCGGCGGCTCAGAACAGCGAGCCGCCGGCCACCTGGAGGACCAGCTGCGGGGCGACCGAGAGCACCACCGCGAGGGAGGCGGTGAGCCCCAGCGTGGCGGTCAGGCCGACCGGAAGCCGTCGCTCGGCGCCGTCCTCAGCCGCGGCCGCCGCGGCCGCCGCGTCGGCCGGGTCCGCCGGGGCGAACAGCCGGGCCGTCCACCGCAGGTAGTAGTACAGGGCGACGACCACGTTGACGGCCATCACCACGGCCAGCCAGCCGAGCCCGGCGTCCACCGCCGCGCGGAACACCACGACCTTGCCGAACAGGCCGATCACGCCCGGCGGCAGCCCGGCCAGGCAGAGCAGGAAGAAGGCCAGCGCGAGCGCCGTCCAGCGGTTGCGGGCGAACAGGCCGCGGAAGTCGTCCACCCTGATCCCGGCCCGGCGGCCGACGGCGGCGACCACCCCGAAGGCGCCGAGGTTGACCACGCCGTAGATCAGCGCGTACGCGGCGGTCGCGCCGAGCATGTCGGCGCCGGTGGGCGCGTAGCCGGCCGCGGCCAGCGGCACCAGCAGGTACCCGGCCTGGCCGACCGAGGACCAGGCCAGCAGCCGCACCGCGCTGTACCGGGTGTCGAAGCGCTGCCGCAGCGCGCCGACGTTGCCGACGGTCATGGTGACGGCGGCCAGCACGGCCAGCACCAGGCCCCAGGAGTGGGCGTACGGGCGGAACGCGATGGTGGTGGCGAGCGCGAGCCCGGACAGGCCCGCCGCCTTGCCGACCACCGAGAGGTAGCCGGCCACCGGCAGCGGGGCGCCGGTGTAGGTGTCGGGCAACCAGAAGTGGAACGGGACGGCGGCGACCTTGAAGGCGAAGCCGACCAAGGTCAGCACGGCCCCGGCCTCGGCCAGCGGCCGCAGCTGGCCGGGCGCGTGCTCCAGGCCCTGGGCGACGGCGCCGAGGTGCAGGCTCCCGCTGGCCGCGTAGACGAAGCCGATGCCCAGCAGCATCACGGCGGTCGCGGTCACCGAGGAGACGAAGAACTTGAACGCGGCCTCCGCGCCCCGCCCGTCCCGGCGCAGCGCGACCAGGGCGAAGGCGGGCAGCGAGGCGACCTCCAGGGCGATCACCATGGTGGCGAGGTCGCGGGAGGCGGGCAGCAGGGCGGCGCCGGTGGCGCTGGAGAGCAGCAGGAACCAGTACTCGCCGCGCGGCAGCTTCTCCCGGTCCACCGTCTGGGTCGACAGCAGCGCCGCGATCAGCGCGCCGCCGAGGGCGAGCAGCTGGAACACCAGGGCGAAGTGGTCGGCGACGTAGGAGCACCCGGCGGTGTCAGTGGCCCCTGCTACGTTCCGGAGGCAGAACGTCGCTCGGGGTGATCCCCCGGTGAGGGGAAGGAGTGCGATGAGGGCGAGGGCGAGTCCGGCCGCGGCGAGGCGGCCGAGCCACTGCTTGTGCCGCTCGGGCAGGAACAGGTCGGTGACCAGCACGGCGAGGGCAGCCACGGCGGCGATCAGCGGGGGCGCGATCGCCACCCAGTCCACGGACTGGATCAGGCTGCCCGGGTTGGCTACGGCGAGGGAGGTCACAGTGTGCTGCCCCGTGGAGTGAGGTCCGAGTGCGGCGGTGTGGGCTGCGAGCACGGTCAGCCACCCCCGAGGAGGTGCTTGACGGCGGGGTCGGAGAGCCCGAGCAGGAGGGCGGGCCAGAGGCCGGCCACCAGCGTGAGCGCGGCCAGCGGCGTCCAGCTGACGGCCTCGTACGGCCGCAGGTCGGGCACCTCGCCCACCGGCGCGGGCTGCGCGGGGTCGCCCATGCAGACGCGCTTGACCACGATCAGCAGGTACGCGGCGGTGAGGAGGGTGCCGAGGCCGGCCAGGACCATGTAGGTGACGAAGGCGGGGCGCGACAGGCCGGCGGCCGGGTCGAAGGCGCCGAACATGGCCAGCAGCTCGCCCCAGAAGCCGGCCAGGCCGGGCAGCCCGAGGCTGGCGACGGCGGCGAAGGCGAGCAGCGCGCCGATCCGGGGCGCCCGGCCGTACAGGGCCGCGCCGGTGGCGCCCGCGAGGGTGTCGAGGTCCGCCGTGCCGTAGCGGTCCTTGACGGCCCCGACCAGGAAGAACAGCAGACCGGTGATCAGACCGTGGGCGATGTTGGCGAACAGCGCGCCGTTGACGCCCACCGGGGTGAGGGAGGCGATGCCGAGCAGCACGAAGCCCATGTGGCCGACGGAGGAGTACGCGATCAGGCGCTTGAGGTCGCCCTTGGCTCCGGAGCGGGCCAGCGCCAGGCAGGCCAGCGAGCCGTAGACGATGCCGACGGCGGCGAAGGCGCCCAGGTAGGGGGCCAGCGTCGCGGTGCCGTCCGGCACGACCGGGAGGAGGACGCGGACCAGACCGTAGGTGCCCATCTTCAGCAGCACACCGGCGAGCAGCACCGAGCCGACCGTCGGGGCGGCGGTGTGCGCGTCGGGGAGCCAGCTGTGCAGCGGCCAGGCGGGGGCCTTGACCGCGAGCCCGACCATGATCGCCAGCGCGGCGGTCACCTGGGTGGTGTGGCTCAGGCCGTGGCCGTGCCCGGCGGCCAGCGCCTGCATGTCGAAGGTGCCGGCCTTGCTGCCGATCAGCAGGAAGCCGAGCAGCATCACGGCCGAGCCGAGCAGCGTGTAGAGGATGAACCGGTTGGCGGCCGGGGTCCTCGCGCCGCTCCCCCAGCGGGCGATCAGGAAGTACATCGGGATCAGCACGATCTCGAAGGCCAGGAAGAAGAGCAGGAGGTCCAGCACCGCGAAGGTGGCAAGCATGCCGACTTCGAGGAGGAGGAACAGCCCGACGAAGGCCTGCGCCGACGGGGCGTTCTCCCCGTCCGGCAGCCGCTTCTCCGAGTACAGCGCGCAGAGGAAGGTGAGCAGCGCGGTCAGCACGATCAGCGGCAGCGAGACGCCGTCCACGCCGAGGTGGAGGCGCACGTGCAGGGCCGGGATCCAGGACACGTCGGTGGTGGCCTGCATCCGGGCCGGCGAGTCGTGGTCGAAGCCGGCCGCGAGGGCGACGGAGAGCAGCAGCGCCGCGCCGGTGACCACGGAGTTCAGCCGTAGCGCCCGTCGGCCGGCGACGGCCCGGTCCGGTCCGAACACCGGTGCCATGGTGAGCGCGGCGCCGAACAGGGGCAGCGCCAGGAGGGCGATGAGGACCACGTTCATCGGAGGCTCCCAGCGACGGCGGCGAACGGAACAGGGGTGAAGGGAACGGAGGTGAAGGCAACGGGGGCGAACGGGACGGAGGCGGGGGGCGTCGGCACCGGCTACACCGCCACCAGGACGGCCAGCAGGACGACTCCGGCCAGCAGCGCGCTGAGGTAGGTCTGCGCGTTGCCGGTCTGCGCGAGCCGGACGGCCCGACCGAGCAGGTTGGCAGCGATCCCGCTGCCCTGCACATAGCCCTCGACGACCTCGCGGTCGAGGAAGCGGACCAGCCGGGCCGCGGCGGTCACCGGGCGGACGAACAGCAGGTGGTACAGCCGGTCGACGCCGAAGCCGTGCCGGGCCGGGCCGAACAGCGGGCCCAGCAGGGTGCGCCCGGGGTCGGCGACGATCACCTCGGCGGCCGGGGCACCGGGCTGCTCTGGCACCCTCCCCCAGCCTTCGGCCGGGGTGGGGCGGCCGGTGGCCACCCGTGCGCCGGCCGAGCGCCAGGCGCCGTACGCGGCGAGCACACCGACCACGGCGAGCCCGGTGCCGGTCACGGCGGTGACCCCGGTGGGGCGCAGCGAGCCGCCGTCCAGCAGGGCGGGCAGCCAGTCCGAACGCAGCCCGGCGACGCCGAGGCCCATGGTCGGGACGGCGAGCACCCAGAGCGGCCAGCGCATCGCGGGCGGCTCGGCGGTGGCCGGGTCGGCCTCGTCCGGCTCGGGCGAGTACGGCGCGTCGGCCTCGTGGTCGGCGGCCACCGCGCCCAGGTCGGCGGCGGGCAGCACCGCGGGTGCCGCCGCGGCCGCCCCGGCTGGGCTGTGGAAGGTGACCAGGAACACCCGGGTCGCGTACGCGCCGGTGAGCAGGGCGGTGAGCGCGGCCGAGATCAGCACGATCCACCCGGCGGCCTGCGGCACCGCCGAGGCCGGGCCGAGGCCGTTGGTCAGCGCCTCGCCGTTGGCGGCGTGCTCGGCGGCGGTCAGCACCGCCTCCTTGCTGAAGAAGCCGGAGAACGGGGGCAGCCCGGCCAGCGCGACCAGCGCGATGCCCATCGTCCAGTAGGCGTCCGGCACCCGCTTGCGCAGCCCCGGGATCCGGGACATCGCGGAGACCGAGTTGCTGTGCGCGGCGTGGATCACCACGCCGGCGGCCAGGAACAGCAGCGCCTTGAACGCGCCGTGGCTGACCAGGTGGAACACCGAGGCCTCCCGGTCGCCGCTGGCCAGCGCGCCGGCCATGTAGCCGAGCTGGCCGACGGTGGAGTAGGCGAGCACCCGTTTGAGGTCGTCCTGGGCGAGCGCGCAGAGCGCCGAGCCGATCATCGTCACGGCGGCCATCACCGCGAGCACGACCAGCGCCGCCCCCGACTGGAGGAACACCGGCATCAGCCGGGCCACCAGGTAGATGCCGGCCGCGACCATGGTGGCGGCGTGGATCAGCGCGGAGACCGGCGTCGGGCCGGCCATCGCGTCCGGGAGCCAGGTGTGCAGCGGGAACTGCGCGCTCTTGCCGGCCACGCCGGCGAGCAGCAGCAGCGCCGTCAGGGTCGGGTGGGCGAGCCTGCCCTCGCCCGCGGCCGCCAGCACGTCCGGGATCCGGAAGCTGCCGGCGTCCGCGCCGAGCAGGAAGATCCCGAACAGGAACGGCACGTCGCCGAGCTTGGTGACCAGGAAGGCCTTGAGCGAGGCCGAGCGGGCGTCGGCGGTCTCCCAGTGGTGGCCGATCAGGAAGTACGAGCAGACGCCCATGACCTCCCAGCCGACCAGCAGCACGATCAGGTCGCCCGAGTAGACGACCAGGAACATCGCCGCGGTGAACAGCGAGACCAGCGCCGCGTACGAGGGGTAGCGCGGATCCGACTTCAGGTAGGCGGTCGAGTAGACCTGCACACAGGTGGCGACCAGGCCGACCAGCACGGAGATCAGCGAGCTGAAGCCGTCCAGGTGGAGGGAGAGCGCGATGTCCGGGCCGCCGGTCGGGGTGAGCCGGGTGGCGGCGTCCAGGGTCTGGCCGGTGCCGAGCTGGAGGGCGACCACCAGGGCGAGCACGGCCGAGACGGCGACCGGGGCGATCGCCAGCGGCCGGGCCAGTGCGGGCGCCTTCTTGCCGACGGCCAGGGTCGCGGCGGCGCCGAGTGCGGGCAGCGCGGGGACGAGGGCGGGCAGGGCGAGGTTCATGCGGTGGCCCGGCCCTTCAGTGCCTCGGCTGCGACCGGCTGCTCCTCGGCGGGCGTGTGCGGCTCGGCCGGGTCGCCGAGCGCGGTGGCCCGGTCGATGTCCGCGGTGCCCCGGGCCCGGAACAGCAGCAGGACGATGGCGAGCCCCAGCCCGATCTCGGCGGCGGCGACGGTGATGGTGAACAGGGTGAGCGCCTGCCCGGCGTGCAGCGCGTCGCGCAGCCAGGCGTCGAAGGCGACCAGGTTGAGGTTGACGGCGTTGAGCATCAGCTCGACGGACATCAGCACCAGGACGGCGTTGCGCCGGGCGAGCACGCCGTACACGCCGACGCTGAACAGCAGCGCGGCGAGGACGACGGGGTAGGCGAGGTGCATCAGCTCTCCTCCTCCGGCACGGACGCCTCCGACGCGGACGACACGGGTACGGGGGGCTTGGGCGCGGTCGCGGCCACGGTCCCGTTCGACCCGACCGGCCGTCCGGCCCGCACCCGGCCCGCCCGGGGCGCCGGCACCCGGCGCTTGGAGCCGCGCGACAGCACGATCGCGCCGACCAGCGCCGCCAGCAGCAGCACGGACAGCGCCTCGAAGGGCAGCACCCAGTTACGGAACAGGCTGGCCCCGGTGACGGCGGCCGAACCGCCGCCGGCGCCGAGGTCGATCCAGGAGGTCCGGAAGGCGTCGACGACCAGCGTCACCAGCGTCCCGGCGGAGGCGAGCGCCACGGCCAGGGCGACCCAGCGGTTCTTGGAGTCGGCGTCCGGCGAGCGCCCGATCGGCGCCTTGGTGAGCATCAGCCCGAACAGCACCAGGACGATCACCGAGCCCAGGTAGATCAGCACCTGCACCCAGGCGATGAATTCGGCCGTGAGCAGCAGGAACTCCACCGCCAGCCCGCCGAGCGCGACCACCAGCCAGAGCGCGGCGTGCACCAGCTGCTTGGTGGTCACCGAGACGACCGCCGAGCCGAGCACCGCGATGCCGACCAGCAGGAAGACGATCTCCTGGCCGGTCGGGGACAGGAACGAACGGGCGGCCGGCTCCAGGGAACCGGTCGCCGCGAGAAGCGTGGCAGCGGCGGTCACGCGTCGTCACCCTTCTCGTCCGGGGTCACGGCGGCGGCCGCGGCCAGCTTGTCCGCCGCCTTGCGCGCGGCGGCGATCTCCTTGGGCTCCTCGGCCGCCGGATCCAGCGCCGGCGGCGCCGGGACGGTCCACATCCACTCGCGGAGCTTCTCCCGTTCGTGGGTCAGCTCGTGGATGTCGGTCTCCGCGTACTCGAACTCCGGCGACCAGAACAGCGCGTCGAAGGGGCACACCTCGATGCAGATCCCGCAGTACATGCAGAGCGAGAAGTCGATGGCGAACCGGTCCAGCACGTTGCGGGTGCGGGCCCGGGCGTTCGGGTCGGCGGCCGGCAGCGTCTCCTTGTGGGAGTCGATGTAGATGCACCAGTCCGGGCACTCGCGCGCGCAGAGCATGCACACCGTGCAGTTCTCCTCCAGCAGCGCGATGACGCCGCGCGAACGCGGCGGCAGCACCGGCTGCGTGTCGGGGTACTGCGCGGTGACGCTCTTCCTCGTCATCGTCCGCAGCGTCACAGCCAGGCCCTTGGCGAGCCCGGCACCGGGAAAACTCATGCGATCGCCACCTTGATGATGCCGGTGAGGGCCAGCTGGACGAGCGCGAGCGGGATCAGTACCAACCACGCGAAGCGCATCAGCTGGTCCTCGCGCAGGCGCGGGTAGGTGACCCGCAGCCAGATGACCACGAAGGCCAGCGCGAAGGTCTTGAGGATCATCCACAGCCAGCCGAGCTGGTCGGACATCGGCCCGTGCCAACCGCCGAGGAACAGCACCGCCGTCAGCGCCGACACCACCAGGATGCCCACGTACTCGGACAGCAGGAACAGCGCGAAGCGCAGCCCGGTGTACTCGGTGTACGCGCCGAAGATGATCTCCGAGTCGGCGACCGGCATGTCGAACGGCGGCCGCTGGAGCTCGGCCAGCCCGGCCGTGAAGAACACGAAGGCGCCGATGATCTGCCAGGGCAGCCAGTACCAGTGCCAGGCGTCCAGGATCCCGGGCAGCGACAGGGTGCCGGCGGCCATCGCCACCGAGGCCGCCGCGAGCACCATCGGCAGCTCGTACGACATCAGCTGCGCGGCCGTGCGCAGACCGCCGAGCAGCGAGAACTTGTTCGCCGAGGCCCAGCCGGCCATCAGCTTGCCGATCACCCCGACGCCCATCACGGCCAGCACGAAGAACAGCCCGGCGTCGATCGCCTGACCGACGAAGCCGTCCGGACCGACCGGGATCGCCAGCAGCACGAACAGGTACGGCAGCAGCGAGACGGCGGGCGCCAGCTGGAAGATCCGGCGGTCCGCCCCGGCCGGGACGATGTCCTCCTTCTGCGCGAACTTCACGCCGTCGGCGACGAGCTGCGCCCAGCCGTGGAAGCCGCCCGCGTACATCGGGCCGAGGCGGCCCTGCATGTGCGCCATCACCTTGTGCTCGGTCTGGCCGATGACCAGCGGGAAGACCAGGAAGACGACCAGGGTGGCGACGCACCGGAGCACCGTGTCGAGCAGGTTCACGCGCCGTCTCCGTCCTGGTCGGCCGCTCCGGCCGACGTCTCGTCCTTCGTCCCGCCCGGCTCCTTCTCGCCCGGCCCGCCCGGCTCGCTCGGCTCCTCCGGCTCGCCCGACGGCTTCTCGTCGTGGGCGGGCACCGGGTTGTGCCAGGGCGCGTCGGAGGACCGGGGCCGGGCCGGAGCCGCGGGCTCGGCCGTCGGCTCGGCGGCGGCGTCGTCGGCCGGCCGGCTGACCGACCCCTCGGACACCGACCGGGTCCGCCGCGGCCGGTCGGCCCGCACCGGCGGAGCACCCTCGGCAGCAGAGGCAGCAGAGGCGGCCGGGGCAGCAGGGGTCTCAGGAGTGGCAGGCGTCTCGGCGCCCGCCTGGCTCGCCGACCCCTCGGACACCGACCGGGTCCGCCGCGGCCGGTCCGCCCGCACCGGCGGAGCACCCTCGGCAGCCGGGGCACTGGCGGCACCGGCAGCGGCAGCGCCAGCACCGGCCCGGGGCGTGCGCGCCGCCGCCCCGGCCGCCCGCGCACCGCGCGCGGGCCGCTCGGCGACCGGCGGCAGGGTGCCCTTGAGCGGGCCCCACTCGTTCGGGTCCGGCACACCGGCCGGCTGCATCTTGCGCCGGGCGGGCCCGTCGCCGTGGTCCGACTCGCCCGGCTCCTTGGCGCCCGGCCAGGCCTTGGCGACCCGCGCCGCGAGCACGAACTCCTTGCGCAGCGGGTGCCCCTCGAAGCCGTCCGGCAGCAGCAGGGTGGCCGGGTACGGGTGCCCGGGGAAGTCGATGCCGAACATCTCGTGGGTCTCGCGCTCGTGCCAGGCCGCCCCGGCGTACACCGTGACGGCGCTCGGCAGCGCGGCCCTGTCGCGCGGCACCCGGGTGCGCAGCGCGAGGTGCCGTACGCCCGGTGCCTCGGCGGCGGCCAGGTGCGCGACCACGGAGAAGCCCTCGGCGAGTTCGTCCACGGCGCTCAGCCAGTCGAAGTAGCGCAGGCCCAGGACGTCCCGGGCATGGGTGAGCGCCTCGGTCCAGCGCTCGGCGGGCACGTCGACGGTGATCAGCCCGTACGCCTCGGCGCCGGTCGCCCACTCCCCGACCGACGCCGCGTACTGCTCCGCCGTGAGCGTCTCGACAGGTGGCTCGCTGCGCTCGCTCACGACACTCCTCCATCGGTGGCAGGCCCCGCCACCAGCGGCCGGCGCAGCGCCGCGGCGGGCGCGGTGTAGCGGCCGGGCAGCGACTCGGCGGCGATCTTCTCCTGCAGCTTGAGGATGCCCTGGAGCAGCGCCTCCGGCCGGGGCGGGCAGCCGGGCACGTAGACGTCGACCGGGATGATCTGGTCCACGCCCTTGGTGACGGAGTAGGAGTCCCAGTAGGGCCCGCCGGAGTTGGAGCAGGCGCCGAAGGAGATGACGTACTTCGGCTCGGGCATCTGCTCGTAGAGGCGCTTGACGGCGGGCGCCATCTTGTCGGTGACCGTCCCGGAGACGATCATCAGGTCCGCCTGGCGGGGACCGGGCGCGAACGGGATGACGCCCATCCGGATGAAGTCGTGTTTGGCCATGGACGCGGCGATGAACTCGATCGCGCAGCAGGCCAGGCCGAAGTTGAAGCACCAGAGGCTGTAGCGGCGCCCCCAGTTGAGCACCACCTTGACCGGGTCGGGCGCGAGCCGGGCGAGCGGGCCGATGCCTCGGCGCTCGACGGCGCCGGGGCGGGCCGGGTCCGGCAGGCCGAGCGGGACGGGGCCGTCCTGGGCGCCGTGCGCGTGGGTGTGGGTCATGTCCATTCCAGAACGCCCTTTCTCCAAGCGTAGAGCAGTCCGACCGCGAGGAAGCCGATGAAGAGGAACATCTCGATCAGCGTTGCCGCACCGTACCCGGCCGTGGCGAAGACGGTTGCCCACGGGAACAGGTAGATCGCGTCGACCGCGAAGATCACGTACAGGAAGGCGTACACGTAGTAGCGGACCTGGGTGTGCGCCCAGTCCTCGCCCACCGGGTCGACCCCGCACTCGTAGGTGAGGAGCTTCTCGGGCGAGTACACCACCGGCCGCAGCAGGCGGTTGGCGGTGAACGCCACGGCCACGAAGAGCACCCCGATGACGGCCAGCAGGCCCATCGCGGCGTACGCGTCGAAGTAGCCGCTGCCGACCGCCGGGTCGGCAGCGACGGCAGCCGCCTGCTGGCCCTCCATGCCTTCGCCTCCACCTCGGCCGCGGACCCCGCCCTCGGGTCGGTTCCACGACGTTCACTCACACGGTCTTAACCATGGCCAATGCGTGAGTCTAAGGGGACGCCTCGACTCCTCCCGAAACCCGCCCGCTCCGCAAGACGTCCGGTGGACACCCGGACGAACCCCGGGAGGCCCCGCCGGGGGTGGGGTTAACCCCCGCTCGGGAAGATGTATCACCCCCATGGCACATCCCCGCCCCGGTTCGGGATGCTGGGGTCCGCCAGCTCGAACGAGGGACGGATGATCCGATGAAGCTGCACCGCCGCGCCGTCGACGCCATCAAGGAGCAGGACGCTCGGATGGAGCGCCCGCCGCTGTACGGCGCGCGGATGTGGCGTCAGGTCGGACAGCTGATGCTGAACCTCCCGCTGGGCATCGCCGGCTTCGTGCTGTCGGTCACCGCGCTCTCGGTCGGCCTCGGCCTGTCCATCACGGTGATCGGCCTGCCGGTGCTGGCCGCCGGGCTGGCCGGCTCCCGCGCCCTGGGCGCCCTGGGCCGCCGCCGGGCCCGCTCGGCGTACGGCTCCCGGATCGACGAGCCCCAGCCGGTGCAGCCGCGCCGCCCGGGCATGGTCGGCTACACCATCGCCCACCTCACCGACCTGCTGAACTGGCGGTCGGCGCTCTACAACGTGCTGATGCTGCCCTGGGGCATCCTGAGCTTCACCCTGGCCCTGACCTCGGTGATCGCACTGTGGCCGGTGCTTCCCGTGATCGTGCGGGCGATGGCCGCGGCCGACCGGATCCTGATCGAGTCGCTGCTCTTCCCCGGCGCGCTGGCCGAACGGGTGCGCGAGCTGGAGGACGACCGCGGCACCGTGGTCGACACCGCCGCCGCCGACCTGCGCCGGATCGAGCGCGACCTGCACGACGGCGCCCAGGCCCGCCTGGTGGCGCTGGCGATGGACCTCGGCATGGCCAAGGAGCGGCTGCGCGAGGTGGAGAGCCAGGACGACATCGCGGTCGCCACCCGGATGGTCGACAACGCGCACGGCGAGGTGAAGCTGGCCCTGCAGGAACTGCGCGACCTGGCCCGCGGCATCCACCCGGCGGTGCTCACCGACCGCGGCCTGGACGCGGCGCTGTCCGCGGTCGCGGCCCGCTGCACCGTCCCGGGCGGGGTCAGGGTGAACGTCGACCTGGCCGGGCCGGACGGCGAGCCCGAGCGCCCGGACTCGGCGGTCGAGGGCATCGCCTACTTCACCGTCAGCGAGCTGCTGACCAACGTCTCCAAGCACGCGGGCGCCGGCACCGCCTCGGTCGACGTCTGGCGCTCGGACAACCAGCTGATGGTGCTGGTCCAGGACGACGGCAAGGGCGGGGCCGCCGCCTACCCGGGCAGCGGCCTGGCCGGGCTGGCCGAGCGGATCCGGGCGGTGGACGGGGTGTTCCTGGTGGAGAGCCCGGACGGCGGCCCGACCACCGTCACCATCGAGCTGCCCTGGCGCACCCGCACCGCCCGCCGCTGAGCCCCGGAGGCGTGAAAGGGCGCCGGGCCCTCGTCGAGGCAGTGGACGAGGACCCGGCGCCGGTCCGGCGCGGCGGCTGGCCCGCGGCACCCTTGCGCGGTGTGCGGGCCGGTCGGCGCGCCGGGGCTCGGGAGGGCTAGGAGGTGCTCTCCAGTGTGCCGAGGGTGACGTCGGCGGTCTTGCCGTTGCCGTCCCTGGTGTAGGTGACGGTGACCTTGGTGCCCGGGGTGAGCGAGGCCAGCGCGGTGGTGAGCGCGTTCAGCGAGTCGACCGCGCTGTCGCCGATCTTGGTGATGACGTCACCGGCCTGGAGCCCCGCCGAGGCGGCCGGACCGCCCTGGCTGACCGTCACGATGACCGCGCCGGCCGGCTGGAACTGCTGGTTGAAGCTGGTCCGGGCGGTGATGCCGAGCGCGGCCCGGCCGGAGTTGGTGACCTTGCCCTGTTTGATCAGCTGGTCGGTGATGCTGGTGATGGTGGACGCCGGGATGGCGAAGCCGATGCCGGGGGCGGCCGCGCCGTTGGTCTGCGGCTCGGTCGCGGCGAGGGTGTTGATGCCGATCACCTGGCTGTCCAGGTTGACCAGCGCGCCGCCGCTGTTGCCCGGGTTGATCGCGGCCGAGGTCTGCACCATGTTGCCGATGGTGGCGCCCGGCGAGCTGCCGCCGCGGGGCTCGGAGACGGTCCGCCCGGTGGCCGAGACGATGCCCTGGGTGACGCTGCCGGAGAGTCCGAGCGGGCTGCCCATGGCGAGGGTGATCTGGCCGAGCTGGACCTTGCCGGAGTCGCCGAAGCTGGCCGGCTTGAGGCCGCCCGGCGAGTTGCTGAGCTTGATCACCGCGAGGTCGGAGTCCGGGTAGCTGGCGACCAGGGTGGCGTCCAGCGACTTGGTGGAGTTGGCCAGCGTGACGGTGAAGGTGGTCGCGGTGCCGACCACGTGGGCGTTGGTGACGATGTCGCCCTTGTCGTCGTAGACGATCCCGGAGCCGAGGCTGTCGCCGGTGGTGATCTGGACCACCGAGGGCAGCACGTCGGCGATCACCTTCTGGTAGGCGTCCTGGAGCTGGTTCTCCCCGCCCGGCTGGGCGCCGGGGGCGGAGGAGGCCTGCTTGGTGCCGGAGGAGCCGACCGACGGCGAGGAGGCCTGGGCGGAGGACGAGGAGGACGAACTGCTGCACCCGGCCAGCGCCAGCGCGAGCGCCGTCACCGCCGCGACCGCGTCCGGCGCGACCAGCCGCCGGTGCGCCGCCCTGGGGCCGGTCGGCCGGGGGCCGGCCGGCAGCGGGCGGTTGTGTTCCTTCGTTCGGCTCACCTGGCTGCCTCCGATTCGTCCCCACGCCGAAGGCGCGGGCATGAGAACACGGGAATCTTTGTCAGCATTTCACCGATTTGTCCGTTTTGCTGACTCGACTCGCCCGCGGCCGGTGCCCGAAATCGAACGCCCAGGGCCCGTCTTCGAACCCCCGCCTCCGGGGGGACGACGGGAGTTCGAAGACGGACCCTAGGATTGCCGCATGACTTGGTTGATCACCGGCGGTGCCGGATACATCGGTGGGCACGTCGTCCGCCAGCTGCTCGACGCCGGTGAGCGCGTCGCCATCCTGGACGACCTGAGCACCGGCGACGCCTCCCGGGTGCCGGCCGGCGTCCCGCTGATCGAGGGCTCCACCCTGGACCGCGCCGTCCTGGACGCCGCGATCCGCGAGCACGGCATCGAGGGCATCCTGCACTTCGCCGCCAAGAAGCAGGTCGGCGAGTCGGTCGAGCAGCCGTTCCTGTACTACCGGGAGAACATGATCGGCCTGCAGACGGTCCTGGAGGCCGCGGCCGAGGGCGGCGTCAAGCGCTTCCTGTTCTCCTCCTCCGCCGCCGTCTACGGCATGCCGGACGTCGACCTGGTCACCGAGTCCACCCCCTGCGCGCCGATGAGCCCGTACGGCGAGACCAAGCTGGCCGGCGAGTGGCTGGTCGCCGCGGCCGGCAAGGCCCACGGGATGTCCACCGTCGCCCTGCGCTACTTCAACGTGGCCGGCGCCGCCTCCCCCGAGCTCTCCGACACCGGGGTGTTCAACCTGATCCCGATGGTCTTCGAGCGGCTGACCGCCGGCGAGGCCCCGCGGATCTTCGGCGACGACTACGCGACCCCGGACGGCAGCTGCGTCCGCGACTTCATCCACGTCTCCGACATCGCCTCGGCCCACGTGGCCGCCGCCAAGCGGCTGGCCGCCGACCCGGCCGGGGAGACCTCGCTGGTGCTGAACATCGGCCGCGGCGAGGGCGTCAGCGTCAAGGAGATGATCGAGGTCATCGGCAAGGTCACCGGCTACGACATGACCGCCGACGTGACCCCCCGCCGCCCCGGCGACCCGGCCCGGGTGGTGGCCGCCGCCGACCTGATCCACCGCGAGCTGGGCTGGAGCGCCTCCCACGACGTGGCGGACATGGTCTCCTCCGCGTGGGACGGCTGGTGCAGCCGCCACCCCGGGGCCCGCAAGGCCTGAGCCAACCCCTTCCGGCGGTGTCCGCCCCGCTCTCAGCGGGCGGGCACCGCCGTGCCGTAGAAGGCGTCCAGCGCGTACACGCAGCGGTCCTTGGAGCCCACGAAGACCCGCCCGCCGACCGCCACCGGGGAGCCGGTGAGCTCGCCCTTGGTGCCCAGCTCCCAGCGCAGCTGACCGGTCGCCAGGTCCAGGGTGTGCAGCGAGTGGTCCCGGCTGCCCAGGTGCACCAGGCCGTCGGCCACCGCCGGGGAGCCGACGATCTCGCCGCGCGCCGTGTAGCGCCAGCGCTCCCGGCCGGTCGCCGCCTCGAAGGCGTACAGCACCTCTCCACTGCCCACCAGCACCATGCCGTCCCCGACCACCACCGGCTCGGCGCCCTGCCGGCTGCCGGTGACCCCGCGCCAGCGGTCCAGGCCGGTGGCCGCGTCCAGCGCGTAGACCGTGCCCAGGTAGTCGGCCACGTAGACCGCGTCGCCGTCCAGCGCCGGCGGGGTGAACAGCACCACCGGGGCGTCGAAGCGCCAGCGTTCCGCCCCGCTGGCCGCGTCCAGCGCGTACACCCGGGTGCCGGCCGTCACGTACAGCACGCCGCCGCGCTCGACCGGGTGCGCGGGGACGTCCTCGCCGACCTGGAAGGACCAGCGCAGCCCGGCGCCGCGCGGATCCACGCAGCGCAGCCGTCCGGCGCCGTAGTAGTAGGCCGCGCCGGCCACCAGGACCGGGCCGGACTGGGGGTTCTCGTAGTCCTGCTGGGCGTCGTCGGCGCGCCACAGCTCGGCACCGGTGGCGGCCGCGCGCAGCTGGACGCCGCCGCCGCGCACACCGCAGCAGAGCACGCCGTCGGCGGCGGAGAGCGAGTAGACCCAGCCGTCCAGCGAGGTGCGCCAGCGCTCGGTGCCGTCCGCGACGTCCACGGTGTACAGGTGGGGGCCGTCGGCGGCGTGCACCCGGCCGGCGTCCACGGCGAGCGCCCAGGCGACGTCCCGGGTCTTGTAGCGGCGCTCGCCGGAGGCGATGTCCAGCGCGTGCACCTCGAAGCTGGAGACGAAGAGCGTGCCGTCGGCGACCACCGGGGTGCCCCAGACGTCGTTGGACATCCGGAACCGCCAGGGGCGCCAGCGGGCGGCCGAGGCCGGAGCCGGGGAGTGCATCGGGGCCGGGACCGGGGCCGGCGGCGGGGTCGGGGCCGCGCGGCGGACCCAGTCGGTGGTGGCCGGGGCGGTGCCCGGACCGGGCTGCTCGTGCTCGGCCCGCGGCCCCGGGCCTATCCGCACCGAGGCACCGGACAGCTGCACCTCGACGGCCATCCCGCCGGTGGGCGCGCGGTGCTTGTTCTTGGACGGGATCTTCGTGGTCGGGATCCCGTCGTCCGGGCCCCCGGGGCGCGAGCCGACGTGCACCGGCCCGGCCGGCGGCGCGTGCCCGGCCCCCGGGTAGGTGCGCGGGTCGTCCGCGCCGGGGCGCCGGGGCGGCACCGGCGGCTGCGGCGGCGGCGGGCCCTGGGGGTGCGCCGGCTGCCGCGGCTCGACCGGGCCGGAGTGCGGGCGGGGCGCCGCGCTCGGGCGGCGGCCGCGCTTGCCCTCGATCAGCTCCAGCGCGTTCGCGGGCAGCCAGTCGCCGACCTCGCCGCCGGCGTCGTCCCGGGAGAACAGGTGCGGGGCCAGCTCCGCCTGGATCTGCGCGGGGGTGGGCCGGCGCTCCGGCGCCTGCTGCATGCAGGCCCGGACCAGGTCCATCAGCTCGGGCGCCATGCCGGTCAGGTCCGGCTCCTCGCGCAGCAGCTGGAACACCGTCTCCACCGGGTTGATGCCGCGGAACGGCGGGTGCCCGGTGGCGCAGAAGACCATCAGCGAGCCGAGCGAGAAGACGTCGCTGGCCCCCCGGACGGTACGGCTGTCCCGGGCCTGCTCCGGGGACATGTAGGCGGGGGTGCCGACCGCGACGTTGGTCATGGTCAGCCGGGTGCTGGAGACCCCGGCCGCGATGCCGAAGTCGATCACCTTGGGGCCGTCCTCGACCACCAGGACGTTGGAGGGCTTGAGGTCGCGGTGGACCAGCCCGGCCGCGTGGATGGACTGCAGCGCCTCGGCGATGCCGGCCACCAGCCAGCGGGTGGCGTCCACCGGCAGCGGGCCGCACTCCTCGACAAGGTCCTCCAGTGAGGGCGCCGGGATGTACGCGGTGGCCAGCCAGGGCACCCGGGCGTCGGCATCGGCGTCCACCACGGCCGCGGTGTAGAAGCCGCCGACCGTCTTGGCCGCCGCGATCTCGCGGGCGAAGCGGACCCGGAACAGCTCGTCCTCGGCCAACTCCCCCCGGACGGTCTTGATGGCCACCCGGCGCCCGGAGGCGGAGCGCGCCAGGTAGACCAGCCCCATCCCACCCGCGCCGAGCCGCCCCAGCACCTCGAAGGGCCCGATCCGCCTCGGATCGTGCGCCGTCAGCTGGTCCACTCCGCAGCCACCTCCCCGTTGTCCGCACCCGCCGCGTGGTGCCGGACCCGATTCTCCAATGCCGCCCGGCGCATCTCCAACCTCCCCCACCGGGAGACGGCCGCCGCCCCGGGCTGACGGTCCCCTGGTCAGCCAGGACGGAACGGCCGGATTCTGACGCCCGCTCCGGCCGCGACTTGCGCCACGGCGCCCGGACCGTCGAGGCGTAGCCCCGGACGGTCGGTCACGCTCTGTCACTCGATCACCCCTCAGCGGACTCGCCGTCACGCTATGGGGTCAAAGGCACACGGGGGGGCTTCAACAGCGCCTTCTGGGCCCGGTGAATATCCGTCCGAAGTGGTTCGGGACCGCTATAGCAACCCCCGTGCGGAGTAATAGTCGCATCACCGAATCGCGCCAAGATCGTGCCACGGTAAGCTGACGGCATGACAGGACAAGTTCGCACCGTCGACGGTCGCGTCGCCGGGCGACGCGGACAGGAGACGCGGCAGAAGCTGCTCGACTGCCTCCGCGAGATGCTCAGCACGTCGCCCTATCGGGACGTCAAGGTCATCGACGTCGCCCGTATGGCGGGTACCTCCCCCGCGACCTTCTACCAGTACTTCCCGGATGTCGAGGGCGCAGTCCTCGAAATCGCCGAGGAAATGGCCAAGGACTCCGACACCCTCAAAGAGCTGGTGGCCGGAAAGTCCTGGGCAGGGAAGTCCGGACCGACCACTTCGGAAGAACTGGTCGACGGATTCCTCGCCTTCTGGCGCAAGAACGACGCCATTCTCCGAGTGGTCACGCTCGGTGCCGCAGAAGGGGACAAGCGGTTCTTCAAGATCCGCATGACCGTCCTCAACTCGGTCGCCAAGCCACTCGCGGAGGCCGTCAAGGAACTCCAGGCGAAGGGTCAGGCCGACAAGTCGCTCGACCCGAACGCCGTCGCCGGGGCCCTGGTCTCGCTGCTCGCCTCGGCGGCCGAGCACCAGAAGGCCTTCACCTCCTGGGGCGTCAAGGTCAAGGACCTCAAGCCCAACCTCGCTCCCCTGGTGTACCTGGGCGTCACCGGCAAGAAGGCGCCCAAGTAGGACCATCCGTTCGATCCACCATCCGCTCCGCGCGCAGCCCCGGCCTCCTGTCCGGGGAACGACGGACGGCGGCCGTGTCCTCGGGGGAGGTCCGCCGACGTACCGCACGCGCGCCAGACATGCCGGTGGGCGGGCACCCCTCACACAGGGTGCCCGCCCACCGGCATGTGCTGTTGTCCGCCCGCTCGCCTCCGGGGCGCCCCTTCGGCTCGGGGCGGGCTACCGGAAGCTCGGGCAGTTCACGGGCAGCGCACGACCTGCCCGGCGTAGGCCAGGCCGCCGCCGAAGCCGAAGAGCAGGACCGGGTCGCCCGGGGAGAGCTCGCCGCGCTCGACCAGCTTGGAGAAGGCGAGCGGGATCGAGGCGGCCGAGGTGTTGCCGGAGTCGACCACGTCCCGGGCCACCACCGCGTCGGTGAGGCCCAGCTTGGCGGCGATCGCGTCGATGATCCGCAGGTTGGCCTGGTGCGGGACGAAGCCCTTCAGCTCGGCCGGGTCGATCCCGGCGCGCTCGCAGGCCTGGCGGGCCAGCGGGGCGAGCTGGGTGGTGGCCCAGCGGAACACCGACTGGCCCTGCTGGCTGATCACCGGGTCCCACCCGGTGATCACCACGGCGTCGCCCCGTTCCGGCTCGGAGCCCCAGACCACCGGGCCGATGCCGGGCTCGGCGCCCTCCTCCTGGGCCTCGACCACCGCGGCGCCCGCGCCGTCGCCGAAGATCACACAGGTGGAGCGGTCGGTCCAGTCGAGGGTGTCGGACATCCGCTCGGCGCCGATCACCAGGGCACGCCGCGCCGCCCCGGCCCGGATCGCGTGGTCGGCGGTGGCCAGCGCGTACGAGAAGCCGGAGCAGACCGTGTTGATGTCGTACGCGGCGGGCGAGCGGACGCCCAGCCGGGCGGCCACCGCGGCGGCGGTGTTGGGGCTGCGCTCGATCGCGGTGCAGGTGGCGACCACGACCAGGTCGATCTCCGCCGCCGTCCGGCCGCTGTGGGCCAGGGCCTTCTGCGCGGCCTCGGTGGCGAGGTCGATCACGGTCTCACCCTCGGCGATGTGCCGGGTGCGGATGCCCACCCGGCTGCGGATCCACTCGTCATCGGTGTCGACGAGAACCGCCAGATCGTCGTTGGAGAGGATCTTGGGGGGCTGGTAGTGCCCGAGTGCCACAATGCGCGAACCGCTCATGCTGCCATGGAACCGGGTTACCCGCTGGTCAGTCGGGCATGACCGGCTACAGGATCCGCCCCGGTGATCTGTAGGGGCTCCACAAGGCCCTTGGGGCGCCTGGGTCCGGGGCGTACGCCGAGGTCAGGCTGCCAGCGAGCCGGCGTCGCCCATCACGATCACCGGGTGGGCCGCCGGGTCCAGGGTGCGGATCAGCTGGGCCATCTTGTCCTCGGGTATCGACACGCAGCCGTGGGTGGGGCCGTCGTGGTCGACGTGCAGCCAGATACCGCCGCCCTTCTTGCTGCCCATCGGGCGGCGCATGTCGAGCGGGGAGCTGCCGGCGACCCGGTTGTAGTTGATCGCGACCACGTAGTCGAAGGAGCCGGCCAGCTGGTCGCCGAAGAAGCCCGTCCCGGAGACCACGAAGCCGGCGTCCTTGTCGTACGGGAGCTTGCTGCCGGGGTTGTCGTTGTGGCCGCCCGCGTCGGTGAGGTCGAAGACGCCGATCGGGCTGCGCAGGTCGCCCTCGTTGTGGTCGGTGGTCCAGCCGTTCTTGCCGTTGTGGCCCTGCCAGGTCTCACCGGCCAGCCAGCGGCCCTCGGGGGTGCGGGTCCACAGGGTGACGCTGTTCTTGTCGGTGTCCTTGCCCTGGCCGGTGGCGACCACCACCTGGTTGGTCGCGGCGGGGATCTTCGCGGTGAAGGCGGCGCCGAGGCCGGGTATCGCGGCCAGCGAGCCGTCCGGGCGGGTCTCGCCGCGGCCGGCCGCCGGGGTCGCGGACTGCCGGTCGGCGGCGGCCTGGACGGCGGCGGGGGCGGGCGACGCGGGGTGGTCGGGCTTGCTGACGCCCTCCGGCCCGGGGCCGTCGGCGGCGGCCGCGACGGACTTGGTGCCGTCCTGGCCGACGGTGTACCAGCCGGCGGCGGCCGCGACCAGCAGCGCGGTGCCGGCCATCACGGCCTTGCCGTGGCGCTTCTGCTTCGCCTTGCGCCGCCGGCCCCGGGCGGCGGCCCGGCCGCCCGGGGCGGGGGCGGCGGCGGGGGTCACGGAGGCGAGGGGGACGACCGGGGCGAGCTGCTCGTGGACCGGCTGCTCGTACTCCTGCTGCGCGTACGCCTGCCCGTAGGCCTGCTGCTCGTAGGCCTGGTGCGCGTAGGCCTGCTCCTGACGGGCCGGCTCCTGGTAGCCCTGGTCCGGCTCGACCCCGTACGGCTGGAACGGCTGGTCGTACGCCTCGAAGTACCCGTCAGCCGGCTGCCGGTACTCGCCGTAGCCGCCCTGCGGGACGGACTGCGGGACGGGCTGCGGGACGGGCTGCGGGTAGGGCTCGTACACGCTGTACGGCGCCTCGTGCGACTGCTGCGGCACCCCGTACACCGGCTCCTGCATCGGCTCGTACGGCGGGTACTCGGTGGCGCGATGGGAACCGGACATGCTGTCGATCCTGCCAAACGTCCTACCCGTTGGTAAACCCGGGGCACGTGCGGGAGCCGTGAAGACGCCGCCGCCCGGACCGCGGGTGCGGTCCGGGCGGCGGGAAGTGCGCAGGTCAGAGGCGCATTGCCTGCGGGGTCTCGCGGCGCGTCAGGTCCGGGCCGTCGTACTCGCGGATGACCTCGTAGCGGGTGTTGCGCTCCATCGGGCGGAAGCCGGCGTCCCGGATCAGGCCGAGCAGGTCCTCGCGGCCCAGCTTGTTCGGGGTGCCGAAGTTGTCCGCGTCATGGGTGATCTTGTACTCGACCACCGAGCCGTCCATGTCGTCCGCGCCGTGGCTGAGCGCCAGCTGGGCGGTGGTGACGCCGTGCATCACCCAGAAGACCTTGACGTGCGGGACGTTGTCGAAGAGCAGCCGGGAGACCGCGAAGGTCTTCAGCGCCTCGGCGCCGGTGGCCATCTCGGTACGGGCCATCAGCTTGTTGCGCACGACGCCGTCCTTGGAGTCGTGGAAGTCGTGCTGGTAGCGCAGCGGGATGAAGACCTGGAAGCCGCCCGTCTCGTCCTGCAGCTCGCGCAGCCGCAGCACGTGGTCGACCCGGTGGCGGGGCTCCTCGATGTGGCCGTAGAGCATGGTGCAGGGCGTCTTGAGGCCCTTGGCGTGGGCGAGGCGGTGGATCCGCGACCAGTCCTCCCAGTGGGTGTCGTGGTCGACGATGTGCTGGCGGACCTCCCAGTCGAAGATCTCCGCGCCGCCGCCGGTCAGCGACTCCAGGCCGGCGTCGATCAGCTCGTCCAGGATCTCGTCGGCGGACAGGCCGCTGATCTTCTCGAACCAGTGGATCTCGGTGGCGGTGAAGGCCTTCAGCGAGACGTTCGGCAGCGCGGCCTTCAGCTCCCGCAGCGAGCGCGGGTAGTAGCGCCACGGCAGAGTCGGGTGCAGGCCGTTGACGATGTGCAGCTCGGTGAGCGACTCGCTCTCCATCGCCTTGGCGAGCCGGACGGCCTCCTCGATGCGCATCGTGTAGGCGTCCTTCTCGCCCGGCTTGCGCTGGAACGAGCAGTACGCGCAGGACGCGCTGCACACGTTCGTCATGTTGAGGTGGCGGTTGACGTTGAAGTGGACGACGTCACCGTTCTTGCGCGTCCGCACGTGGTGGGCCAGCCCGCCCAGCCAGGCCAGGTCGTCGCTCTCGTAGAGCGCGATCCCGTCCTCGCGGGTCAGCCGCTCACCCGCGTAGACCTTCGCCTCCAGCTCGCGCTTGAGCCCTGCGTCCATGCGGTGACCGCCTCCTCCGACATTCGATTCCTTGCCGGAATGAGGTTACGTCACTCGCCTGCTCGCCTCCGGACCGCTCTGCCCGGTGCCGACGTTCTCCTCCGGCCTGGCGGCCGGGAGGTGCCCCCACGCTCCGGCGCTCCTCCGTCGCTAGTCGCTCGTCGCTTTCGGCACCGGCGCGGCCTTCGGCTCGGGGCGGGCGGACAGCAGCTCGGCGAGCAGACCCGGGTCGATGTTGCCGCCGCTGACCACGGCGGCCACCGCCCGGCCACCGGTCTCGGCGGCGCGGTGGAAGTAGGCGGCCGGGGCGACCGCGCCGGAGGGCTCGGCGACCAGCCGGCCGCGGCGGGCCAGCAGGGCGACGGTGGCGCGGATCTCGTCCTCCGTGACGGTGACGATGTCGTCCACGTAGGTGGTGATGTGCTCGTACGGCAGCACGCCGACCGCGGGGGTGCGCAGCCCGTCCGCGATGGTGCGGTAGGTGTCGGCGACCGGCCACTCCACCCGGCGCCCGGAGCGCAGGCTCGCCTGCGCGTCGGCGGCCAGCTCCGGCTCCACGCCGACCACCCGGATGTCCGGGCGGGTGAGCTTGAGCGCGGCCGCCGTCCCGCCGATCAGGCCGCCGCCGCTGACCGGCACCAGGACGGTGTCCAGTTCGGCCGGGGCGTCCTCGGCGATCTCCAGGCCGACCGTGCCCTGGCCCGCGATGATGAACGGGTCGTCGTACGGCGGCACCCAGACGAAGCCGTGCCGCTCGGCCAGCTCGCCCGGCAGGGTGTCCCGCTCCCCCGGCGGGACGAGGATCACCTCGGCGCCGTACGAGCGGGTGGCCTCCACCTTCACCGTCGGCGAGGTGTCCGGCATCACGATCACGGCCTTGATGCCCAGCAGCTGCGCCGCGTAGGCGACCGCCTGCGCGTGGTTGCCGCTGGACTGGGCGACCACGCCGCGGGCCCGCTCGTCCGCGGTGAGCGCGGCCAGCCGGTTGTAGGCGCCGCGGGTCTTGAAGGCCCCGGTCGGCTGGAGGTTCTCCGGCTTCAGCCAGAGTCGCCGCTCGCCCTCGGCCGCCCAGGGGGCGGGGACCAGCGGGGTGCGCACGGCCACTCCCGCGATCCGCTGCCGGGCCGCGCGCAGCTCCTCCAGACCGACCAGTGCCATGTCGTCACTCTCCTACGGGGGGTAGTTCGCTCACCCGGTTCTCCCACTTCGTGGAGAGTACGACGGTGGTGCGGGTGCGGGCCACACCCTTGGTGCCCGAGATCCGCTTCACCACCGACTCCAGGCCGGCCACGTCGGCCACCCGGACCTTGAGCATGTAGGAGTCGTCACCCGCGATGAACCAGCAGTCCTCGACCTCGTTGAGGTCCTTCAGCCGGAACGCGACGTCCTCGTGGTCGGCCGCGTCCGTGAGCTGAAGGCCGATCAGGGCCGTGACGCCGAAGCCGAGCGAGGCCGGGTTGACCGTCGCCCGGTAGCCGGTGATCACACCGGCCTGCTCCAGGCGGTTGATGCGGTCCGTGACGCTCGGGCCGGAGAGTCCGACCAGCCGGCCCAGCTCGGCGTAGGACGCACGGCCGTTCTCCCGGAGCGCCTGGATGAGCTGTCTGTCCACCGTGTCCATATACCGTCCGCGTCCTTCCGAACCTCGCCAGACCCACAGATCATTATCCGGATTCCAAGGCGCCATGCGCTGACCGACCCGGATATCGCAGAGAAGATACTCTCCCGCCCTCGGCCGCCTTACTCCCCCTCAGCCCGAGCGGCGTCCCCGCCGCCCGGCTTGCGGGCCGCCGCGCCCAACTCGCCCTCCCAGCGCAGGTACAGGGAGTGCGGCACGTCGACCGCGTCCAGCACCCGGCCGGCCACGAAGTCCACGAGCTCGCGCACGGTGGAGCCGCCCGCGTAGAAGCCGGGCGAAGCGGGCAGCACGACGGCGCCCTGTGTGTCGAGCTCCAGCAAGTGCTTCAACGTCACCCCGTTGAGTGGTGTCTCGCGCACGCAGACGACGAGCGGACGGCGCTCCTTGAGGGTGACGCTGGCCACCCGCTGCAGCAGGTCCTTGCTCAGGCCGAGCGCGATCCCGGCCACCGCGCCGGTGGTCGCGGGCACCACCAGCATGCCCTTGGCGGGGTACGAGCCGCTGGACGGGCCGGCCGCGAAGTCCCCGGCGGACCAGTAGCGGACGTCGTCCAGGCCCTCCGCCGTCCCCAGCCACCGCGCGAGGTCGGTGCTCCAGTGGGCGTCCCGGAAGGAGATGCCGGTCTCGTCCAGGATGGTGAGCCGGGCGGCCCGGCTGACGATCAGGTCCACCGCCTCACCGGCGGCGAGCAGCGCCCGGATCACCGAGGCCGCGTACGGCGTCCCCGACGCTCCCGAGACCCCGACCACCCACGGTTGACGCTTCGCAGTTCCCATGGGTCAATTCTGTCCCGGCTCCACCTGCGGGTTCGCCCCGGGCACGGCACAACCGGGTCCGGGAACGCGCTCCCCCTGGGAGGATGGGCGCATGGCAGCGACCCTCGTCGACCTCACCCATCAGGTGACCACCGCGATGCCGGTCTACCCCGGCGATCCGGCCGTCCTGCTGGAGCCCGCGCTCACCACCGCCACCGCCGGGGTGAACGTGCTGGCCCTGCACCTCGGCTCGCAGTCCGGGACGCATGTGGACGCGCCGTACCACGTGGACGTCACCTGGCCGACCCTGGACGGACTGCCGCTGGAGCGGTTCGCCGGCCCGGCCGTGGTCGCCGACCTGCGTGGGCTGGAGCCCCGGACGGCCGTCACCCCCGAACTGCTGGCGCCCGCGCTGGAGCGCTGCGGCGAGGGCACCGTCCTGCTGCTGGCCACCGGCTGGGCCCGGCACTGGGGCACCGACACCTACCTGGCCCACCCCAGCCTGACCACGGCCGCCGCCGAGGCGATCGTGGCCGCCGGGGTTCGGACGGTCGGTGTGGACGCGCTGAGCGTGGACCCCACCCCCGACCCGGGGCCGGACGACCCGGCGGTGGCCGCGCTGCTCGCCGACCTCACCGACGAGCACGACGGGCCCGACCCCGTCGAGGAGCCCACGCTGGCCGCCCACCGGGTGCTGCTGGGGGCGAGCGGCGGCGGGGTGATCGCCGAGAACCTGACCGACCTGCGGGCGCTGCTGGCGGCGCAGGAGGCCGGCCGGCCGGTGGAGGTCTCGCTGTTCCCGCTGCGGCTGGTGGCGGCGGACGGCGCTCCGGTGCGGGCGGTGGCCCGGCTGGGCTGACCGGCCGCCGCCGGAGCCCGCACTTGGTCTAGACCAACATCGGTGGCGCCACTAGGCTGTCCGGCCATGGCTGAGATCATCGGAGTGGTCGAGCGACTCTGGCGCTACCCCGTGAAGTCCACCGGCGGCGAGCGGCTCGACTCCGTCGACGTGGACGTGCGCGGCCTGGCCGGCGACCGCCTCTACGCCGTCCGTGACGCCTCCGGCAAGCTCGGCTCCGGCAAGAACACCCGCCGCTTCCGCCGGATGGACGGCCTGCTCCGGCTCTCCGCCCGCCTCGGCCGCCGGATCGACGGCCCCGAACTGTTCGACCCGCTCGGCCGCCCGGTCGACCACCCGACCGCCTTCCTGCGCGCCTACCTCCAGCGCGCGGACGTCGAACTCGCCCGCGAGGACGCCGTCCCGCACTTCGACCGGCTGCCGGTCAGCGTGCTCACCACCGCCACCCTGGACTGGGTCCGCGAGGCCGTCCCCTTCACCGTGGTGGACGAACGCCGCTTCCGCCCCAACATCGTGCTGCGCACCCCGCCCGGCACCCCGCCCTTCGTCGAGGACACCTGGCTCGGCCGCCGGGCCCACGGCGAGACCCCGGACAGCGCCCGGCTCGCCTTCGTCAGCTCCAGCGAACGCTGCCCGATGTCCGGCGCCCCGCAGCCGGGCCTGCCGCACGCACCCGAGATCCTCAAGGCGCTCGTACACGCCCACGACGGCCGGCTCGACGCCCTCGCCGAAGTCGCCGCCCCGGGGCGGCTGCGCCTGGGCGACCGGCTGGTACTGGACTGAGGCACCGGCACCTCCGACGGCGAAACCGCGGGTCGGAGCCGTCGAACCGACCCGCGGCCCGCGTTGCTAGCCGCGGATCAGGCAGAAGGGGTGGCCCGCCGGGTCCGCGTAGACGCGCCAGCCGCCGGCGTCGTGGAGGGGGACCGCTCCGAGGGCGAGGACCTCGGGCCCGGCGGCGTCGAGGTCCGGCACGTCGATGTCCAGGTGGGCCTGCTGGGGGTGGTCGGGGCTCGGCCAGCGGGGCGGACGGTGGTCGGCGACGGCCTGGAAGCAGAGCACCGTGCCGTCGTCCAGGTGCAGGGTGGACCAGCCGGCGCCGAGCGACCAGCGGGGGTCCGGGCGGTCGACCTCACCGCCGAGCAGCCCGGCGTAGAAGCGGGCGAGCAGGCCCGGGTCCGGACAGTCGAGGACCAGGCACTGCAGCTTGCCGATCACGGTTCTCCTCGCGGTCTCCTCAGCGGCCCTGGTGGCCGGGGCCGGGCAGGGCGACCGCCCGTAGGTAGGCCTCGACGAACAGGTCCAGCACATCCTCCAGGGGCGGCAGCCCGGCGCCGAGGGCGGGCTCCAGCACCGGCCTGAACAGTACGTGGTTGAGCAGTGGGCCGAGCATCAGCTGGACCAGCACGGGGAGTGGCAGCGGGCGCAGCCGGCCCGCCTCGACGTGCGGCAGCAGCAGCCGGGCGAGGCCGTCGAACATCCGCGGCAGGTGGGCCGCCATCATCCGGGCGGCGGGGCCGTCCGGGCGGCCGAAGAGGTCGGCGAAGACCGCCGGGAGGACCCGCGGCTCGCCGTCGAAGGCCGCGGCGAAGGTGTGGTGGATCGCCCGGACGGTGTCCTCCAGGCGCTCCGGCGGGTCCGCGGCGAGCGCCTCCAGGTCCGGCAGCGGGCCGTACTGGAGGAAGACGGCGACGAAGAGGCCGTCCCGCCCCTCGAAGACGGTGTGCAGGCTGGGCAGTGAGCACCCGGCCCGGTCGGCCACGGCGTCCAGGGTCACCCCGGCCAGTCCCCGTTCGGCGACCAGGTGGGCCGCCGCCTCGATCGCCCGGTCCCGTACCGGCGGTCGTCCGCCCGGGTCGACGCCGGTGCGCCGGACCGCCTCGTCCAGCGGGGCGCGGGAGCCGCCGAGCCGGCGCAGCAGGGTGCTGCGCGAGATGCCGGCCGCCGAGGCGATCGCCGTCAGCGGGACGTCCGCGACGTCCTGCCCCCGTTCCTTCGCCGCCGTGAGGGCGGCGGCCACCAGATCGTTCATGTGAGACATCGTACTACTTGACACCTGAGACGGTTCCAGAGACGCTCTATAAGCAAGTTCCAAGCACGAGCGGCGAAGGAACGAAGGGGAGAGAGCCATGAGCGTGATCGTCTCCGGGGGCGGACCGGCCGGAATGATGCTGGGCCTGATGCTGGCCCGCGCGGGAGTCGAGGTGACCGTGCTGGAGAAGCACGGCGACTTCCTGCGCGACTTCCGCGGCGACACCGTCCACGCGTCCACCGTGCGGCTGATGGACGAGCTCGGCCTCGGCCGCAAGTTCGCCGCCCTGCCGCAGAGCCGGCTCGGCAACATGGTGGTGCCGGTGCCCGGGGTCGGCGAGGTCACCCTGAGCGCCTTCGACCGGCTGCCCGCGCCGTACAACTACATCGCGATGATGCCGCAGTGGGACCTGCTCAACTTCCTGGTCGAGGAGGCGCGGCGGGAACCCACCTTCACCGTGCGGATGAACACCGAGGCGACCGGGCTGCTCCGCGAGGGCGGCCGGGTGGTCGGCGTCCGCTACCGCACCCGGGACGGCGAGGAGGGCGAGCTGCGCGCCGCGCTCACCGTCGCCGCCGACGGCCGGCACTCCACCCTGCGCCGGGAGGCCGGGCTGGTGCCCGAGGAGTACCCGGTGCCCTTCGACGTCTGGTGGTTCCGGCTCCCCCGGCACGCCCACGAGCAAAGCACCCCGCCCAGCCTCATCCCCGGCTTCGGCGACGGCGAGATGGCGCTCAGCATCACCCGCGACGAGTACTTCCAGATCGCCTACTTCAACTCCAAGGGCTCCGACCCCCGGCTGCGCGCCGAGGGCGTCGAGGGCTTCCGCGCCCGGATCGCCCGGATCATGCCGCAGTACGCCGACCGGGTCGACCAGTTGACGGCGATGGACGACGTCCACCTGCTCGACGTCAAGCTCAACCGGCTCGACCGCTGGTACGTCGACGGGCTGCTGCTGATCGGCGACGCCGCCCACGCGATGTCCCCGGCCGGCGGGGTCGGCATCAACCTCGCCATCCAGGACGCCGTCGCCGCCGCCACCCTGCTCGCCGAACCACTGCGCCGCGGCCGGCCGACCGTCGCCGCCCTGGCCCGGGTGCAGCGGCGCCGCTGGTGGCCGACCGTGGTCATGCAGCGGCTCCAACGGGTCCTGCACGGGGTGATGTTCGTCCCGGTGCTGACCGGCCGCCGCTCCGGACCGCCCACCGCCTTCGCCACCCTCTCCCGCCGGGTGCCCGCCGTCCGGCTCGGCCTCTCCCGCCTGATCGCCCTCGGCCCCCGCCCGGAACACGCCCCGGACTTCGCCCGACGCCCCTCGGCCTGAACCGGCCCGGCCACCGCGGCCTCGCCCGGAGCGGGGCCGCGGTGCCGCCCGGCGCCGCACCCGGCGATGAACTCCTGGACGCGGACCGGCCGTTCGGGCGGGCGCTTTCCGGGGAACGACCCTCGGCATGACGATCCCCCACCGCGTGACCGGCACCGGCGACCACCACGTCCTCGTCCTGCACGACTGGTTCGGCACCAGCGCGGGCTGGGGCCCCTTCCTCGACTACCTCGACGGCAGGGCCTTCAGCTACGCCTTCCTCGACTACCGCGGCTACGGCGAACGCAAGGACGTGACCGGCGCGTACACCCTCGCCGAGATCGCCGCCGACGCGCTCGCCCTCGCCGACCAACTCGGCTGGGACCGCTTCTCCGTGGTCGGCCACTCGATGGGCGGCAAGGCGGCCCAGCAGGTCCTGGCCGAGGCGCCGCTGCGGGTGCGCAAGCTGGTCGGCCTGGCGCCGGTGCCCGCCGGGGCATACCCGCTGGACGAGGCCGGCGAGGCGCTGTTCTACGGCGCCGCCGGGGACCGGGAGAAGCGGTACGCGATCCTCGACCTGGTCACCGGGCAGCGGGCCGGCCGGGTCTGGCTGGACCGGATGGTCGACCAGTCCCTGCGGCTGTCGACCACCGAGGCCTTCGACGGGTACGTCCGGGACTGGACGACGGCCGACCTGGAGCGCCGGATCAGCGGGAACCCCGTCCCGGTGAAGGTCATCGTCGGCGCGCACGACCTCGCCCTGACCGCCGAGGCCATGCGGGCGACCTGGCTGGAGCACTACCCCAACGCCGAGTTGGAGGAGATCGACGGCAGCGGGCACTACCCGATGTACGAGACGCCGGTGGCGCTCGCCTCCTCGCTGGAGGCCTTCCTGCACAACTGACGCGCGCCCGGGCCGCGGAGCACGTCACGCTGTTCCGACGGCCCGGGACGGTCGGGTCCCGGGACCGCCGGATCAGGGCGAGTCGGATCCGGACGGTCAGATCCCGAGGCCGCGAACGACCAGGTCGACCAGGGCGAAGAAGAACAGCGAGACCCCGACGAAGCTGTTCGTCTGGAAGAACGCCCGGTTGAGCCTCGACAGGTCGTTCGGCTTCACGATGGTGTGCTCGTAGACGAAGGCGCCCGCGACGACGGCCAGGCCGATCCAGAACGCCGGGCCGGCGTCGGTGAGCACCGCGAACCAGCCGAGCAGCAGGGTCGTCAGGACGTGGCAGACCCGTGCGGCCCGGATGGCGGCCGGGACGCCGAACCGGGCCGGCGGCGAGCCGACCCCGTGCTCCCGGTCGGACTCGACGTCCTGACAGGCGTAGATCAGGTCGAAGCCGCCGATCCAGATGCCGACCGCCGCACCGAGGACCACGGCCTCCCAGGACCAGCTGCCGGTCACCGCGAGCCAGGCGCCCACCGGGCCCATCGCCTGGGCCAGGCCCAGGATCGCCTGCGGGAAGTCGGTGAACCGCTTGCCGTACGGGTAGACGACCATGGGCACCACGGCCACCGGCGCGAGGGCCAGGCAGAGCGGGTTGAGCATCGCTGCCGCGCCGAGGAACACCACCAGGGCGACCGCCGAGCCGGCGTACGCCGTCCTCAACGAGACGGCGCCGGTGACGAGTTCGCGCCCGGCGGTGCGCGGGTTCCGGGCGTCGATCTCGCGGTCGATGATCCGGTTGGCGGCCATCGCGAAGGTGCGCAGGCCGACCATGCAGACGGTGACGATGAACAACTGGCCCCAGTGCACCCGCTTGTCCGCCAGGAACATGGCGGTCAGCGCGGCGATGTAGGCGAAGGGCAGGGCGAAGACCGAGTGCTCGATCATCACCAGGCGCAGGAACGCCCTGGTGCGCCCCGGGGTTTCGACGGCCGCCGTGCTCACAGTCCGTATTCCTTCCAACGTCGGTTCACCAGTGCGGCGGTGGCCGGGTCCGAGGAGACCATCTCCGGCCAGCCGCCGTCCCGGGTGTAGCCCTCCTCGGGGAGCTTGCGGGTGGCGTCGATGCCCGCCTTGCCGCCCCAGAACTGCTGGTAGGAGGCGTGGTCGAGGTGGTCGACCGGGCCTTCGACCACGGTGAGGTCGCGGCTGTAGTCGACGTTCCCGAAGGCCCGCCAGGCGACTTCCTGGTAGTCGTGGACGTCGCAGTCGGAGTCCACCACGATGATCAGCTTGGTCAGCGACATCATGTGGGCGCCCCAGATCGCGTGCATCGTCTTCTGGGCGTGCTTGGGGTACTTCTTGTCGATCGAGACGATCACGCAGTTGTGGAAGCCGCCGGCCTCGGGCAGGTCGTAGTCGACGATGTCCGGGATGATGATCTTCAGCAGCGGCAGGAAGAACCGCTCGGTGAACTTGCCCAGCGGGCCGTCCTCCGTCGGCGGGCGGCCGACCACGATGGACTGCAGGATCGGACGGCGGCGCATCGTCACGCAGTCGATCGTCAGCGCCGGGAACGGCTCCTGCGGGGTGTAGAAGCCGGTGTGGTCGCCGAACGGGCCCTCGGGGAGCATCTCGCCGGGCTCCAGCCAGCCCTCCAGGACCACCTCGGCGTCGGCCGGGACCTGCAGCGGGACGGTCTTGCAGTCGACCATCCGGACCCGCTCGCCCGCGACGAAGCCGGCGAACAGGTACTCGTCGATGTCGCCGGGCAGCGGCGCGGTGGCCGCGTAGGTGACGGCCGGCGGGCAGCCGAAGGCGATCGCGACCGGGAGGCGCTCACCGCGCTTGGCCGCCACGGCGTAGTGGTTGCGGCTGTCCTTGTGGATCTGCCAGTGCATCCCGATGGTGCGGCGGTCGTGCCGCTGGAGCCGGTAGAGGCCGAGGTTGCGGACACCGGTGTCCGGGTCCTTGGTGTGGGTCAGGCCCAGGTTGAAGAAGGAGCCGCCGTCCAGCGGCCAGGTGAACAGCGCGGGCAGCTCGTCCAGGTTGACGTCGTCGCCGGTGAGCACGACCTCCTGGACCGGGGCGTCACCGGGCTTCACGTGCCGGGGCGGGACGTGCGCCATCGAGGCGAGCTTGCCGAAGGCGTCCCGGAACCCGGTGAAGCCCTGCGGCAGTTCGGGCTTGAGCAGACCGGCGATCTTCTCGGAGATGTCCTCCGGACCCTTGAGGCCGAGCGACTTGGCGAGCCGCCGTTCGGTGCCGAAGACGTTCATCGCGAGCGGCATCGACGAGCCCTTGACGTTCTCGAACAGCAGCGCCGGGCCCTTGGCCTTCTGTACCCGATCGACGATCTCGCCGATCTCCAGGTGGGGGTCCACCTCCGCCTTGATGCGCTTGAGATCGCCCTCGCGGTCGAGGGCCCGGAGAAACGAGCGGAGATCGTCGTATGCCATGCCTGTCAGTATCCGCCACCCGATAGCCTGGCTTGCGTCAAGGGCCCCGGGAGGCGCCCGCCGCTACCGCCCTCGCCGGGGGGAGATCGCAGCCGTGCTGAGGATTCTTCTGACCATCGTCCTTCCGATCGCGCTGTGGGTGTGGGCGTTCATCGACTGCCTGGTCACGCCCGAGGACGAGGTGAAGTACCTGCCGAAGCCGATCTGGCTGATCATCGTGCTGCTCTTCCCGCCACTCGGCCCGATCGCCTGGCTGGTGGCCGGCAAGCAGCGCGGCTTCCTGCGGACCGGCGGGCCGGACGGGCGCCCGGGGCTGCCGGCCGCCGGCAGCCGGCCGGGGTTCGGCGCCCCGCGCGGCGGGCGGCAGGTGGCGCCGGACGACGATCCGGAGTTCCTGGCGTCCCTGGGGAACGAGTCGTCGGGGAAGGGCGAGCCGCCGCAGAAGGGCGGGTCCTTGCACAAGGGCGACAAGGACCACGAGGACATGCTCCGGCAGTGGGAGGCCGATCTGCGCCGCCGGGAGCAGGAACTGCGTGGCGGGGAAGAGCCCGAGGACGGACGAAAGAGCTGATCGGAGCGGTTCGGCCGCTCCCTCGAACAGCCCACCCGGGCACCCACGGGTGGGCTGTGGCGTTTTTGGCGCTTCCCTACGACTGTGAACCCTCTGGCGCGTATCGGGTCCTTCCCGGCGCCGGGATTGAGCACCGCTTGAGCCGTACCCTAGACGGCCGTCCTACAGTGCTGTGAGACGGCCCTGACCTGCGCTTTTCTTCATGCTCAGATCATCGGACCATCACCTGCCCGACAACCCCCGGTATTCGAACGGACACCGAGCGCACAGCCTTCGAACCGGCCGCTTCTGTACAGGCCTGACAGCTAAACGAACTCGACCTTGTACGGAATCGACGCCGAAACCAGCGCACGGCCCCTCGTACAGTCATAAGTGAAGAAGTTGATTCGCAGCTGGGGGCACAGCAGACGTTGGCTGTCGGACAGTTCCCTCACCCTTGGAGTGGTTCGAGATGACGGTTGTGCATGAGGCGCCGGTCGGCGGCGAGGTCCCCGAGGTCCCGGTCGACGCCAAGGGGCGGGTCGCCGAGCTCCACGAGCTCCGCGAGAAGGTGCGCCGCGGCCCGAGCGACAAGGCCACGGAGGCCCAGCACGCGAAGGGCAAGCTGACCGCCCGCGAGCGCATCGACCTGCTGCTGGACGAGGGCTCCTTCCGCGAGGTCGAGCCGCTGCGCCGGCACCGCGCCCAGGGCTTCGGCCTGGAGGCCAAGAAGCCCCACACCGACGGCGTGATCGTCGGCTGGGGCACCGTGCACGGGCGCACCGTCTTCACCTACGCGCACGACTTCCGGATCTTCGGCGGCGCGCTGGGCGAGGCCCACGCGCAGAAGATCCACAAGATCATGGACATGGCCATCGCGGCCGGTGCCCCGCTGGTCTCGCTGAACGACGGCGCCGGCGCCCGCATCCAGGAGGGCGTCACCGCCCTGGCCGGTTACGGCGGCATCTTCCAGCGCAACACCAAGGCCTCCGGCGTCATCCCGCAGATCTCGGTGATGCTCGGCCCGTGCGCCGGCGGCGCCGCGTACTCCCCCGCGCTGACCGACTTCGTCTTCATGGTCCGCGAGACCTCGCAGATGTTCATCACCGGCCCGGACGTGGTCCAGGCCGTTACCGGCGAGAAGATCAGCCAGAACGGCCTGGGCGGCGCCGACGTGCACGCCGGCGTCTCGGGCGTCTCGCACTTCGTCTACGACGACGAGCAGTCCTGCATCGAGGAGGTCCGCTACCTCCTGTCGCTGCTGCCGCAGAACAACCGCGAGATGCCGCCGTCCGTGGTCAGCGAGGACCCGGTCGAGCGCCGCAACGACAGCCTGCTGGACCTGGTGCCCGCCGACGGCAACCGCCCGTACGACATGCGCAAGGTCATCGAGGAGATCGTCGACCACGGCGAGTACCTGGAGGTCCACGAGCGCTGGGCCACCAACGTGCTGTGCGTGCTGGCGCGGGTCGACGGCCACGTCACCGGCATCATCGCCAACCAGCCGCAGTCGCTGGCCGGCGTGCTGGACATCAACGCCAGCGAGAAGGCCGCGCGCTTCGTCCAGATGTGCGACGCCTTCAACATCCCGCTGGTCACCCTGCTGGACGTGCCCGGCTTCCTGCCCGGCGTCGACCAGGAGCACGGCGGCATCATCCGGCACGGCGCCAAGCTGCTGTACGCGTACTGCAACGCCACCGTGCCGCGCATCTCGCTGATCCTGCGCAAGGCCTACGGCGGCGCCTACATCGTCATGGACTCCCGCTCCATCGGTGCGGACCTGTCCTACGCGTGGCCCACCAACGAGATCGCGGTGATGGGTGCCGAGGGCGCCGCCAACGTCATCTTCCGCCGCGAGATCAACGGCGCCGAGGACCCGGACGCCATGCGCGCCCAGAAGATCAAGGAATACAAGAGCGAGCTGATGCACCCGTACTACGCGGCCGAGCGCGGCCTCGTGGACGACGTCATCGACCCGGCCGAGACCCGCCAGGTGATCGCCTCCGCCCTGGCGATGCTCCGTACCAAGCACGCCGACCTGCCGAGCCGCAAGCACGGCAACCCGCCGATGTAGCGCTGCGGACCGCCGCTGCGGACCGCACCGACCACCACCGCACGCCACACCAACCGGGGGAGAAACCAGGACATGACCGCTTCCGCCGAACCCCTCGTCCGTATCGTCCGCGGCAGCCTCTCCGACGAGGAACTCGCCGCCCTCACCGCCGTGCTGGCGGCTCGCGCCGCCGTCGCGCAGCAGGCCGCCGCCGCGCAGGTCGAGCCGATCGCCAGCTGGCAGCGCCTGGAGCGCCGCCCGGCGTACTACTCCCCGGTCAGCTGGCAGCAGGCCGCCTGACGGTTCCGTGCCCCGGCACCGAAGACAGGCCCCGACGGCCGGTCACCCCCTTCGGGTGACCGGCCGTCGGGCCGTCCGGCGGGCCCCGCCGGAGCGTGCCCGCGGCCGGTCCGGCGGCGGGCACCCGCCGTTCGTGGCCGACCGACCGGGCCCGAAGCGGCTCGGTAGGATACCTACCGGACGGTTTCGAGCCCGTCGCCCCGTCGGCCCCCATAGGATCGGCGGCTGCCGAGGTAGAGAACTTTCCAGGGAGGCTGCGATGGCCAGGCAGGCCCGCGCGCTGGCGACCCGCCAGACGGTACTCCTCGCGGCGGCCGAGGTGTTCGACGAGCGGGGCTACGCCGCCGCCACGATGTCCGAGATCCTGGACCGGGCCGGCGTCACCAAGGGCGCGCTGTACTTCCACTTCCACTCCAAGGAAGAGCTGGCGCTCGCCGTGATCGAGGGCCAGGGCGCCTGGATCGCCACCTGGGAGCCGACCTCGGACAGCCCGGTGCAGACCCTGATCGACCTCGGGTACGCGTTCGCCCGCGCACTCCAGGAGGACCCGCTGGTGCGCGGCAGCATCCGGCTGACGATCGAGCACGGCAGCTTCACCCAGCCGCAGATCGCCGCCTACCAGGGCTGGATGGACCTCGTCCGGGGGCTGCTGGAGCGCGCCCGGGAGGCCGGCGACCTCCACCCGGGGGTCGACCTGGCCGCGGCCTCCGGGGTGATCACCGGCGCGGTGACCGGGATCCAGCTGAGCTCCCAGGTGCTGGCCGACCGGCAGGACCTGATCCAGCGGATGGCCGACCTGTGGACGCTGATCCTGCCGGGGCTGGTCCAGCCGCACGCGCTCGCCCGGCTGAGCGTCGCCGAACGCGGCTGAGCTCCGCCGAGCACGGCCGAGCGTCGCCGAACGCGGCTGAGCGTCGCGGAACACGGCCGAGCGTCGCCGAACGCGGCTGGTCCCGGCCGGCGGGCGCTAGACCCGGTACCCGGCGCAGTCGTCCGGTCCCACCAGGGCGGCCAGCGCGGCCGTCCAGAGCCGCCGGACGGCCTCCGGCGCCGGACGGCCGGTCTCCTCGGCGGCCAGCAGCACCTGGCCGGCCACCACCGCGGTGAGCAGTTCGGCGCAGGCCCGCCGGTCCGCCCCCGGGCGCAGTTCGCCGGCCCGCTCGGCGCGGTCCAGCAGGCGGTGGACGACGGCGGCGAGGCTGCGCCAGGCGGTGTCCGGCCCGCCTGGGCCGCCGTCCGGGCGCGGGCCCTGGCGGCCGAGCCGGACACCGGCCCGCACCACCACGTCCTCGCGCAGCAGCCGGGCCAACTCGTACGAGAAGTCGATCAGCCCCTGGACGGCCCGGTCCTCGGAGCGCAGCGCGCGCAGGGCGGCCGCACCGATCTCCCGCCCGGCGGCGGTCCGCACTCCGTCGGCCAGGGCCTGCTTGGACACGAAGTGGAAGTAGAGGGCGCCCTTGCTCACCCCGGCCCGGCGACTGATGTCGACCAGGCTCGCGGCCTCGAATCCGACCCCCGCGAAGGCGTCCGCGGCAGCGAGCAACACGGCCTGCCTGGTCCGCCCCGCGCGTTCCTGCTTGACCACTGACCCCTCCGGACTCCGCCGGACGCGCTCCCCGCCCCACCCGGCTGCTGTCGGCGCGCCCTCGGTCGGAGGCGGCGCCTCGCATGCGGACGGCACTGGCCGAAACCGCATGGTTGGTATCTAATCTAGCGCCTATGTCGACCCCGCCGTCCAGGGGGGACCTCCCCCCGCCCAAGGTCTGCCCTCCCCCGTTTCAAGCATCACCGCAGACCAGGGGCCAGGTAGCGTGGTCTGTCCGGGCCTGGCGGCGGGTCCACCCCCGGCCACAGAAGACAAACCGGGTGGTATGTATGTTTTGCTGTGGGGCGTCCGTGCGGACGCTCGACCGACACCCTGGAGCTGGGGCCAGTCATGCCATTGATCGTAGAGCCGGACTCCCTCGGCCCGTACGCCAACCCCGGCCCCCGTCCCGGCCCCCCGTCCGGCTACGACTTCCACGACCGGACCGTCTCCCGGCACCTGGTGCACCGCGCCGCGGTCTCCGAGGTCTTCCTCACCGGCTGGCAGGCCACCGGCCCGTACGACTTCCTGCTCGGCGCCCAGTGGCCCCGGCTGCACGGCTTCTACCGGCTGCCCGGGGACCGCTACCACGACCCGGTGCTGATCGCCGAGACCGTCCGGCAGGCCGGGCTGCTGATCGGCCACGCCGGCTTCGGAGTGCCGCGCGACCACCACTTCGTCATGGAGGACCTCGGCTACGCGCTCGGCGAGGCCGGCCTGCCGGGCCTCGCCGTCACCGGCGGCCCCGCCGCGCTGATGCTCACCGTCGGCTGCCAGGACGTCCGGATGCGGCACGGCCGGCTGGCCTCGCTGCGGGTGCACGCCGAGATCACCCGGGACGGCCTGCGGATCGGCCACGGCTCCGGCCAGCTGCGGGTGATCACCCCCGCCTCGTACGAGCGGCTGCGCGGCCCCGGCCGGCACGCCGTCACCCCGCCGCTGCCGCCCGAACCCGCCGCGCCCGAACTCGTCGGCCGGGCCCAGCCCGCGGACGTGGTGCTCAGCCCGACCCTGCGGCCGGACACCTGGCTGCTGCGCGCCGACGCCCGGCACCCGGTGCTGTTCGACCACGAGCTGGACCACGTTCCCGGGATGCTGGTGCTGGAGGCCGCCCGGCAGGCCGCCCAGCGACTGCACCACCCCGAGCCGGTGGCGCCGGTCGAGCTGGTGACCTCCTTCGAGCGCTACATCGAACTGGACCGGCCCTGCTACGTGCGGGCCGTCCGGGAGCGGACACCGGACGGCCGCCGCACCCCCGTCCTGGTCCGACTGGACCAGGACGGGCGGACGGCGGCCGAGTGCCGACTGCTCGCCGAGCCGGTGGACGGTCCGCGGGTGCCGGTCCGGCGGGACGCCTTCGAGGGCCGCCCCGCCGTACCGGGACTGCTGCCGCTGGCCGGCTGAGCCCCACCCGCCTCCGTCAGGCGGCCACCAGGGCGGCCGGCCGCCGCCCGGCGTGCATCACGCTGAGGTTGGCCGCCAGCCGGACCGGGTCCTGGGCCAGCCAGAGCCGCAGCGCCGCGCCCAGCGCCGCGCTGGCCGACTCGATCCGGACGTCGGTGATCTGGGCGATCCGGGCCGCGCCGGGCGCCAGCAGGTCGGCCAGCGCGGTCGGCAGCCAGACCGTCAGCGCGCACGGCGCCGGCGTCGCGAGGGCGCTCAGCAGCCGGTAGGCGTCCCCCGGCGCGCTGAGCGTGGGGATGATGTCCAGCAGAGCGTCGGCCACCACTTCGGACACGTCGCTCCGGTGCCCTTGGGCGAGCCGACGGAGCAGCAGCTGCTCGGCGGCGGTGATTCGGACGGTCAGCATGACCTCGTCGCACTCCATTGCGCGATCTCCTCCTCGTTCCTCCCCGTACCGGCACGGGCGGCCGGCACGCACTACCCCGTTACACCTCGGCCCGGCCACCTCCTGTGGAAAGCCGGGCCGATGGGTGGGTGCCCCGGTCAGATCCCCGCGTACGAGTGCTTGCCGGTGACGAAGATGTTCACGCCGTAGTAGTTGAAGAGCCAGCAGGCGAAGGCCGCCAGCGCCAGGTAGGCGGCCTTGCGGCCCTTCCAGCCGGCCGTCGCGCGGGCGTGCAGGTAGCAGGCGTAGGCGACCCAGGTGATGAACGACCAGGTCTCCTTCGGGTCCCACTCCCAGTACTTGCCCCAGGCGGCCTCGGCCCAGATCGCGCCCGCGATGATGGTGAACGTCCACAGCGGGAAGACCAGGGCGTTGATCCGGTACGACAGCTTGTCGAAGGTGGACGCGGCGGGCAGCCGGCGCCAGATCGAGGGTGCGGTGCCCAGCGGGCCGGTGGTCAGGCCGGCCGCCATGCGCTTGTCGAAGGAGTCCTTGCCCAGGTACAGCAGTGTGGCGATGAACGCCGCGTAGAAGGCGCCGCCGCAGAAGATCGCGGTGGAGACGTGGATCGCCAGCCAGTACGAGTGCAGCGCCGGGACGAGCTGCTCGGAGTCGGTGTACAGCACCTGGGTGGCGATGCCGAGGGTCAGCAGCACCGCGACGGCGACCGGCAGGCCGAGCCAGCGGACGTTCTTCCGCGCGGCCAGCAGCACCAGGTAGGCGGCCGTCATCGCGAAGGCGAAGGCGCAGGAGAACTCGTACATGTTGCCCCACGGCCAGCGGGACACCGAGAGGCCGCGGGCGACGATGCCGCCGCCGTGCAGCAGCACCGCCAGGACGGTCAGCGAGACCGCGATCCGGCCGGCCAGGTCGGCCTTCTCGCTGGTGCCGGCCGCGCCCGGGCCGTCCACGTCCTCGTCGCCGCGGCCGCCGGTGACCACCGTCGCGCCCTCGCCCGCCAGGACAGTGCGGGTGAGCGTGGTGGTGCCGCCCTTCGCCCCGGCCACGGTGACGGTGACCTTCTTGGCGGCCTTGGGCTCCGCGGCGGCGACGGTCTCGGCCAGGTTGCCCGACTGCTCCTTGGAGCGGACGGCGACCGCGCCCTTGCTGCCGAACGTCCACTCGAACATGTGGGCGAACATGGCGATCGTGTAGACCGCCATCGCCGAATAGATCAGCTTGTTGGAGAGGTCGGCCAGGTGTGGGTCGACTCCCGAGGCGAGGTGCACCGTCTACTCCTTGGAGTTCTGGTCGGCAGGGGCTGTGGGGTCTTCTGCTGCGGGGTCTTCTGCTGCGGGCTGTTCGGGTGCGGGGCCCCCGGGTGCGGGGCCCTCGGGTGTCGCGCCGGTCTCCTCGTCCGCGGCCTCCGCCGACCCCGGGGGGTCCTCCTCCGACGCCGGGGCGTCGTCCTGGAGGTCCACCGCGAGTTCGGCCAGCTCCTCGGCGATCTTCGCCGACTCGCTGCGGGCCAGCCCGGCCAGCTCCACCTGGGTGCCGCCGCCCGGCAGGGCCACCGCCCGCACCCAGATCCGGCGACGCTGGATGAACAGTGAGCCGATCAGGCCGAGGATCGCCAGGACGGCGCCGGTGAGCGCGATCTCGTTGCCGGGGCGGTGCGAGACGTTGAAGCTCGCCCACTGCTTGTAGCCCTCGAAGGTGACGGTGCCGTAGCCGTCCGGCAGCTCCCAGGCCTGGCCGGGCTTGAGCAGGGCCTTGGCCGGCTGGTCGTCCTGCTTCATCTGGGTGAGCCGGGCGGTGTTCAGCTGGTAGATGTTCTGCGGCAGGCCGGAGTCGGTGCCGAGGTCGCCGGAGAAGGCGTTCAGCACCAGCTCGGGGGCGGCGTCGCCGGGGAACAGCGAGATCGGGCCGGTGCCCGCGAAGCTCAGCGGGGCGGTCGGCAGGAAGAAGCCGGAGAAGCCCAGCTGGGTCTTGTTGCCGTCCGGGCCGACGCCGTAGTCGGAGACCTTCACCACGCCGGTCGAGGTCAGGTTGGCGTCCTGCGGCAGGAACGGCACGACGTCGTGGTAGACCACGTCGCCCTTGCCGTTCTTCACGGTGATCACCGGGGCGTAGCCGTGGCCGATCAGGTAGACCTTGCTGCCGCCGATCTCCAGCGGGTGGTTGACCTCGATCGAGCCCTTCTTCAGCTTCGACTCGTCGCTGCCCTGGTAGTACTCCACGTTCGCGGTGAACTGCCGGGCGGCGCCCATCTGGTCACCGGTGTTCTGGAACTTGGAGGTGAAGTCGTCGAGCTTCAGGTAGAAGGGGTCGAGGTCCTGGTTGCCGTAGAACCGGGTGCCGGTGAAGTCGTCGAGCTGGGTGATGGTGTTGGAGTAGCCCTGGCCCTCGACGATCAGCTTGCCGCCGGTGCCGGAGGCCAGGCTGGCCCAGGCGAAGCCGCCGAGCAGCGCGAACAGCGACAGGTGGAACAGCAGGTTGCCGACCTCGCGCAGGTACCCCTTCTCGGCGGCCACCGAGCCGCCGGCCAGGTTGGCCCGGAAGCCGCGCTTGCGCAGCAGCCGGTGGGCGGCGGCGTTCACCCGCTCCGGGTCCGCCCCGGTGCGCCAGGCCGCGTACACCGGCATCCGGGTCAGGTTGCGCGGCGCGGCCGGCGGCTGGGAGCGCAGCACGCCGACGAACTGCCAGGTGCGCGGGATGATGCAGCCGGCCAGCGAGACGAACAGCAGGATGTAGATCGCGGAGAACCAGACCGAGCTGTAGACGTCGAACAGCTGGAGCTTCTCGTAGATCGGCGCGACCGTGGTGTGCTGCGCCTTCCAGGTCTGCACCTTGAACTGGTTCTGGCCGTTCTGCGGGATCAGCGAGCCCGGGATGGCGGCCAGCGACAGCAGGAACAGCAGGATCAGCGCGACCCGCATCGAGGTCAGCTGACGCCACATCCAGCGCGCCCAGCCGAGCACCCCTATGCCGATCGGTCCATCGGACTCGACCGGCGCGGTGCTGAGCCGTTCGGCGGCGGTGTCGTCCGGCGCCGGGGGCAGCTCGGTATCGGTCGTGGTCTTGCTCACGGTCAGATTCCGATCTGGGAGTCGGCGGTCCAGGACTGCAGTTCGCTCATCCAGGAATCCCAGACCCCGGTGACGAGCAGCAGACCGACCGCGACGAGCATGCCGCCACCGATCCGCATCACGAGCGGGTAGTGCCGCTTGACCCACCCGAAGGCGCCCAGCGCCCGGCGGAAGGCCAGCGCGGCCACGATGAACGGTACGCCGAGGCCCAGGCAGTAGAAGACCATCAGCAGGGCCCCGCGCGCCGCGTCCGCCTGGTTCAGGGAGAGGGTCTGGACGGCGGCGAGGGTCGGGCCGATGCAGGGCGTCCAGCCGATGCCGAACACCATGCCCAGCAGCGGCGCGCCGAGCAGGCCGACGGCCGGACGGCGGTGCGAGCGCACCTCACGCATGCTCAGGCCGGGGACGAGGCCCATGAAGGCCAGGCCCATCACCACGGTGAGGGCGCCGAGCACGATCGAGATGACCCGCTTGTGCTCCTGCAGGGTGTTGCCGAACTGGCCGAACAGCGCCCCGCCCGAGACGAAGACCACGGTGAAGCCGAGGATGAACAGCGTCGCCCCGAGCAGCATCCGGCCGCGCCTGGCGCCGCGGGCGTCGGCGAGGTCGGCGGCGGAGAAGCCGGTCACGTACGACAGGTAGCCGGGCACCAGCGGCAGCACGCAGGGCGAGAAGAACGACACCAGCCCGGCCGCCAGCGCGACCGGCGCCGCGGCGAGCAGCGCCCCGCTCTGCACGGTGGTGAAGGTGTCGGCCAGCGGGAGTCCGGCGGGTGGCAGCGGCCCACTCACTGCTGCTGCTCCGCGACCACCGGCTGGACGATCGACTCCAGCGCCTCCTGGGTCGTCCCGCCGACGGCGCGGGCGGCCAGCCTGCCGTCGCGGTCGACGACCAGGGTGGTCGGGATGGACTGCGGGTTGAGGCTGTTCCTGGGGAACTTGAGCAGCTGGGTGCCGGCCGGGTCGAAGATGCTCGGGAAGGAGACGCCCTGCTCCTGCTCGAAGCGGACGGCGTTGGTCTTGTCGGTGTCCCGGGTGTTGATGCCGAGGAACTGGACGCCCTTGTCCTTGTACTCGTCCGCGACGGCCTGGAGGTTCTTCGCCTCGGCTCGGCACGGTCCGCACCAGGAGCCCCAGACGTTCAGCACCACGACCTTGCCGCGGTAGTCCGAGAGCTTGACCTGGTTGCCCTCCAGGGTCTCCCCGGTGATGTCCGGCGCGTCTCCGCGCTTGCCGGCGTCCGCCTTCGCCAGGTTGGTCCCCTTGACGGTGACGAAACCGACCTGTCCTTCGCTGCTGCTCGACGAGCCCGAGGAGGAACAGCCGGTGAGGACGAGCGCAGCGGCGGCGGCTGTGGCGGCGGCTGCGGCGACACGGGGACGGGGGCGCCTCATGGCAGACATGTGAAAAGTTTCGCATGGAGTTCCGAGCGGGTTCGCCGGGGTCCTACCTTGCGCGCCGCACCCCGTCTGAGCTGCGAAGACTTCGGGTCACCCGGCGCTCGCCAGGTGACCCGAAGTCATACTTACGCACCGCTTACGGCCTCACGCGCCGAAGCTCTTGCCCACCGGCTTGTCGCCCTTGCGGCCCTTGCCGACCAGGTGCGCGGGCAGCAGGTCGCGGGCCGGCTCGCGGTAGCCGACCGAGACGATCTTGTCGCCCTCGAAGGTGAAGCTGGTCAGCGAGGCCAGCGAGCACTGCCGGTTGCGCGGGTCGTGCCAGAGCCGGCGGCGCTCCACGAAGGAACGGAGGATCCAGATCGGCAGCTGGTGGCTGACGCAGACCGCCTCGTGCCCGCGGGCGGCGTCCCGGGCGGCGCCGAGCGCGCCCATCATCCGCACCACCTGGTCGAGGTACGGCTCGCCCCAGGACGGCTTGAACGGGTTGGTGAGGTACTTCCAGTAGCCCGGGTTGCGCAGCGAGCCGTCGCCGACGCCGAAGGTCTTGCCCTCGAAGACGTTCTCCGCCTCGATCAGCCGCCCGTCCACCGCGACGTCCAGGCCGTGGGCCTTGGCGATCGGCTCGGCGGTCTCCTGGGCCCGCTCCAGCGGGGAGGCCACCACGTGGGTGATGTCCCGCCCGGCGAGGTCCTCGGCGACCCGGTCGGCCATCTGCCGGCCCAGCTCGGACAGGTGGTAGTCGGGCAGCCGCCCGTACAGGACGCCCTCCGGGTTGTGCACCTCACCGTGGCGCATCACATGGACGACGGTGATCTCTTTCGCGCTCACTTCTCGACTACTCCTGAACTCAGGCCGTTGCGGCGGCGGCGGCGCGGGCGGCGGCCGGGAGGGCCGCGGCGACCCGCTCGATCGCCCGGGCGTCGTGGGTCGCCGAGACGAACCAGGACTCGAAGGCGGACGGCGGCAGGTAGACGCCCTCGGCCAGCATCGCGTGGAAGAAGGCGGTGAAACGGTACGCCTCCTGGGTCCTGGCCTCGTCGTAGTTGGTGACGGCGGCGTCGGTGAAGAACACCGAGAACATGTTCCCGGCGGTCTGCAGCCGGTGCGCCACGCCCTCCTTGGTGAGCGCCTCGGACACCAGGCCGGAGATCTCGGCGGAGACCCGGTCCACCGTCGCGTACACCTCGTCGGTGCAGCCGCGCAGCTGGGCCAGGCCGGCCGCGGTGGCGACCGGGTTCCCGGACAGGGTGCCGGCCTGGTAGACCGGGCCGGCCGGGGCCAGGTGGGCCATCACGTCGGCGCGGCCGCCGAAGGCCGCGGCCGGGAAGCCGCCGCCCATGACCTTGCCGAAGGTCAGCAGGTCCGGCGCCCAGCCCTCGTTCGCCGCCTCCAGGCCGTACCAGCCGGCCTTGGAGACGCGGAAGCCCGTCATCACCTCGTCGGAGACGAACAGCGCGCCGTTGTCCCGGCAGAGCCGGGCCAGGCCCGCGTTGAAGCCGGGCAGCGGCGGGACGACGCCCATGTTGCCGGGCGAGGCCTCGGTGATCACACAGGCGATCTCGCCCTGGTGGGCGGCGAAGGCCCGCTCGACGGCGGCCAGATCGTTGTACGGCAGCACGATGGTGTCGCCGGCCTGGGCGCCGGTGACGCCCGGGGTGTCCGGCAGGCCGAAGGTGGCCACGCCGGAACCGGCGGCGGCCAGCAGCGCGTCCACGTGACCGTGGTAGCAGCCGGCGAACTTGACCACCTTCGCCCGGCCGGTGAAGCCGCGGGCGAGCCGGATCGCGGACATGGTGGCCTCGGTGCCGGAGGAGACCAGACGGACCTGCTCGACCGGGGCGACCCGGGCGACGATCTCCTCGGCCAGCTCGACCTCGCCCTGGCCGGGCGTGCCGAAGGAGGTGCCTCGGGAGACCGCCTGCTGGACGGCGTCGACCACGGCGGGGTTCGCGTGGCCGAGGATCATCGGACCCCACGAGCACACCAGGTCGACGTACTCGCGGCCGTCGGCGTCGGTGAGGTAGGGGCCGGCGCCGGACACCATGAAGCGCGGCGTGCCGCCGACCGCGCGGAAGGCGCGCACCGGGGAGTTGACGCCGCCGGGCGTGACCACGGAGGCACGATCGAACAGCGACTGGGACTGGGGGGCTTCGTAGGGGTAGCTCACGGGAGACATGGTCTCAAATCGTGTCCTTGAGCTCTGCATGTCCAGCCCGATCATCTGGAACGATGATCCGGGCACCGTTGTCTGTACGGTGGTCCCTGACGGTCGTCCTCGACGGTCGTCTACGGGCGGGGCCGCTGACTGTTCCGCGACGCGGACCAGTCAGACTGTGTGCACAGAGTGCGCGAGCGCTCCGGTTGTGTGCAGGGGTGTGGAGAGGACTGCCGCGTACCGCGAGTGGGTAGGGCCCGCGAGTGGGTACGGCGGCGCATGACGGGTAAGGAGCACGTCCGGCGGGACGCCGGGCGTGCGGGGGTCTGTCGATTCCGGCGAATTCCGGTGAGGATGGTCCGAGTGTCCGAGGCGCAGGACGGCTTCGACGAGGCAGCGGGTGGCCCCCGCAGGCCCGCCGAAACCGCACGCGGGGGTACGGGAGCGGGTACGGGTCGGGGTCGCCGCGGCGGCGAGAGGCGGGGTGAGGGACGCGTGGGGGTGACGTACAAGTACTTCGGCGCACCGGACCGCGCGACCGCCGCCAGAGTGCCCACCGCCCTCGGCCCGGGCGGACTCGGCCTGGACGCCGGTGAGCTCGGCGCGCTGGGGCGGCTCGGCGACCTGATGGAGACCAGCGGCTCCCCCACCGGCCACCTCTCCACCAAGATCAAACCGGAGACCATGAGCGCCATGGTTCTCACCGGCATCCAGGGCGTCCCGCTGCACCAGGTGCCGCCGCTGGAACTCGTGGTGCTGCACCCCGACTACGCCGTCGTCCAACTCCCGCACAACGTGGTCGAACCGCTCCGCAAGGCCGACGAGACCGAACTCGGCGCCGCCGCCTTCATCTGGTCCACCGTGCCGGACCGGCGCGGGCCGCGCGACGCCTTCGTGATCTACAGCATGCTGCACGAGTGGCAGGACTTCGCCAACCGGCTGCACGACGCCGGACACCAGCTGTACTGCCTGGTCTGGCCGTAGCACCCGCGCACCCCGGGTCGGTGAACACGACCCAGGGTTCGACGAGTTGACCCTCCGTCATGTCCTGACGGCGGGCCTGACCAGCACCGAGGCCAGCAGCAGGGCCAGCGCGAGCAGTCCGGCGGCCACCGTGAAGGCGAGCCGGAAGCCCGCCGTGAGCGACTCCGCGACGGGCCGGCCGGCGTCGGCAAGGGCGTGGGCGCGGCCGGTGGCGAGGGCGCTGAGCACGGCGACGCCGAGCGCGCCGCCGACTTGCTGGGCGGTGCCGAACAGGCCGGAGGCGGTGCCCGCGTCGCGCGGGTCGACGCCCGCCATGGCGAGGGCGGTGAGCGCCGAGATCGCCAGGCCGAAGCCGCTGATCAGCAGCATGGTGGGCAGCACGTCGAGGACGTAGTCGGCGTCGGCGGGGAGCCTGGTCAGCAGGGTCAGCCCGGCGAGCAGCAGCCCGAGGCCGGTGAGCAGCATCCGGCGCTCGCCGAAGCGGACGTTCAGCCGGGCGGAGAGCAGCAGCGAGACGGCGCCGCCGGTGAGGGCCGCCGGGAGCATCGCGAGGCCGGTGGCGGCGGCGCCGTACCCGCGGACGTTCTGCAGGTAGAGCGCGATCATGACCTGGAAGCCGAACATCCCGCCGACCATCAGGGCCTGCACCGCGGCGGCGCCGGCGAGGCCGCGGGAACGGAAGATCCGCAGCGGGAGCAGCGGCCGGGCGGCCCGGGCCTGACGCAGCGTGAAGGCGGCCAGCAGGGCGAGCGCGAGCGCGCCGAGCAGGGAGGTCCGGGCCGAGGCCCAGCCGTGTTCGCCGGTGCCGACGATGGTGTAGATCCCGAGCATCAGGGCGGCGGTGATCAGCGCGGCGCCCAGGCCGTCGACGCCGGCCCGCAGGCCGGGGCCGCGGTCGGGCGCCAGCACCCGGACCGCCAGCAGGGCGGCGGCGAGGCCGATCGGCAGGTTGATCAGGAAGATCCAGTGCCAGTCGAGGGCCTGGGTGAGCACCCCGCCGAGGACCTGGCCGATCGAGGCGCCGGCCGCGCCGACGAAGCTGAACGCGCCGATCGCGCGGCCGCGCTCGCCGGATCCGGGGAAGAGCGTGACGATCATGCCGAGGCTGACGGCCGAGGCCAGCGCGCCGCCGACGCCCTGGAGGAAGCGGGCGGCGATCAGCATCGCCTGCGAGGTGGCGAGGGCGCAGAGCAGCGAGGCGGCGGTGAAGAGGGCGAGTCCGGCGACGAAGACCCGCTTGCGGCCGATCAGGTCGCCGAGCCGGCCGGCCAGCAGGAGCAGCCCGCCGAAGGCGATCAGGTAGGCGTTGACCGTCCAGGTGAGGTCGGCGGGCGAGAAGTGCAGGTCGTCCTGGATGGCAGGCAGGGCCACGGTGACGATCGAGCCGTCCAGGATGATCATCAGCATGCCCGCGCAGAGCACCGCGAGGGCCAGGGCGCGGGAGCGGGCAGGGGGTGCGGGCGCCCTGTCGGGCGCGGCCGGGGCGTGCGTGGTCATGGCGGGTCTCCCGGTTCGTCGAGTACCGGGAAGGACGCTATCAGATTGTTTTGTTCGGGACTATCTATCTCGGGAGCAGATCCCGGGCGCGGCTCACCCGCGGGCGCGGCGGGCGCGCCGGACGGTCCGTTCGCTCTCGACCGGCTCCGCCAGGTGCCCGTCCACCAGCCGGGTCAGGGCCGACACGAAGGCCTGCTGCTCCGGCTGCGGCAGGGACTCCAGCAGTTCCCGGTGCACCTGGTCGGCGATCGCGGTGCCCCGCACGACGGCGCGCTCGCCCGCCTCGGTGACCGAGATGATCCGGGCCCGGCGGTCGGTGGCGGACGGGCGGCGCTCGGCCAGGCCCGCCTTCTCCAGCTCGTCGACGGTGACCACCATGGTGGTCTTGTCCAGGTCCGCCAGCTCGGCCAGCTGGATCTGGGTGCGCTCGGCCTCCTGCGCGTGGAACAGCACGCAGTACGCGCGGGGGGTGATCCCGAGCGCGGTGAAGGCGGCCGCCATCCGGGTCGCCAGCACGTGGCTCGCGTGGTCCAGCAGGCCGGAGATGTCGCGGATCTGCCGCACGGGCGGGGTCGTCGTCATACGTCCGAGGTTAGCAACGGCCCGTCTGCTGCCGGATGATCCCGTAGCCAACCAACACCGGGGTTACGGAATACCCAACTCGAACAGCGCATAGCCCGCGTACCAGCCCGCCGCGATCACCGGCATCGCGAGCAGCCCGACCAGCGAGGAGGTCCGCAGCCGGCGCAGCGCCACCGCCAGACCGATGAACAGCGGGAAGGCCGGCAGCAGGTAGCGCGAGATGTTGCCGAAGATCTGGTTGCTGCTCAGCGCGGTGAAGACGGTCAGCGCGGTGTAGACCCACAGCACCAGCGGCGGACGGGCCTGCCGGAGCAGTACCAGCAGCCCCGGCAGGGCGATCAGCAGGGCGATCGCGATCAGGTCCGGGACGGGATTGGACTGCCAGAAGTCCCAGTGGCCGGTGATCACGTCCATCACCGTGCGCGCGGTGGAGGCGCCGAAGTCGAAGTAGCGGTTCCAGGCGCCGCGCTGGAGCTTGAAGTAGCCGCCCCAGTCGCCCATCCGCCAGCCCACCCAGGCGACGTAGCCGAACAGGCCCCACGGGGTGATCAGCATCGCCGTCAGCGGGCGGGCCACCCCGTCGGTGCGGCGGACCAGCGCGACCAGCGCCGCTATCGAGACCGCCGCGATCAGCGCGGCGGCGGTCGGCCGGTTGAGACCGGCGACCAGCGCGATCAGGCCGGCCGCCACCCAGCGGCGGGTCATCACGCAGTAACAGGCCCAGGCGGACAGCGCGACGAACAGCGAGTCCGAGTAGACCGCCCACTCCACGCCCGACCCCGGGAACAGGCCCCAGATCACCGCGGCGATCACACCCGCCCGGAAGCCGGCGAGCCGCTCCGCGATCGCGAAGATCCCGGCCGCCGCGACCAGCGAGGCCAGCACCGAGACCACGATCCCGGAGCCGTACGGGCCGAGCCCGGTGACCGCGCCGACCAGCCGCATCAGCCAGGGGTACAGCGGGAAGAAGGCGGCGGAGTTCTCGTAGTAGGTGGCCAGCGGGAAGCCGTGCAGCGGAATCAGCTGCGGGTCGTAGCCGTTCTCGGCGATCCGCTGGTACCAGACGCCGTCCCAGGTGCCCAGCACGTCCCAGGAGTGGGCGCCGCCGCCCCGGCCGACCTGCTTCTTCAGGTAGTCGCCGGTGTGCTCCAGCAGTAGCAGGAAGACCGTCAGGCCGATCGCCTTGACCACCGCGTACGCGCCGACCGCGGGTGCGAAGCGGTCCACCAGCGCCATGAAGCGACCGGGCGCACGGCCCGCCCGCTCCTCGGCCCGCTCCTCCGCGACGGCCACCGGCTCGGCGCTGGACGGCTCGGTACTGGACGAATCGGTGCTCGATGCCGTGCTCATCTGCTCTGGGTACTCCCCGCCCCACTCATGGTGCGCGCGGCTCCGGCGCAACGACGTTCCCGAGAGCCTACGGCACACCCCCGGCCCCCCGACCGTCCCCGCCCACCCCGAAAACCAGTGGCGCCCGGTGGGCGTCGGCCACGACGATGCGGCCCATGTCCACCCAGCCGCCGAAGCAGCAGATCCGGGCCCGCCACACCGCCGACACCATCACCGTCTACCAGGCCTTCCCGCCCCTGATCGCCGAACCGGCGGCGGCCGAGGGGCGGTTCCCGGAGGCGTTCTCGCGGGACCGGATGACCTGGATCAAGCCCTCGTTCCTCTGGATGATGCACCGCAGCGACTGGGGGCGGAGCCCGGGCCAGGAGCGGGTGCTCGCGCTGGAGATCAGCCGGGAGGGCTTCGACTGGGCGCTGGAGCGGGCCGTGCTGAGCGGCTACACCGGGCGGGTGCACGTGTCGCGGGCGGCCTGGAAGCGAGAGCTGCGGCAGAGCCCGGTGCGGGTGCAGTGGGATCCGGAGCGCGGGCCTGACCTCGGGGCGCTGGAGTGGCGCACCATCCAGGTCGGGCTGTCCGGCGAGGCGGTGCGGCGGTACGCGGACGAGTGGATCCGGCGGATCACGGACGTCACCGCGCTGGCCGACCGGGTGCGGCGGGAGCGGGACCGGGCACTGCTGCCGGTCGAGACGCCGTACCCGGTGGGTGGGGCCGTCGCCGTCCGGGTGGGGGCGGCGACGGCCTGACGGGGTGGTCAGCTGTGGAGGTAGACGATGCCGAGCTTGGTGAGCTGCCAGAGCTGGGCGGGGGCGCCGGTGTCGGTGGCGAGTTCGACGTAGGGGTTGCCCTTGGCGTCGAGGGTGGTGCCGGCGGCGAGGACCTTGGTGGGGTCGGCGGAGTCGGCGATCTTGTAGTTGCCGTTGCCGGCCGGCGTGAAGACCCAGTGCTGGTTGGCGCCGCCGTTGCAGCCCCACTGCTGGATCCGGGTGCCGGGGGCGGTGGCGGCCGCGCTGGCGTCCAGGCACATGTCGCGGTTGCCGCTGAAGTCCAGCTCGTAGCTGCCGCCGGCCTTGGCCTCCAGGACGAAGGACTGGTTCAGCCCGCCGGTCGCCGGGTAGCTGATGGCGGCCCGGCCGTTGGTGGAGTCGCCGTAGCTGCCGCCGCCGGTGAGGTCGAGGGCGTTGCCGGTGGCCGCGTTGGTGAGCTGGTACCAGGAGCCGTCCTCGGGGGTGTCGCCGAAGGGCTTCCCGGGGGTGAGCGGCTGGATCGAGGTGGTGTTCTGCTGGTTGAGCGTGCAGTACGCCTCCGCCTGGTCGGGCTTGGCGAAGAACTGGCCGAGGCAGACGCCCTCACCGCGGTAGCCGGCCACCCTCAGGTGGTACGACTGGCGGACCATGTTCATGCACAGCCCGGGGATGCCGATCTGCGAGTCGCAGCCGTTGCGGGCCCACTCGGAGAGGTTGATGACGTCGCCGTTGCTGTACTCGTACGGCGAGGTCGTCCACTCCGCGCACACCTCGTGACCGAAGGCGACCCTGCGCTGGTCCAAGTACCGTACGCCGGGCACCTGTTCGGCCGCGCCGCGGAGTGCGTCGCTGAACGTGGGCACCACCCAGTCGTGGCCCCAGGCGAGGTCCTCGGGGAAGGCCGGGCAGCCGTCGGTGATCTTGCCGAGGTAGTCGTTGCGCCGGATGTCCGGGGTGATCGGGTTGAAGTACGACTGGTAGACCAGCTGGTACGAGGTGTCCGCGTAACCGGCCTTGCGCATGGTCTGCCGGATGTTCTGCAGCGCGGCGACGACCTTCGGCTGGACGGCCTGGGCCCGCCGGCGGATCTCGTCGCTGCCGATGGTGTCCCGGCAGCCCTGGTCCTTGGGGATCGGGAAGTACTGGGCGAGGCAGTGCATCATGATGCCGCTGAAGTCGAAGTCGTCGTTGGCGCCGATCGTGACGACGACCATCTTGACGTCGTACTTGCTTGCCGTGTCGGCGAGTTTGACGTCCTGCTTGGGCTCGCCGAAGTCGCCGCTGCCGCCGCCGGTGATCTTGGCCAGCGCGGGGTCGCTGACCAGGTCGCCGGTCTGGGCGCCGGAGCAGGCGAGGTCGATCGGGGTGACACCGGGGATGTCGGTGGTGAAGATCTCCGACTTGGGGTGGCGGTGGCAGTAGTTGGTCGGGGTGTCGGTCTCCGGGAAGTAGCCGTCGTTGGTGTCGGTGCCGGCGCCCTCCCCGGAGATGGCGCTGTCGCCGAGGGCGACGATCGCGGCGGGGCGGGTGGCGGCCGGATCCGGCGCCGGGGCGTTGTCGGCGAGGGCGGCGGGGGCGCCGGCCAGGCCGAGGGTGGCGATGAGGACGCCGGTGGCGAGCAGGGCGGCGGACCGGGACGAGCCCGTTCGCGCCCGCCGCGCCGCGGACGTGCGGAACCTGATCACACGCGACTCCTTGCGGGGGTGGGGGAACCGTCCGGCCGGGGGTGCCGAGCGGTGCGGAGCAGGAGAAGTGCCGAAAAGGTGAGCAGGTCTCACATTCTAGGTACTGACAAGTAGTACAACAAGGCTCGTGACAGCACCGGGAACTGACCCCGGGACAGTCCGGCGGCAGCGAAAAAGCCGCCGCTCCGCGCCCCAGGAGGGAAGCGCGGAACGGCGGCTCTCACCGGCCGAACCGGTCGTGGGTTCAGCCCAGGTTGGCGCAGTGGTTGCCGAACGCCGGGTTCAGCAGACCCACGATGTCGATGGTGTTGCCGCACAGGTTGACCGGCACGTGCACCGGAACCTGGATCTGGTTGCCCGAGATGACACCGGGGGAACCAGCGGCGACACCCTCGGCGCCGGAGCTGGCCATGGCGGTGCCGGCGCCGGCGGCCACGATGCCCACCACGGCCGCGCCGACGGCGGCGGTCTTCTTGATGCTCATGCGAGCCTCCTGACTGATCAACAGAGATGCACGGGGAGTGCGACATCTAGAACGAGGCCCGTCCGGACCGGTTGCGACGGCGCCCGCACTGTCACCCGTCTGGCCCAATGCGACCCTCGACCGGCATTCGGGTGATCACCGGACCGGACCGTTTCCCCTCGCGCACTGCCTCGTTCTCCCTGACGAAGACGGAACACCCGGCCCTGCTCAATGAATCGAGTACCGCCCATGCGCAGCTCGCCCACGGCCTCGACGGCACCGAGGCCACCGGCAAGTCGGTCGACGTGGCGGGCCCCCCAGAACCCGGCGTTCGGCGACATCGCCTGAACGCCTGACCGGGAATTCCTGGTCGCGCCTCCGCCCGAACCGTTCCCGGCCGTGCGGGAAATGTTCGCGAGGCGCTGGAAGAACGCGGCGGCCGCGTCGACGCCCGAGCCATGGGCGGAACACGCCGGTGTGCGCCGCCGGAGTGACAATCACGGCAATCCATGAAGCCTTCGGGTGAGTATTCCTACTCGCCCGTTTCCCGACATTCACCTTCCGTCGGGCAGAAATCGGAGGAAAGACATGCGCAACCTCAAGAAGGCCGCTGCCCTCTCCCTGGCCACCACCGGCCTGGTGCTCGGTGCCGCCGGCGGCGCGTTCGCCAGCTCGGGCGCCCAGGGCGTGGCCGCCGGCTCCCCCGGCGTGCTCTCCGGCAACCAGATCCAGATCCCGGTGCACATTCCGGTCAACGTCTGCGGCAACAGCATCAACGTCATCGGCCTGCTCAACCCGGCGTTCGGCAACAGCTGCCTCAACGCCGGCTGAACCCGCGGTCGCCGACCCGGCGACAGCTGATTCACCGAGCCCGTGCCGCGCCCCGCAGCGCCGGGGCGCGGCACGCTCCACCCGTGTGTGATCGAGGAGATCAACCCCATGCAGAACGTGAAGAAGGCAGCCGTCCTGTCCGCCGCCGCCGCCGGCCTGATCCTGGGCGCGGCCGGCTCCGCCGCCGCCAGCTCGGGCGCCGAGGGCGTCGCCGCCGGCTCCCCCGGTGTCGCCTCCGGGAACCAGATCCAGATCCCGGTGCACATCCCGCTCAACCTGTGCGGCAACTCCATCGACGTGATCGGTGCGCTGAACCCGGCCTTCGGCAACAGCTGCGCCAACGTGGAGATGCACCCGCAGCCCGCGGACGACTGCTGATCCCCGATCGGCACGCGTTTCGGCCGTACTGCCCCCCGACCAGCCGGCCGGGGGGCAGTTCGGCATCCCCGGACGGGACGTCCGGAACCCCAGGGCCGGTCTCCCGGGTTTCGTCGGGCCGCGCCCCACTCCACCGAAGGGTGATCCGCATGGTTTCGAAGAAGGGCGGGGCCGGGCTGGCCGCCGCCGTGGGCGCCGTGGTGCTGCTCGGCGCCGGTTCGGCGCAGGCCGCCACCACCACCGGCTCGGGCCCGCAGCCCGCGGCCGGCCCGGCCACCCTGGCCAAGACCGACGTCGGGCAGGCGCTGAACGGGACGACGTCCGGCCTCGGTTACGGCGTCGCGCCGATCAAGAGCCTGCGTCTGGACCCGTGGGCCAACTCCTCGGCCGACGTGCTCAACAACGGTGCGACCGTCCAGCCGGACCAGGGCCTGGCCCCGGTGGGCACCGGGACGCTGACCGGACCGCTGAGCGCGGGCGGCGGCGTCAAGGACCTCCCGCTGGTCGGCGGGCTGTCCGGCGTCCTGCCCGGCTGAGGACGCGGACGCGCCGGAGCCCGGCACCCCGCCTGGTGACCAGGGGTGCCGGGCTCCGGCGCGGGCTCAGCGCCGGCTCCGATCGGGCTCAGAGCCGGGCCAGGTCGACCAGACCGCTCTGCTGGACGAGGCCGGTGGCGGTCGAGGTGGCCGTGCCGGTCGCGTCGGTCTGCCGCAGCACACCGGTGGCCGTCGCGGTGGTGGTGTCGGCCAGGTCGTTCACCTCGTCGGTGACGGAGAGCCGGCTCTCGTCGCCGCCGAGGCTCGCGGTGGCCCCGGGGACGGTCTGCACGGCGCCGGGCACCAGGTGCGGGTCCACCTCGTCCACCCGGAGCCGGCCGTCGGCGAGCTGGCCGGTGCCGTCGTGCACCAGCGCCAGCGGCTTGCCCACGTCCAGGCCGGGGGTCTTGGCCTGCAGCGGCGCGGCCGGGGCCTCCAGCAGCACCTGACCGAGGTCGGTGCCCTGGTCGACCAGCGGCAGCGGCAGCTGGGCCTTGGCGCTCGGGCCGACCTTGCCGGTGGCCAGCTGGGGCACCAGGTGGTCCGGGAGCAGCCCGTTGTCGGTGGTGCGGCCGGACGCCGGCGGCATCACCAGCGAGGTCGGGATGCCGGCCGTGACGTGGCTGCCCAGCGGGGTGAGCGGCACGTCCGCCGGGACCTGCTGGGTGGACAGCTTGTCCTCCAGGGCCCCGACCTGGTCGGGGCTCACCGGGGCGGCGGTGGCCGCTCCCTGGGAGGCGAGCACGCCCGCACCGACCGCCAGCAGCATCGCGCCGGCCCGCTTGGAGAACTTCATGCTTTTCACCGTTCTGCCTGTCCGTACTGGGGACGTCCTGGTGGTCCAGTAGCGGAGTTCCATCGGGGAGGACTGCGGTGCCCGCAGCCGGAAAGCAATCTGCGCAACGAGTGACCAGGAGTTCGGATTGCGGGCGTTAGCCGGTTCGGCCTAATAATCCGACCGGAAACCACTCCCGGACGCGCCTCCCGGACTCTTTTCAAAAATCCCCGTAACCTTCCGTGCCGTCATTCTTTGATCTGGACGTCAGTGACTGCAGACCGGGTCTGAGCGTTCGACGCGTTGCTACGCACGGAAACCGAAAGCATTTCAGAGAGGGATCTCCCCATGATCCAGAAGTCCTTCGCCGCCGCCGGCCTGGCCGTCGCCGCGCTGGCCGCTGCCGCCGCACCCGCTTCCGCCATCGGTGACGCGGACGGCGCGGCCGCCTCCATCGAGGGCAACGGCGGCACCAACTTCACCGGGACGGTCGGGAACAACAGCCCGAACTTCCACTTCCTGGACAACGCGAACGTCTGCCTCCCCGAGATCCACAACATCGCCGTCGGCGTTCTGGGTGTGGCCGTCCCGGTCGAGGTCCCGATCGCCAACAGCGGTGGCAAGCAGTACTGCACGCAGGGCCAGGGCACCCAGAGCCACGGCGACGCGGGCGTGTCCCACCTGGTCGGCTGACGCTCCCACAGCCCTCCACCGCACCACCCCCTGAACCACCCCCGAATCGCTCCCAGATTCACCCTCGAGAGGAAAACCGGAAATGATCAAGAAGTCCCTCGCCGCCGCCGGTCTGGCCGCCGCCGCCATCGCGATGTCCGCCGGCTCGGCTTCCGCCATCGTCGACTCGGACGGCGCCGCCACCTCCGTCCAGGGCAACGGCGGCACCAACCAGACCGGCACCCACGGCAACGGCAGCCCGAACTTCCACACCCTGGACAACGCGAACATCTGCCTGCCGGAGGTCCACAACATCGCCGTCGCCGTCGTCGGCGTCGCGGTTCCGGTCGAGGTGCCCGTCCTGAACAGCACCCCGAAGCAGATCTGCAACGTCGGCCAGAACACCCAGTCCTCGGGCGACGCGGGTGTCTCGCACCTGATCGGCTGATCAAGGGGCATGGCACGGACGGAGGGCCCGGGGAGGATGGTCTCCCCGGGCCCTCCGGGCTTGACCGAGGTGTCCGGCCCGGCCGCCGAACCACTGCGGCCGACCGGGTGACCGTCCGTCCGGACCGGCGCGTGCGACGTCGGCCGGGCGGCCGAGGTGATCACCAGTCAGAGCAAGGGCGCCCGCGGGGCGCCCCCACAGAGAGGGCAGATCCATGAAGAGCAAGCTGGCCAAGGCCGCCCTGACCGCCACCGCCGCGCTCGCGCTCGCGGGTGCCGCCACCCCGGCGTTCGCCCACGTCGGCCTGGCGGGCGGCGGCGGCATCGTCGCCTCCGGCGACCAGCCGTTCGTGGCCGGGATGGAGTGGGGCGTCGGCCACACCTCCGACGTCGTCGCCGGCGGCTTCGGTGGCGGCGCCGCCACCGCGACCGACCTGGTGGGCGGCGGCGAGGGCTTCGCGCACATCAACGGCTGGAAGTAACAGCCGGAAGGCCGGGTCGCCCCCGTCGGGGGGTGGCCCGGCCTTCCGCTGTGCGGGGTCCGCTACTTGAGCATCCCGGCGGCCTCGACGGCCCAGTAGGTGAGGATCTGCTCGGCGCCGGCCCGGCGGAGCGAGGTGAGCGTCTCCATGATCATCCGCTCCCGGTCGATCCAGCCGTTCGCGGCGGCGGCCTCGACCATCGCGTACTCGCCGGACACCTGGTACGCGGAGACCGGCACCGGGGAGGCGTCGGCGATCTGGCGCAGGATGTCCAGGTAGGCCATGCCCGGCTTGACCATCACCAGGTCGGCGCCCTCGGCGAGGTCCTGCTCCAGCTCGCGCAGCGCCTCGCGGGCGTTGGCCGGGTCCTGCTGGTAGGCCTTGCGGTCGCCCTTGAGCGAGGAGCCGACCGCCTCGCGGAACGGGCCGTAGAAGGCCGAGGCGTACTTGGCGGTGTAGGCGAGGATGCCGGTGTCCTGGTGCCCCGCCTCGTCCAACGCCCGCCGGATGACGGCGATCTGACCGTCCATCATGCCGGACGGGCCGACCAGGTGAACGCCCGCGTCGGCCTGCACCCGGGCCATCTCGGCGTAGCGCTCCAGGGTGGCGTCGTTGTCCACGCTGCCGTCGGCGGCCAGTACCCCGCAGTGGCCGTGGTCGGTGTACTCGTCCAGGCAGAGGTCGGACATGACCACCAGGGCGTCGCCGACCTCGGCGACCACGTCCCGGATCGCCCGCTGGAGGATACCGTCCGGGTTGGTGCCCTCGCTGCCGATCGCGTCCTGCACGGCCGGGACGCCGAACAGCATGACGCCGCCGAGGCCCGCCTCGGCCGCCTCGACGACGGCCTTGCGCAGGGTGTCGCGGGTGTGCTGGACCACGCCCGGCATCGAGGAGACCGGGACGGGCTCGCTGACACCCTCGCGGACGAACAGCGGCAGGACCAGCTCCGCCGGGTGCAGCCGGGTCTCGGCGACCAGTCGGCGCATCGCCGGGCTCTGCCGCAGCCGGCGCGGGCGAACGTACGGGAATTCAGCGGACACGGCTTCTCTCTCCGAACGGTTGTGCAGCGCTGGGGGCGGCGAACCGCCGCCCCCGACACCATAGTTGGGGGTACCCTCAGCGGGCCTTGCGGCGGGAGCCCGGACGGCGCTCGCTGGGCCGGTAGACCGGCTCGCCCGCGGCCGTCGCGGTGTCCCGGCGCCTGGCCCCGAAGTCTGCCAGTGCCTGGGCCAGCGCGGCCGCCGACGGCGCCGGGGCCATCACGTCGACCCGCAGGCCGTGCTCCTCGGCGGTCTTGGCGGTGGCCGGACCGATGCAGGCGATGACCGTGACGTTGTGCGGCTTGCCGGCGATGCCGACCAGGTTCCGGACGGTCGAGGACGAGGTGAACAGCACCGCGTCGAAGCCGCCGCCCTTGATCGCCTCCCGGGTCTCGGCCGGCGGCGGCGAGGCGCGCACCGTCCGGTACGCCGTCACGTCGTCGACCTCCCAGCCGAGCTCGACCAGGCCGGCCACCAGGGTCTCGGTGGCGATGTCGGCGCGCGGCAGCAGCACCCGGTCGATCGGGTCGAAGACCGGGTCGTACGGCGGCCAGTCCTCCAGCAGCCCGGCGGCGGACTGCTCGCCGGAGGGCACCAGGTCCGGCTTCACGCCGAAGTCCACCAGGGCCTGGGCGGTGGTCTCGCCGACCGCCGCGACCTTGATCCCGGCGAACGCCCGGGCGTCCAGGCCGTACTCCTCGAACTTCTCCCGGACGGCGCGGACGGCGTTCACCGAGGTGAAGGCGATCCACTCGTAGCGGCCGGTGACCAGGCCCTTGATGGCCCGCTCCATCTGCTGCGGGGTGCGCGGCGGCTCGACCGCGATGGTCGGCACCTCCTGCGGCACCGCGCCGTACGAGCGCAGCTGCTCGGACAGGCCGTGGGCCTGCTCCTTGGTGCGCGGCACGAGGACGTTCCAGCCGAACAGCGGCTTGGTCTCGAACCACGAGTGCGAGGCGCGGTGGGCGACCTGCTCGCCCACCACGGCTATCACCGAGGTCGCCGGGTCCACCGGGGCGGAGACCGGCGAGGGCAGCACCCGGGCCACCTTGAGGTCGGCCGCGATGGTGGACAGCGTGGAGGTGAAGGTGCGCTGGCGGGTGGTGGTGCCGGAGAGGGTGGCGCTCAGCGCCGACTCCGGCTTGCGGCCGTTGGAGACCAGCGCGCTCGCGGTGGCCGGCAGCTGGCCCAGGGTGGTGCGGACCACCAGGGTGGTCTCCGGCGCGCCCAGGTCGACCGGGGCGCCGGACAGCAGCTGGCCGCCGTCCACGAAGCGGACGTCGGTGCCGGTCGCGCCGCGCAGCGGGACGCCCGCGTACGCCGGGACGCCGACCGACTGGGCGACGCCCGGGATCACCTCGAAGGGGATCCCGTCGCCCGCGCAGCTGAGCATCTCCTCGGCGGCGCAGCCGTCCAGGCCCGGGTCGCCGTCGACGGTGCGGACCACGTGCTTGCCGGCCCGGACGGCGTCGGCGACCAGCTTGGCCAGGTCGAAGTCGGTGCCCTCGGCGGCCGGGGCGTGCACCTGCACGCCGGCCGGGCAGTGGGTGCGCACGGCCGCGGCGGTCAGCGGGTCGGCGACCAGGACGTCGGCCGAGGACAGCACCTCGACGGCGCGCAGGGTCAGCAGGCCCGGGTCACCGGGGCCCGCCCCCAGGAAGGTGCACCGTCCGGTGGGCTGCCCGGCGGGGAACAGGGCGTCGGTGGCGGCGGTGGGGCTCATCGGGCTCGCTCCCCCATCAGGGTGGCCGCGCCCGCGTCGAGCAGCCGGACGGCCAGGGCGTGGCCGAGGGCCCGCGCCTGCCGCTCGGCGGTCTCGTCGAGGACGATCGGACCGTTGGCGGACATCTTCAGCAGGGCGGTGCCGTCGGGGTCGCCGACCACGCCGTCCAGCTGCAGTTCGTTCTCCCGGCCCCAGGTGGCCAGTGCGGCCACCGGGGCCGAGCAGCCGGCCTCCAGGGCGGCCAGCAGGGCGCGCTCGGCGGCCACGGCGACCCTGGTGGGGGCGTGGTCCAGCAGGGCGAGCGCGGCGGTCAGCTCAGCGTTGGCGGTGGTGCACTCGATCGCCAGCGCGCCCTGGCCGGGGGCCGGGAGCATCAGCTCGTGGTCGAGGTGCTGGGAGATCTCGGCGCTGCGGCCGAGCCGGTTGAGTCCGGCGGTGGCCAGCACCACGGCGTCCAGCTCGCCGGCGCTCACGTAGCCGATCCGGGTGTCCACGTTGCCGCGGATCGCGACGGTCTCCAGCTGGGCCTCGCGGGCCCGGGCCCAGGCGTTCAGCTGGGCCATCCGGCGTGGGGAGCCGGTGCCTATCCGGGCCGGGCGGCCGGCCCCGGCCAGCTTCTCCACCAGCTCGTCCAGGGTCAGGCCCTCGGCGGCGACCAGGGCGTCCCGGGCGTCCTCGCGCACGGGGACGGCGGCCAGCGCCAGACCCTCGGGGGCGGCGGTGGGCAGGTCCTTGAGCGAGTGCACGGCGAAGTCGATCCGGCCCTCCAGCAGGGCGTCCCGCAGCGCGGAGACGAACACGCCGGTGCCGCCGATCTGCGCGAGCGCCTCCCGGGAGGTGTCGCCGTAGGTGGTGATCTCGACCAGCTCGACGGGGCGGCCGGTGAGCCTGGTCACCTCGCGGGCGACCATGCCCGACTGGGCCATGGCGAGCGCGCTGCGCCGGGTGCCGAGGCGCAGGGCGGCGGCCGGAGCCTGCTCGGTGAGCGGTTGACCATTCATGAGGTGATCGTCCCGGTGGTACTCGTGGGATGGCTGACGGTTCATCTGGTGCTCCCGGCCGAAGGCTGGGGGCGGCCGCCGACGGGCGTGCCCGACACGGCGTGCACGGCTGCCGGGTCGAGGTCGAACAGCTCGCGCAGGGCGTCCGCGTAGGAGGCGCCGCCGGGCTCGGCGGCCAGCTGCTTCACCCGGACGGTCGGGGCGTGCAGCAGCTTGTCGACGACGCGACGGACGGTCTGGGTGATCTCGGCGCGGGAGCGCTCGTCCAGGTCGGGCAGCCGGGAGTCCAGCCGGCCCAGTTCGGCGGCGACCACGTCGGAGGCCATCGCCCGCAGGGCGACCACGGTCGGCGCGATCCGGGCGGCCCGCTGGGCGGCGCCGAAGGCGGTCACCTCGTCGGAGACGATCCGGGTGACCTCGTCGACGTCGCCGGCGCCGGGGCTGGCGGCGTGCGCGTGGGAGAGGCTCTCCAGGTCGACCAGCAGGGCGCCGGCCAGCTCGTGCACGGCGTGGTCGACGTCGCGCGGCATGGCGAGGTCGAGCAGCGCCAGCGGCTCGGGGGACGTGCGGGAGGCGACGGCGGCGGCCACGTCCTCGGCCCGGACCACCACACCGGCCGCGCCGGTGCAGGAGATCACCAGGTCGACGTCGGCCAGCGCCTCGGGCACCTTGGCGAGGTCCAGGGCGCGGGCCACGTCCGGGCCGAGGATCTCCACCAGGCGCTCGGCGCGGGCCGGGGTGCGGTTGGCGATCAGCAGGTCGGTGACCCCGGAGCGGACCAGGGTGGCGGCGGCCAGCGAGCTCATCGAGCCGGCCCCGACCACCAGCGCGCGCTTGCCGGCGATCCCGCCCGCGCCCGCGGCGACCTGCTCCAGGCCGAAGGTGACCAGCGACTGGCCGGCCTTGTCGATGCCGGTCTCGCTGTGCGCCCGCTTGCCGACCCGCAGGGCCTGCTGGAACAGCTCGTTCAGGCCGCGCCCGGCGGTGTGCTCGTCCTGGGCCTTGGCCAGCGCGTCGCGCAGCTGGCCGAGGATCTGGCCCTCGCCGACCACCATCGAGTCCAGGCCGCAGGCCACCGAGAAGAGGTGGTGGACGGCGCGGTCCTCGTAGTGGACGTACAGGTGGGAGGTCAGCTCCTCCAGGTCCACCCCGCTGTGGTGGGCCAGCAGCAGCGACAGCTCGGCGACGCCCGCGTGGAACTTGTCCACGTCCGCGTACAGCTCGATCCGGTTGCAGGTGTTGAGCAGCGCGGCCTCGGCGACGGTCGAGGACGCGGCCGCGTCGTGCAGCAGCCGGGTCGGGACCTCACCGGTCAGCGCGGCGCGCTCCAGCACGCCGACCGACGCCGTCCGGTGGCTCAGTCCGACGACGAGAAGACTCATGCCCGTCCCCCACAGCTTTCGGTGTTCATGCGGGCATCACCGCGGACAGCTCGCCCTCGCCGCCCTTGGCGGACTTGCCCTTGGCCGACTGCTCGGCCTGGTCGTTGGCCTCCGGCTCGGCGCCGCCGCGGCCCTTGCCGCTGCCGCCGGCCGCCCGGCGCAGCTTGGCCGCGGCCGCCCGGACCGGGCCGGGGGCGCGGTCCAGCACGGACTCGGTGCGGTCGGTCTCCTCGCCGGCCTTGCGCTGCTCGTGGAAGGCGAGGATCTGCAGCTCGATGGAGAGGTCCACCTTGCGCACGTCCACGCCGTCCGGGACGGTCAGCACGGTCGGGGCGAAGTTGAGGATGCTGGTGACGCCCGCCTCGACCAGCCGGTCGCACACCTGCTGGGCGGCGCCGGGCGGGGTGGTGATCACACCGATCGAGACGTGCTGGCTCTCGACGATCGCCTCCAGCTCGTCCATGTGGCGCACCGGCAGCCCCGCGGCGGTGGAACCGACCACGTTGGGGTCGGCGTCCAACAGGGCGGCGACCCGGAACCCGCGGGAGGCGAAGCCGCCGTAGTTGGCGAGGGCGTGGCCGAGGTTCCCGATGCCGACGATGACGACCGGCCAGTCCTGGGTCAGACCGAGCTCGCGGGAGATCTGGTAGACGAGGTACTCGACGTCGTAGCCGACGCCGCGGGTGCCGTAGGAGCCGAGGTAGGAGAAGTCCTTGCGCAGCTTGGCCGAGTTCACGCCGGCCGCGGCGGCCAGCTCCTCGGAGGAGACGGTCGGCACCGAGCGCTCGGAGAGCGCGGTGAGGGCCCGCAGGTAGAGGGGAAGCCGGGCGACGGTCGCCTCCGGGATGCCCCGGGCGCGCGAGGGTCGGCGCGCGGCGCCCTGGTCGGGCGTCTGCGAACTGCTCTGTGGTGATCGGCCGATTGCCACGGTGCTCCTGTGGGTGAAGCTGGGCTTTGGCAGCCAGGCTAAGCGTTTGTGAACGTGTGCACAAAGATGGTGTCCGTTTTGTCCTGGCACAGTGATGCGCATCACGCCGTCGAACCCATAGCACCGGCCTGCGTCGGAACGACCTCCGGGGCCGCGGGACCGGGCAGCCAGGGGCCGTACGGCGCCTCCCGGCGCACCAGCGGGACGGCGTCGCCGGACGGGCGGGAACGGGCCCGGCCCAGCCGCGGCCAGGGCACTCGGGCAGCCTCGCGCAGCGGGCCGGTCCAGTCGTCCGGCGGGCAGGACGGGGCACCCGCGCAGTGCCGCAGCAGCGCCGCCGTCACCCGGGCGTCGCCCAGCGCGGTGTGCGCCGGGAACCAGCCCAGACCGGCCGCCTCCGCACAGGCCGCCAGGCCGTGGCCACGGGCCTCCGGCAGGTGGGCGCGGGCCAGCCCCATCGTGCACAGCAGCGGGACGGGCGGCAGCGCCACCCCGATCCGGGCGAATTCGCGGTCCAGGAAGGCGTGGTCGCAACTGACGTGATGGCCGACCAGCACCCGGCCGGCCAGCAGCTCCAGCAGCCGGGGGGCGATCTCCCGGAAGCGCGGGGCGCCCTCGACGTCGGCCTGGCGTATCCGGTGCACATGGGTCGGGCCGACCGGGCCCAGCGGGTCCAGCAGGGTCGCGAACTCGCCCTCGGGGCGGAGCCGGGCGTCCAGCAGCACCACCGCCACCTCGACCACCCGGTGCCGCCACGGACTGCGGCCGGTCGCCTCCACGTCCACCACCGCGAAGCCCTCGGAACCTCCGGGCATCCCTGGGACCGGGCGGGGAAGCATGGCGGCACTCCTCGTGTGCTCAGCCCCCCACGGGCGCAAACGCGTTCGATCGTAAGCCGACCGGGGCGCCCCGCCCCAAGCCCGGACGGAGTGTCTTTGGCAACGATTCGGCGAACCGCCCCCGCCGGTCGGCGGGGGCGGTGGTGCACGCCCGAGGGCCCGCTCAGGCCCCCAGGGCCTTGCGCAGCCGGCTCTCGTCGACCCGCCAGAAGTCGTGCTGGCGACCGTCGATCAGGGTGACCGGGATCTGCTCCCAGTAGCGGCGGTACAGCTCCTCGTCCTGGGTGATGTCCTTCTCCTCGAAGGCCGCGCCCAGCTCCGCCGTCACCCGGACGATCACCTCCCGGGCCTCGTCGCACAGGTGGCAGCCGGGCTTGCCGACCAGGGTCACGGTACGGTCCGTCGGCTCGGGGCTCTTACGTCGCAGCAGTGGGCTCACCCCGCCATTGTGGCGGCTGCCCACCCGCCGCCCCGGGGCGGCGGGGAGCTGTTCACCGCACGGGCACGGCTCCGTCACGGCCGCTCCCCGCCCGGCTGGATATGCTCGATGACATGGCCGTGCTCCGAAGGCTCACCCAGGCGAGGCGCTCCACCACCGAGCGGAGCGCTCTGGCGGGCGAGGCCGCGGCGGCGGCCGCCGAGGCCGCGCTGCGCGCCGAGCCGCTGCTCTCCCCCGCCATCGGCGACACCCTCGTGGACGCCCCCGCGGGGAACGACACCGCCGGAAGCGGCCCCGGGACGGACGCCCCCGAGGCGGCCGCGGAGGCGAAGCCGGACACCCCGGCCGCGGGCAGGCCCGGAAAGGCCCCCAAGCCGCCGGCCGGGAACCACACCCCCGACCAGGACGACCCGCGCGCCGCCGCCTTCTTCGACTGCGACAACACCATCCTGCGCGGCGCCGCGATCTTCTACCTCGGCGTCGGCCTCTACCGGCACGGCTTCCTCACCCGCCGCGACATCGCCCGCTTCGCCTGGCAGCAGGCGCTCTTCCGGCTGAACGGCACCGAGGACCCGGACCACATCTCGGACGCCCGGAACACCGCCCTCGGCATCGTCGCCGGCAAGCGCACCGCCGACCTGGAGGTGATCTGCGAGGAGGTCTTCGAGCAGGTCGTCGCCGACAAGATCTGGCCCGGCACCCGCGCCCTGGTCCAGATGCACCTGGACGCCGGCCAGCGGGTCTGGCTGGTGACCGCCGCCCCGCTGGAGGTGGCCCGGATCATCGCCCGGCGGCTCGGCATGACCGGCGCGCTGGGCACCGTCGCCGAGGCCCGGGACGGCCACTACACCGGACGGCTGGTCGGCGACCTGCTGCACGGCCCGGCCAAGGCCGCCGCGGTGAACGCGCTGGCCCGGCGCGAGCGGCTGGACCTCGACCGCTGCGCCGCCTACAGCGACTCCGCCAACGACATCCCGATGCTCTCGCTGGTCGGCCACCCGTACGTGGTGAACCCGGACGGCGCGCTGCGGCGGCACGCCCGGGCGCAGGGCTGGCGGGTGCGCGACTTCCGGACCGGCCGGAAGGCGGCCCGGGTGGGGCTGCCGGCGGCGGCCGCGCTCGGGGTGCTGGCCGGGGCGGCGGCGGCCGGGGTGGCGCTGCGGCGGCGGCGTCGGCACGGCTGAACTCCTGCCGGAGTCCGGACGAACTCCGGCTGAACTCCCGTCGGATCCGGTCCGGCTCCCGGCCGGAACCCGCCGGACTCCCGTCCAGGGAACCGTTTCTGCCACTCCCCCGCACGGGTGAGAAGGCGTCAATCATGGCCCTGACCTGGCCGCTCGTACGAGCGAACTCCCAGCTCCGACACGGCCATCCGGACGCGTTGTACGAACCTGTCACCCGGTGACCGGTTCTGATCGTTCGCCAGGCCGGGAAAGTCAGGGGTTGCCGAGCCCCAAGGCTGGGAAACCGCCCGCAGTACCGCCGAATTGGTCACCCTGGGCGCCCGAACGGTCACGTTGAGCCGGATGAACGATGACATCTCCGGTCAGTGTCAGCCGAATATGCACAACAAATGGATCCCAAACGACCACTTCGACCACACGGTGTAGCTGTCATTGCACAAAGCGTTATTCTCTCCTGGATGCACGTCACCCATGCATCCCGCTCGAACGGATGTCATGGGGAGTGCTCTCCGCGCAGGCGGAGGTGATCCGTCCACAGTTCTGCCTCTGGGAGTCCCGTGTACCCACCCGTCCGGAACGACGCGCCTGCACCCTCCCGCCCGTCGTCCGCGCCCCTGCGCCCCCGCACCGGCCTCCGCGGCCGCCCGGCCGCCGAGCGGCAGATCTCCACCGGCCTGGACCTGTTGCGCACGCTGCTCCACAGCCAGTTCGCCGTCACGCCCCAACTCGTGCCCGCCGGCGGGCCGTTCGGCCACCAGCACGGCCCCGGGACGGCGCTGCGCACCACCGCCGCCGGCTCGGCCGGCACCGGCTCGCGGGGCCGCACCGGCAGCACCGGCGCCGGCCGCAGCCGCACCCGCACCGCGCCGAGCCCCGGCTACGAGACCGAGCACAACCCGATCATGGAGCTGGTCGAGCGGGCCCAGGCCGGCGAGAGCGAGGCCTTCGGCCGGCTCTACGACCACTACGCGGACACCGTCTACCGGTACATCTACTACCGGGTCGGCAGCCGGGCCACCGCCGAGGACCTCACCAGTGAGACGTTCCTGCGCGCGCTGCGCCGGATCGGCACCTTCACCTGGCAGGGCCGGGACTTCGGCGCCTGGCTGGTCACCATCGCCCGCAACCTGGTCGCCGACCACTTCAAGTCCAGCCGGTTCCGGCTGGAGGTCACCACCGGCGAGATGCTCGACTCCAACGAGTGCGAGCGCAGCCCGGAGGAGTCGGTGCTGGAGTCGCTCTCCAACGCCGCCCTGCTGGACGCGGTGCACCGGCTCAACCCCCAGCAGCAGGAGTGCGTGACGCTGCGCTTCCTCCAGGGCCTCTCGGTGGCCGAGACCGCGCGGATCATGGGCAAGAACGAGGGGGCCATCAAGACCCTCCAGTACCGCGCCGTCCGCACCCTGGCCCGGCTCCTCCCGCCCGACGCGCGGTGAGGCGGCGGTGACCGAGGGGGCGATAGCCCGGCGACGGACCCGTCCCGACGGCCCGTCACCACTCGTGCCCGACCGACACGTCCGGGTGAACGGTCGGTCCGATGATCAGCCGTGCGTAACCGACCGCCCGCACCGCTCGTTGGCCAGCGTGCAAGCCCCCACCAGGCGTACGGTCAAGCCGAATTGCGACCTGTCACCCGATGGAGTGGCTTTGGCCCGCCGGGGCAACCGTCCGGCAGGCCGGGGTGTCGACAACGACGAAGGGAGGTGTGGCCCGTGACGGCAAACGTGCTGGAGCACCGGCGGGCGAAGGCCTTCGCCGAGGCGCTGGAGGCCCACCAGGCGGAGCAACGCCGCGCGGCCACCGCCGAATCGGCCAACACCGCTGCCGGTGAGTCCGGTTCGGTCGCGATGGCCGAGCTGGTCGGTCTGGCCGACGCGCTGGGGGCACTGCCCGGGCCGGCTCTGGACCAGGAGGTCCGGACGGTCCAACGCGCCCAGCTGATGGCCGCGTTCGAGCAGGTCTTCGCTGGCGGACCAGGTGCCGCGGTGCCCCGCCAGCGCCGCCACCGGGCGATCCGGACGGCGCCGCGCGGCCGGTGGAGCCGCCGCTTCGCGATCGGCGGGCTGGTCGCCGGGCTCGCCGTCGGCAGCCTGGCCGGGGCCGCCGCCGCGAGTTCCAACGCCCTCCCCGGGGACACGCTGTACGGGATGAAGCGCGGCCTCGAAGGGCTCCGGCTGGACCTGGCGGACTCCGACTCGGAACGCGGCGAGCTGCTGCTCGGCAACGCCGCCACCCGACTCGGCGAGGCCAACGCCCTGGTCGGGCAGACCGGTTCGACCACCGGGCTCAGCCCGGGCACCGTCGACCGGGTCCGCCGGGCGCTGGACGACATGCACGCCGACGCCCTCAAGGGCCGCGACCTGCTGCGCTCGGTCTACCGCAGCAACGGCTCGCTGGACCCGATGCGCGCGCTGGCGGGCTTCGCCCACGACGAGGACGGCCGCTGGAGCGAACTGCAGGGCCGGCTGCCGGTCCAACTCACCGAGCAGGCCGACCTGGTGAACCGGCTCTTCGACGACATAAGCGAGGACGTCGCGCCCCTGCGCCTGGCCCAGCCCCCCGCCAAGAGCGGTGGCACGGCCGGCCCCGGAGCGGGCGACGACTCGTCCTCCTCGACCGGCGGATCCCCGGCCGGCCCCGGAGCGAACGGCTCCGGCGCCGCGCCCGGCTCCGGGCAGCCCCAGGGCGGGACCGGCAACCGCCCCGGAAGCACCGACCGCTCCCCGGCCGACGCCGGTGGCACGGCCGGCAGCGGCGCCAAGGGCGGCGGGCTGCCCAGCACCCTGCCCAGCAGCGCCCCGGACGCCGTCAACGGCCTGGTCGGCGACCTCACCAGCGGGCTCACCGGCGCCGGTCGGCCCTCGCCGAGCGCCGACGCGGCCCCGCCGCAGGTGCCGCAGCAGCCGTCCGGTGCGCCCAGCACGCCGAGCGGCGCCCAGCAGGGCGTGGACGTGCCCCCGCTGGTCCCGGGCCTGCTGCCCGGGCTGCGGATCCTCGGCGGCAGCTGAGCGAAATGCGGCGGGGCCCCGGCGGACGCGTTCCGCCGGGGCCCCGCCGCTTCGAGGCCGATCAAGGGCCATCAGGGCGATCGGGGTCTATCGGGGCCGATCGGGGTCAGAAGAACACCGAGCGCCGCTGCACCAGCAGCTGGTAGAGGGTGTGCTGGATGGTCTCCCGCACCTCGTCGGCCAGGTCGAAGACCAGCATCGGATCGTCCGCCGCCTCCGCCGGGTAGCCGTCGGTGGCGATCGGCTCGCCGAAGCGGATCGTCCACTTGGTCGGCAGCGGCAGCACCCCGAGCGGCCCCAGCCACGGGAAGGTCGGCGTGACCGGCACGTACGGCAGGCCGAGCAGCCGGGCCAGCGTCTTGACGTTGCCGATCATCGGGTAGGTCTCCTCCGCCCCGACGATCGAGCACGGCACGATCGGCACCCGCGCCCGCAGCGCCGAGGAGACGAAGCCGCCGCGGCCGAAGCGCTGGAGCTTGTAGCGCTCCGAGAACGGCTTGCCGATGCCCTTGAAGCCCTCCGGCCAGACCCCGACCACCTCGCCGCGCTCCAGCAGCGCCTGGGCGTCCTCGTTGCAGGCGAGGGTGTGGCCGGCCTTGCGGGCCAGCTCGTTGACGCCCGGCAGCACGAAGACCAGGTCGGCGGCGAGCATCCGCAGGTGCCGGTGGTGCGGGTGGTGGTCGTGGATGGCCACCTGGGTCATCAGGGCGTCCAGCGGGATGGTGCCGGAGTGGTTGGCGACGATCAGCGCGCCGCCCTCGGCCGGGATGTTCTCGATCCCCTGGACGTCGATCCGGAAGTACTTCTCGGCCAGCGGGCGCAGCAGCGAGAGCAGCACCTCCTCGGTCAGCTCCCGGTCGAAGCCGAACTCGTCGACCTCGTAGTCGCCGGTGATCCGGCGGCGCAGGAAGGCCAGCCCCTCGGTGGCCCGGCCCTCCCAGCCCTTGCCGAACAGCCGGGTGGCCGCCGGGCCGAGCTGCCCGGACAGCGCCCCGCCGACGGCCCCGGCGAGCCGGTCGGCCAGGCCGGGGCCCTCGGGCGAGGTCCAGCTGGGGGCGGACTCGATCGGGATGACCTTGGCCGTCTCCGGCGTGTTCTCGGCGGCGGCACTCATCGCGGGCTCAGCTCCTCGGGCGGTGGGGGCGGTTCGGTACGGCGGTCGCAGGGCTTTCCGGGCCGAGCAGGGCGGTCAGCCGGTCGGTGACGGCGGCCAGCCGCTCGGGCGGCAGCAGGCCGGGGTCCAGGGCGGCGGCGAAGTCGGCGAACGCCTCCGGGGTGCTGAACGCCGGGCGGTAGCCGAAGGTCTCCCGCAGCCGCGTGGTGTCCACCACCCGGCCGTGGGTGAGCAGCCGCAGTTGCTCCGGCGAGACGTCCACCAGCCGGGTCTGCCGGGCCAGCGCGGCCATCCAGCTGACCGCGGGCAGCAGCAGCGGCAGGGTGGGCCGGCCGAGCCGGCGGGCGCACTGGGAGAGCAGCAGCACGCCCTCGCCCGCCACGTTGAGGGTGCCGGTGTTGACGGTGCCCGGCACGGGCTCGTCGGCGGCCCGGCAGAGCACCGCGACGGCGTCGTCCTCGTGGACGAACTGCAGCCTGGGGTCGTAGCCGAGCACGGTCGGCAGCACCGGCAGCGCGAAGTACTCGCTGAGCGGGGTGTCGGCGCCGGGGCCGACGATGTTGGCGAAGCGCAGCACCGTCACCGCGACGTCCGGCCGGCGCCGGGCGAAGCCGCGCACATAGCCCTCGACCTCGGCCGCGTCCTTGGCGAAGCCGCCGCCGGGCGGGTCCTTCGGCTGGATCCGCTCGCTGAACACCGCCGGGTCGCGGGGCGCGGAGCCGTAGACGCCTGTGGTGGACTTCACGACCAGCCGGCGCACCCCGGGCGCCTTCTGGCAGGCGCCGAGCAGCTGCATGGTGCCGATGACGTTGGACTCCTTCACCGCGGAGCGGTTGGTGGAGCCCAGTCCGGTGGCGCTGACGCTCAGGTGCACCACGGTGTCCACCCGGTGCTCGGCGATCACCCGGGAGACCGCGGGCCGGCGCAGGTCGAGCTGGTGGAAGGTGTACGGCGCGGCCGGTCCGGCCGGCTCCTCGACCGGCAGCCGGGGCGGCTGCACGTCCACGCCGACGACCCGGTCCACCCCCGGCCGGCGGCGGAGCTCGGCGGCGAAACGGGCACCGAGATGGCGTGCCACGCCGGTGACGAGCACGACCACGCCCACGGTGCTGCACCCCATTCCCTCGGCCCGAGCGGCCTGCGTGCACCGTACCGCGCCGGGCCACCGGGCCGGGAGACGACACCGCCCGCCCTGGCCACGAGGGCCAGGACGGGCGGTGGAAGCGCTGGGCGCGCTGGGCGCGGCCGGGGGCGCTTACTTCTTGTTGCGACGCTGAACGCGAGTGCGCTTGAGAAGCTTGCGGTGCTTCTTCTTGGCCATACGCTTGCGACGCTTCTTGATGACAGAGCCCACGGAACAACCCTCGCTCACTGAGACTCTCGTCCGTGAGAGACGGAGTCCATACGACTGACGTGAGGGCCTAGCCTACCGTCCGCGTGGCCGGGGCCGTAATCGCGCTCCCCGTGACCGGGAAACTCGGGGGAAATCCGGGGCGAACGGGGACGGATCCACGGCTGTGGACCCGCCCCCGCCCGCCCGTCGGCTACGCGCTCTCAAGCCGCACGTAGGACTCCTTGAGATACTCGTGCACCGCCTGCTGGGGCACCCGGAAGGACCGCCCGACCCGGATGGCCGGCAGCTCTCCGCTGTGCACCAACCGGTACACGGTCATCTTGGACACCCGCATGACCGCGGCAACCTCGGCCACGGTCAGGAAGACGACTTCCTGCAGGGGACGCTCGACGGAACTCATGACCATCACCCGACCCTTACCCGTGTGCAAGGCACCGGCTTCCCCTCCGGTGACTCCACCGGCACACGTGTATCCCCAGAGTAGTTATGGGTGGTACCAGTGGGAAGAGGGGAGGTGCAGTCCTCGTACGGTGAGAGATAGGACCGTTGCAGTACGTAGTCACTCGGCGGATCGCCCCAGGGGGCGTACGCACGGCCCGTCCGGCGCGTGGCCGGGGAGGCGGTTTCAGGCCAGCAGACCGTGGTGGGGGAACACCGCGCGGCGGCTGGCGAGGATGGCCTGATCGAGTCGGTCCGCCGGATCGTAACCCTCGTCGAAGTCGCGCCAGACCGGCCGGGCGCCGTCGGTCATCCGTAGCGGGGCCGGGCCGCGGGTGCGGCGGTGGACCTCGGCGCGCCAGCTGTCGGGGGTCTCGGTGGCCGGGTCGACGGGTCTCCCGGCGGCGGTGGCGACCAGGTGGGTCCAGGTCCGCGGGACGACGTCCACCACGGCGTAGCCGCCCCCGCCGGTGGCCACCCAGCGGCCGCCGGTGAGCCGGTGGGCCAGCTCGTGCAGTTCCTCGGCGATCAGCCGCTGGGCGTCCACGGTGACGGCGAGGTGGGCGAGCGGGTCCTCCAGGTGGGTGTCCGCGCCGTGCTGGGTGACCAGGACCTGCGGCTGGAAGGCGGCGAGCAGCTCGGGCACCAGGGCGTGGAAGGCGCGCAGCCAGCCGGTGTCGCCGGTGCCGGCCGGCAGCGGCAGGTTGGCGGCGGAGCCGGGGGCGTCGGGGCCGCCGGTCTCGGTGGGCCAGCCGGTCTGCGGGAAGAGGGTGGCCGGGTGCTCGTGCAGCGAGACGGTCAGCACCCGGGGGTCGTTCCAGAACGCCTCCTGGACGCCGTCGCCGTGGTGGACGTCCACGTCGACGTAGGCGACCCGCTCGGCGCCGAGTTCGAGCAGCCGGGCGATGGCCAGGGCCGGGTCGTTGTAGATGCAGAAACCGGAGGCCTTGCCGGGCATCGCGTGGTGCAGGCCGCCGGCGAAGTTGACGGCGTGCGGGGCCTCGCCGCGCCAGACCGCCTCGGCGGCGGCCACCGACTGGCCGGCGATCAGCGCGGAGGCCGTGTGGACGGCCGGGAAGGCCCAGTTGTCGTCGGTGCCGAGCCCGTGCCGGGGGTCGGTCTGCTCGGGGTGTGCGGCGGCGTGCTTGACCGCCTCGACGTACTCCCCGGTGTGCACCAGCCGCAGGGTGGACTCGCCTGCGGGCGGCGCGGACCGGACGGTCACCCCGGGCCCGGCGGCCAGTCCGAGATCCTCGACCAGGCGCATGGTGAGCGCCAGCCGGGTCGGGTCCATCGGGTGGCCGGGGCCGAAGTCGTAGGCGGTGACGGCCTCGTCCCAGAAGAGGTGCAGGCCACAGGGGGTGTCACGCTCGGCTTCGGGCATGGCCTCCACCGTAGTGGGTGGGGGCGTCGGGCCCTACCGAACCCCCGCCGTCACGCGGCGGCGGGGGCGACCGCGGGCGCGGGGGCGAAGCGCTCGGCGAGCGGCAGCACCGCGAGCACCAGCAACATCGGGGCGAGCAGCGCCCAGCGGTACGAGCCGGCGGCGGCGATCGCCCCGACCAGGGGCGAACCGACCAGGAAACCCACGTAGTTGAAGAGGTTGAGCCGGGCCACGGCGGCGTCCGAGTCGGCCGGGAAGAGCCGGCCGCCGGCCGCGAACACCTGCGGGATGATCGCGCAGATGCCGAAGCCGAGCACGGTGAACGAGGCGATGCCGGCCCAGGGGGCGGGTGCCACGGCGGCCAGCCCGAAGCCGAGCGCGGCCAGCGCGGCGCCGCCGCGCACCACCGGGACGGCGCCGAAGCGCTGCACCGCGCGGTCCCCCAGGGCCCGGCCGAGCAGCATCGCGACCATGTAGCCGAGGTAGGACAGCTTGGCGAGGTCCTCGCGGCTGCCCAGCCCGTCGGTGAGGTACTTGACGCTGTAGTTGGAGACCGAGGCGTCCGCGATGTAGGCGAAGGCCATCGCCAGGCAGAGCGGCAGCAGCGGACGCCAGGGGATGGACCGGGCGGCGGCCGCCGCGGCCTCCCGGACGGCGTCGCCGAGTTCGGCCGGGCCGGCGGTGGGGGTCCCCCCGGCCGAAGGCTGGGGGAGGGTGCCGGTCAGCACCGCGAGCGGCGCGATCACCGCCGCGGCCGTGCCGAACAGCACTGGCAGCCCGAGGTCATAGTGCGAGCCGAGGCCCGCGATCGCCGCGCCGAGGATGCCGCCGAGGCTGAACGCGGCATGGAAGCCGATCATGATCGAGCGGCCGTAGCGGTGCTGCAGGCCCACGCCGAGCATGTTCATACTGGCGTCCAGCGCCCCCACCAGCAGCCCGAACGCACCGAGCGCGAGGGCGAGTTGCCACAGCGAGTCGCCGAGCCCGGCGCCCGCCAGGCTGAGGCAGACGGCCGGCTGGACGGCCCGCAGCACGGCCCGGGCGCCGGTGCGCTTCACCAGCTGCTCGGAGAGGATCGAGCCCACCCCGGCCAGGATCGGCACCGCGGCCAGGAAGACCGGCAGCAGTCCGTCGCTCAGCCCGTACCGGTGCTGGATCTCCGGGATGCAGGTGACCAGCAGCGCGAAGGTGGTGCCCTGCAGCAGGAAGCTGCCGGCGAGCGCGGCCCGCCCGACGCGCAGGCCGGGCGCCACCGGGGGCGTGGCGGGACGGCCGGGCGGTACGGGCGGTGCGGCACTCATACGGACCTCCACGCACGGGCCCGCGCTGGCCCGCGTACGGACCCCGCTACCGGCCGGTAGAACGATGTTGGCCGAGAGCGTAGGCGGTGCGCCGCCTTTGCGGGAGGGGTCGTGCAAGGACTTCCGCGGCCGGTGCCCGCGGGCTACTTCCCGCCGGAGGCCAGCTCCCGGGAGCGGTCCCGGGCCGCCTCCAGGGCACCCAGCAGCGCGGCCCGCACCCCGTGGTTCTCCAGCTCGCGGATGGCCGCGATGGTGGTGCCGGCCGGGGAGGTGACCGCCTCGCGCAGCTTCACCGGGTGCTCGCCGGAGTCGCGCAGCATCACCGAGGCACCGATCGCGGACTGCACGATCAGGTCGTGCGCCACCTGCCGGGGCAGGCCGAGCAGGATGCCCGCGTCCGTCATCGCCTCGACCAGGAAGTAGAAGTAGGCCGGGCCGGAGCCGGACAGCGCGGTGGCCGCGTCCTGCTGGGACTCCGGCAGCCGCAGCGCCTTGCCGACCGAGCTGAAGATCTCCTCCGCGCGCGCCAGGTGCTCCTCCCGCGCGTGCGAGCCGCCGGAGATGACGCTCATCCCCTCGTCCACCAGCACCGGCGTGTTGGGCATCACCCGGACCACCGGGGTGCCGGCCGCCAGCCGCTCCTCGAACCAGACGGTCGGGACGCCGGCCGCCGCCGAGATCACCAGCCGGTCCGGGCTGATGTGCGGGGCCAGTTCCTCCAGCAGACTGCCCATGTCCTGCGGCTTGACCGCCAGGATCAGGGTGTCGGCCAGCTTGGCGGCCTCGGCGTTGGAGACGGCGACCACGCCGTAGCGGTCGGCGAGTTCGGCCGCGCGCTCCGGTCGGCGAGCGGTCACCAGGACGTCCGACGGGTCCGTACCGGCCCGCAGCAGGCCTGAGAGCAGGGCCTCGCCGATCTTGCCGGTGCCCAGGAAGGCGATCTTCCGCCCGTGCGCTGCGCTGCTGCCCATGGTCCGCTCCTTGCCTCGGTACTGCGGCCATCCTCGCACTGTGCGGCGACGCCCGTCGGGCCCGTCCGGTCCGTGGTCCCCGGTGGCCGGTGGTCCCGTTGCCCCTAGGGAGAAAACTCGGGGGTTTCCCCTATGGCCTCCCGGCCCGCGCGGGCGCACCGTGGAGCCATGGCACACGACGGAATGTCCCGACGAGAGAACCGGCAACTCGCGGTCGCCGCGGCGACGGTGGGCCCGTGGCGGACGGCCGCGGGAGTCGGCGCGGTGGTGGGGGCGACGTCCCTGGGGATCGAGGCGATCTCCGGGAACTGGTCGCTGAGCATGCTGGCCGGACCAGCCGGCTGGGCCCTGTTCTTCTTCTTCCTGGTCGGCAGCGTGGGCGGCCAGCTTCGCCGCGACACCGCCGAGCGGCGGCTGCGCCGCTGGGCCGAGGCGCACCCCTGGAAGTCCGCCCTCCCGGCGGCCGGCGGACTGCTGGTGCTGAACATGCTGGCGCAGCTGTTCCTCGGCGACGCCGGGCTGTTCGGCGCCTTCTTCGTCTCCCTGCTCCCGGCCGGCATCCTGCTGGCGATCGCCGGAGTGGTGGGCTCGGTGAAGCAGGCCCGCGGCAAGGGCTGAGCCGCCCTCGACCCGGGGGTGCGTTCTGACCGCGGCGACGTTCTGACCGGGGGTACGTTTTCGGACAAACACCGGTGAACCCTCAGGCTCCGAACACAGGTTCACCACAAGGTGTGCCCCCGATCGACGAATCGTCACACCCCCTCGGCATACTGGCGCGATGCCGATAGTCGAAGATCCGGAACCACGCCCTTCCGAGGGCCGTGAGCCGGGCGGGTCCGACCCGTCCGGAGCGGGCGGGAAGGACCCGTTCGCCGACCTCGTCCTGGACGAGGAGTTCATCAGGAGCGCCAGCGTCAAGGAACAGTCCGGCCGCACCCGGATGCTGTCCGCCCGCTGGAAGCACACCCCGCCCGTCGACCCGGGCGGCCGACGCTCGGTCAACGACGGCCCGGCGGCGGCCAAGCGCCGGTTCGGCCGCAAGCCGAAGCTCCAGGCGGTCGACCCGTGGGGCAACCCGCGCCCGGCCAAGCGCCGGCGCGGATTCGAATGGCGCACGCCGCTGTTCATCGCGCTGACGGTCGCCCTGCTGCTCGCCGCGCTGAACATCGACGCGCTGCGCACCTGGTTCTCGGACACCTACGGGCGGGGCTCCTCGGCCGCCCACACGCCCGTCCCGACCGTCGCCCCGGAGACGGCCAGGCCGACCACGGCGCCGCCGACCACCCCCGCCGACCAGCCGACCGTCGCTCACCCCTGGGTCGGCTCCCCCGCCGAGGGCTGGCCGAACGGCGCGGAGGCCTTCGTGCTGCCCGAGGCCAAGGCCGTCGGCGTCTTCTCCGCCGACGAGGTCGCCGGGCAGCTGCGGCAGGTCAAGGACTACCTGACGGCGAGCTACCTCGACCCCAAGGTGATCGGGGGCGCCCGCCCGGACGCCGCGCTGGCGATGCTCGAACGCGAGGACCGGAAGAACGCCACCGCCGCGTTCGACCACCCCTCCAAGGACAGCGATCCGACCAGCTGGTTCAACCGCTTCGACCCGCGCGAGGCGCAGCTGGTCGGCGACGTGGTCAAGGTGCAGGGCCGGATCGGCTACGAGGGGGACGGCGACGGCGGGGTCCTGGTCCACACCGACTTCACCTACGTCTACCCGCTGAAGCCGGGCCCCGACGCCGAGAAGCTGGCCAAGGAGCGCAGGCCCGCCACCGACGCCCCGCAGCCGCCCGCCGGGCAGGGCGGCACCGCCCAGCCGGTGGACCTGGTGGTCCGCGCCGCCGACACCACCGGTGACACCTGGACGGCCCGGACGATCGTCCGCCGGACCGAGGACTACCGCTTCTACGACCCGGACCGCTACAAGGTCGAGCCGAAGAAGCCGGCCATCGAGAAGACGCTGTCGGACGTGGGCAACAGCTTCTGCCACATCTACGACGGCTTCCTGCACCCGCAGTTCCGCCAGTTCGCCCGGCCCCACCCCGAGCAGACCGGTCCGACCAGCGATCCGTACGACCGCAGCCGGGACCTCTCGGAGAAGGGCGAGTGCGGCACCATCAGCCGCAGCTGACCGCCGTCAGCGCTTGCGCTTGCCGCCGGGTCGGCCGCCACGGCCGGCCCGGCGCTTCTCGTACTGCTCGACGGCCTTGCGGTGGGCGGCCCGCTCGACCGCCTCGCCGGGGGCCTCGACCAGGCTGCGGGCGAAGTAGGCGGCCAGGCTGCCGACCCCGCCGATCAGCCAGACCGCGCCGAGCGACTTGTCCTCGGCCATCCAGCCGGTCAGCTGGTCCTTGCCCTCGGTGAGCGCCTTCCAGGTGCGCCGGACGGCCATCATCGAGCAGACCGCGATGGCGGCGGTCAGCAGGCCGTTCAGGAAGCCGCCGCTGTCGGAGAGGGCGACGCCCTCGACGCCGAAGCGCAGCACCAGCACGGCGGCGGCAGTGGCGACCAGGGCGCCGGCCGAGACGCCGACCCGGCGCAGCCAGTAGCCGTTGTCCCGGTCGACCCAGCTGGTGCCGAAGAAGCGGATCGGCTCCGGCTCGGGGGCGCCGACGGGCTTGGGGGCGGGGGTGGGGGGCTGCTCGCTCACATCGTCGATTATCACCCGGGCGGCACACATGGCAGGAGGAGCCGTCCCGGGCGGGACGGCTCCTCCTGTCTCGGGCGGGGTTCAGCCGAGCTTGCTGACGTCCCGGACGGCGCCCTTGTCGGCCGAGGTGGCCATCGCCGCGTAGGCCCGCAGCGCCTGGCTGACCTGGCGCTCGCGGTTCTTCGGCCGGTAGCCGCCCGCGGCCTCCAGCGCGCGGCGGCGCTCGGCGAGGACCTCGGCCGGGACCTCCAGGGAGATCGTCCGGCCCGGGATGTCGATGGCGATGACGTCGCCGTCCTCGACCAGCGCGATGGTGCCGCCGGAGGCGGCCTCCGGGGAGGCGTGGCCGATGGACAGGCCCGAGGTGCCGCCGGAGAAGCGGCCGTCGGTGATCAGCGCGCAGGCCTTGCCGAGGCCGCGGCCCTTGAGGAAGGAGGTCGGGTAGAGCATCTCCTGCATGCCCGGGCCGCCCTTGGGGCCCTCGTAGCGGATGACGACGACGTCGCCCTCCTTGATCCGCTTGGCGAGGATCGCCTCGACCGCGTCCTCCTGGGACTCGCAGACGACCGCCGGGCCGCTGAAGGTCCAGATCGACTCGTCCACGCCGGCCGTCTTCACGATGCAGCCGTCCTCGGCGAGGTTGCCGTGCAGCACGGCCAGGCCGCCCTCGACCGAGTAGGCGTGCTCGACGCTGCGGATGCAGCCCCCGGCGGCGTCGGTGTCCAGCGAGTCCCAGCGCTCGGACTGCGAGAAGGCCTCGGCGGAGCGCTTGCAGCCGGGCGCGGCGTGCCACAGCTCGACGGCCTCGGCGGAGGGCGAACCGCCGCGCACGTCCCAGGTCTTGAGCCACTCGGCGAGCGAGTCGGCGTGCACCGTCCGGACGTCCTCGTTGAGCAGCCCGCCCCGGTACAGCTCGCCGAGGATGGCCGGGATGCCGCCGGCCCGGTGCACGTCCTCCATGTAGTACGAGCCGTTGGGCGCGACCTTGGCCAGGCAGGGCACCTTGCGCGAGATGGCGTCGATGGCCCGCATGTCGAAGTCCAGCTCGGCCTCCTGGGCGGCGGCGAGCAGGTGGAGGATGGTGTTGGTCGAGCCGCCCATGGCGATGTCGAGGGCCATGGCGTTCTCGAAGGCGGCGCGGCCGGCGATCGCGCGCGGCAGCACCGAGGCGTCGTCCTGGCCGTAGTGGCGGTTGGTGATCTCGACGACCGTCCGCCCGGCGTTCTCGTACAGCGCGCGGCGGGCGGTGTGGGTGGCGAGCACCGAGCCGTTGCCGGGCAGTGAGAGGCCGATCGCCTCGGTGAGGCAGTTCATCGAGTTGGCGGTGAACATGCCGGAGCACGAGCCGCAGGTGGGGCAGGCGTTCTCCTCGATGATCGCGATGTCCTCGTCGGAGACGCTCTCGTTGACCGCCTGGGACATCGCGTCGATCAGGTCGAGCCGGCGCACGGTGCCGTCGACCAGGGTGGCCTTGCCGGCCTCCATCGGGCCGCCGGAGACGAAGACGGTCGGGATGTTGAGGCGCAGCGCGGCCATCAGCATGCCGGGGGTGATCTTGTCGCAGTTGGAGATGCAGATCAGCGCGTCGGCGCAGTGCGCGTTGACCATGTACTCGACCGAGTCGGCGATCAGGTCGCGCGAGGGCAGCGAGTAGAGCATGCCGCCGTGGCCCATCGCGATGCCGTCGTCCACCGCGATGGTGTTGAACTCGCGCGGGATGCCGCCCGCCTCCTTGATCGCCTCGGAGACGATCCGGCCGACCGGCTGGAGGTGGGTGTGGCCGGGGACGAACTCGGTGAAGGAGTTGGCGACCGCGATGATCGGCTTGCCGAAGTCCTCGCGGGCTACGCCGGCGGCCCGGAGAAGCGCCCGGGCGCCTGCCATGTTGCGACCGTGGGTGACCGTACGGGACCTCAGCTCGGGCACTGTGCTCCACTCCTTCGGGGCTCTCGCCGGCGCCCCGCCGGCGAGGAGGGTGCGGGGGCCGTGTGAGGTACGAGCCTACGCCCGCCGTCCGGCCGGCGGACGGGGCGTCCGCGATGCGGGCAGCGGGCGGGCCCGGCGCGTCAGTTCGGCTTGACGGCCACGGTGAGGTCCAGGACGAACGGCTCGACCACCACGCCGTCCGGGAACTCGGCGAGCGCGGCCTCCCGTTCGACGGCCAGCACCGGCGCGCGCTCCTCGGGGCTGAGCGAGGCCAGGTAGGAGCGGGAGGTGAGGTCGGTGAGCAGGTGCTCGACGGTGATCCGCCGTTCCCAGCGCAGCGCCGCCCGCTCGACCGCGAGGCCGGCCGGGGCGAAGTGGCTGGTGTGGCTGCTGATCCCGCGGTAGCCGTGGTAGCGGTCGGGCAGGGCCGCGGCAAGCCGCTCGCCCCGGGCCCGGACCCAGGGCACGGTCTCGTCCTGCACGTTCCACCAGGTGGCGAGGGCGCCGCCGGGCCGCAGCACCCGGATCGCCTCCGGGACGGACCGCTCGGGGCGGGTCCAGTGGAAGGCCTGGGCGTAGCCGATCAGGTCGGCGGAGGCGTCGTGGAAGGGCAGGTCGTCGCCGGTGCCGCGGACCAGCGGCAGGGTCGGCGAGGAGTCCTGGAACTGGGCGGCCATGCCGTCACTGGGCTCCACCGCGACGACCTCGGCGCCCCGGGCGGCCAGCAGCCTGGTCGCGATGCCGGTGCCGGCGCCGACGTCCAGGACCCTGGCGCCCTTGAGGCGGCGGCCCCACAGCCGCTCCAGTGCGTCGAACAGCTCGTCCGGGTAGCCGGGGCGGCCCCGGTCGTACTCGGAGGCGACCCCGCCGAAGCTCAGGGCGATCTCCCGCCGCTCCTGACGCTCCGCCATCTCTCCCCCTCCGTACGGACGTTCGCGCCCGGCCGGGCCCGACGGCTCAGCGTACGCGCGAGGGGGTCGCGAGGTGCAGGCGGGTGAAGGCGAGGGCCTCGGCCAGATCGGCCTCGCGTTCGGCGGGGGACGCGGAGCGCCGGGTGTTGACCTCCAGCACCACGTGGCCGTCGAAGCCGGTGCGGGCGAGGTGCTCCAGGAGTTCGGCGCAGGGCTGCTTGCCCCGGCCGGGGATCAGGTGCTCGTCCTTGCCGGAGCCGCTGCCGTCGGCGAGGTGGACGTGGGCGAGCCGGTCGCCCATCCGCTCGACCATGGCGAAGGCGTCGATCCGGGAGGTGGCGACGTGCGAGAGGTCGATGGTGAAGTGCCGGTACTCCTCGTCGGTGACGTCCCAGCCGGGGGCGTACGCCAGCACCTCGCGGTCGCGGTAGCGCCACGGGTACATGTTCTCGACGGCGAAGCGGACGTCGGTCTCGCCCGCCATCCGGTTGATGCCCTCGACGAACTCCCGGGCGTACTGCCGCTGCCAGCGGAACGGCGGGTGGACGACGACGGCGCTCGCGCCGAGCTTCTCGGCCGCCGCCCGGGCCCGGACCAGCTTGGTCCACGGGTCGGTGGTCCAGACCCGCTGGGTGATCAGCAGACAGGGCGCGTGCACGGCCAGGATCGGCAGCTGGTGGGCGTCGGAGAGCCGGCGCAGGGCCTCCAGGTCCTGGCTGACCGGGTCGTTCCAGACCATCACCTCGACCCCGTCGTAGCCGAGCTTCGCGGCCAGCTCGAAGGCGACGGCGGTGCTGGCCGGGTACACCGAGGCGGTGGACAGCACCACCTTGGTGTCCGGGATGTGCAGGGTCGGGTGCGGGGGCAGCACCAGCCGGTCGGTGGTGCGCAGCAGCGGCGGGCGGGCGGCATCCCGCTTGGCGGCCTTGACCGAGCGGACGGACTGGACGGCGGCCTTGGCGGCGCCGGCGGCCCGGGCGGTGCGGGTCTCCTTGGGCGGCGGCTGGGCGGCGCCGTGGGGCGGCTTCGCGGTGGCGGCCTGCTGCGTGCCGGTCTTCTGCGGGGCGCTCTTCCTGGTGGCGGCCTTCTTCGTCGCCGTCTTCGCCGCCGTCTTCGCCGCGGCCGTCTTCTTCGTGGCGGCCGTCTTCGCGGTGCGCTGGGCCGCCTTGACGGCCTTGACGGCCTTGGTGGCCTTGGCGGCCTGTGCCGCGGTGGCGCCCTTGACCGCCTTGCCGAGCCCTGCCGTACCCAGACCCGTCTTGCCGAGTCCCGTCTTGCCCAGCCGGCGGCGCGGGCTCTCCGGCCGCGGCTGCCCGTCTCCGGGAGCGCGGCCCTCCTGCGTTCCGTCCTCGCCCGCTGGTTGCACCACGGGAGACAGCGTATGCGGAGCACGCCGCGAACGGGGTCGGATGCCGGGCGGAGTGACCACCGGCACGCTCGCGCCGGGGCGGGCCCTACGAGGTGAGCGCGGGCCGACGGCGGTCGGCGGGGCTGTCCATGGCGTCCAGCTCGCGCAGGATGATGCCCTCGCGCAGCGCCCACGGGCAGACGTCCAGTTCCTCCAGGCCGAACAGGTCCATCGCGGCGTCGGCGACCAGTGCCCCGGCCAGCAGCTGCTTGGCCCGGCCCTCGGAGACCCCGGGGATCTGCGCGCGCTCGGCGACGGTCATCGTGGACAGCCGCGGCAGCCAGGCGGACAGCCCGCTGCGGGTGAGCCGGCGGTCGGCGTACGGGCCGGCGTCGGCGGGGGCGGCGCCGGTCATCCGGGCGAGCTGCTTGAAGGTCTTGGAGGTGGCGACGGCGTGCTGCGGCGGCCCGAGCCGGGAGACCTCGCCGACCACGTGGGCGATCTCGGCCCGGATGTGCCGCCTGAGCTCGCGCAGCCCGTCCGGGTCAGCGACGTCCCCGGGCAGCCAGCGGGCGGTCAGCCGCCCGGCGCCCAGCGGCAGCGAGCAGGCGACGTCCGGCTGTTCGTCCAGGCCGCAGCCGATCTCCAGCGAGCCGCCGCCGATGTCCAGGTTGAGCAGCCGGCCCGAGGACCAGCCGAACCAGCGGCGGACGGCCAGGAAGGTGAGCCGGGCCTCGTCCTGCCCGGAGAGCACCCGCAGTTCGACCCCGGTCTCGGCGGCGACCCGGCGCAGCACCTGCTCGCCGTTGGCAGCCTCGCGGACGGCGGAGGTGGCGAACGGCAGGATGTCGACCACGCCCTTGTCCTCGGCGACCCGCAGCGAGGAGGCGATGTGTCCGACCAGCCGCTCGACGCCGGCCTCGCTTATCGCGCCGGTCCCGTCCAGCAGCTCGGCCAGGCGCAGCTCGGCCTTGTGGGAGTACGCGGCCAGCGGGGCGGCACCCGGATGGGCGTCCACCACGAGGAAGTGGACCGAGTTGGAACCTACGTCGAGTACACCGAGTCGCATAACTCTCCACGCTACGCGATCCGGCCGTGGAGGTGATCGGTCGTGACGGCATGAGCGCTGGTCCCGGTCGTTCGCGACCGTTCCGGGTGCGATCGGCGGGTGGCGTCCCGGTGGGTCCGGCCGGCGTCGCTCAGTGGCCGCGCGGTCCGGCCCGGCGCTCGGTACGGCAGTTGGCGTCCACCCAGCGGCGGGCCGGGCCCGGGGTGTCGGTGATCAGTCCGTCGGCGTCCCGGGCGGTCATCAGCTGCCAGGCCTCCTCGCCGTCCAGCGTCCAGACGTAGACCTCGCGCCCGGCCCTGCGCTCGGCGGCGATCCGGGCGGCGGTGGCCAGGCCGGTGTCCAGGGCGATCCCGTCCAGCCTGAGGTCCTTCGGGTCCTCGGCGATCCCGCCGCTCTGGATCAGCACCACCGGCAGCGCGGGTGCCACGGCGTGGGCCTGGCGCAGGTGGTCGGCCGAGAAGGAGTAGAGGACGACGTGCGCCCGGCTGCCGGCCGCGATCCGGGCGATCCGGGCGACGTCCTCGGGGCGCTGCCACTTGATCTCCATCAGCAGCGTGGCGCCGCTGCCGGAGAGGCGTTCGAGCAGCTCCGCCAGGGTCGGGACGGGCTGGGCGGCTCCGGGGCCGACGGTCACCCGCAGGGCGGCGATCTGGGCGGCGGTCAGGTCGGCGACGGCGCCCTTGCCGTCGGTGGTGCGGTCCACCGTCGGGTCGTGCATCAGCACCGGGACGCCGTCCCGGGTGGTCTGGACGTCGGTCTCCAGCCAGTCGGCGCCTTGGTCGAGGGCGGTCTCGAAGGAGGCCATGGTGTTCTCCGGCGCGTTGAACGGCGCCCCCCGGTGGCCGATCACCACCGGGGACCCGCACACCGGCGGCGCGGCGGCGGCGCGGGCCCGCAGCGCGGGGCCGCCGGAGGCGCACCCGGCGGCCAGGACCGCGAGCGCGGCGAGGAGGGCCGTCTGGGCGGCGCGGGGCGGGGCGGTCACGGCTCGGCGCTCCAACTGGTGTTCCGGTGGCGGCGGTTCGGGCTCCGCCCGGTCCGACCGGTGTCTCCGATGATCCCTCTGACAGCCGCGCACCGAAGTCCGGTTCCCGGGCCGGTCGGGTGTGCCGGCCGAGGCCGGATCAGAGCAGGCCGTCCCACAACTGTTCCACGATGACGGCCCACCAGTTCTCCGGATCGCCGAAGACCGTGCCGTCCAGTCGGGCCAGACCCCGCTGGAGGACGTCCACCGCCGGGCCCGCCGCGGCCGGGTCCAGTCCGCGCAGGGCGGGCCACCAGCCGGCGAACAGCTCCAGGCAGCGGAGGAAGGCGCGCAGGTCGGCGTTGCAGTGGCGGGCGGTCGCGTCGTCGGGGTCGACGGCCCGGACGGCGCCCTGGCGGGAGTCCAGGGTGATCAGCGCCCAGCCGTCCGTACCCAGCACCAGCTGCCCGGCGAGCGCCAGCCGCTCCCGTTCGGCCGCCCTGGTGCCGAGGCCGAGCGCCGCGAGGTGCGAGGCGAGCGGCGGCAGGACGGTGCCCGGGCGGGAGCCGTCCGCGATCGCCTCGACACCGGGGTGGTGCAGCGCGAAGAAACCGTCCACCGCCTTCGGGACGCCCGCCGTCAGCAGCAGCGCGGCCGCGTCCCCGGGCAGTTCCGCGCGCACCACGTCCGCCGGCTCGAAGCGCTGCACGCCCGCCGGGCCGAACCGCCCGGCCAGCCGCTCCGCCAGGGCGGCGTCCGGTTCCTGCGGCAGCGGCGGCACCGCCCGCGGGAACGGTACCCGGTTGCGGCCCGGCCCGTCCGGCTCGGCGGGCAACTCCCTTACGGCGGAGGCCCGGTGGTCGAAGCGGGGACCGTACGGCAGGTCGGACTCCAGCCGGGCGTGCGGCAGTTCGGCCGCCAGCGCGTACGCCCAGTAGCCGCCGGGCAGCGCGGCCGGCCGCAGGTCGGTCCGCACCGCGAGCACGTCCTCGGCCGCGACGCCCTGCTCGCGCAGCCACCACCAGCCGCGCAGGGCCGGATGCGGCAGGCCGGCGGCCGAGCGCAGGGCCAGCGAGCGGGTGCCGTCGGCGCCGTCCCGGTACGTCAGTTCGGCCCGGGCACCCCGGCCGGTGACCGGCGGCCTGGTCGGGTCGTGGCCGCCCGCGCCGACGAAGTCCCGGTAGAGCCCGACCACTTCGTCCACCGGGACGGACGGCCAGACGGTGAACCGCCCGCTCTCCCGGTCCACCACGGCGCACGCGGCCCCCACCTCCCCGGGCGCCCGCCGCTCCCCCGTCCGCGGATCCACCTCCGGCCTCGGCGGCTCCGCCCACACCACCCACCCCAGCTCGAACTCGTGCGCGCACACCCGCCGCACCGCCCCGGCCCCCTGCGGCAGATCCCCGTTGATCCACCGGTGCCCCGCCTCCACCGCCTGCGCCCGCGAGATCATCCGCCCACCCCCGTCACACCGACTCCGATCCCCACCATCATCCAGCCCCGTCCGGCTACCGGCGCACTCCGTCCGAGGAGGACGCTGGTAGCGGTCCCGCCCGAAGAGAGCCTCCGGAGGAACGATGAGCACAGCACCCCCGCACGGCCACCACGACGGTCACCAGCCCATCGCCCGCACCCAGGACGCCGTCGCCGCCGCACTCCCGCCGGCCCAGCGGAGGGAGTTCTACCGGGAGACGGGAGAAGCCGATGACGAGACGATCGGCGGCGTCCTTCGCCGCTGGTGGCTGCGTGCCCAGCTCTACCGCGCCCCGGAGGGGGACCGCATCCACGCCGCCCTCCGGTCCGGCACCGCTCCCGGCAGCCCGGCGTCCGCGGTCCTGCGCCGGCCCGGCGCGGGGTGAGCGACCACGTCGAGGTCCCGGACGAGGATGATCCGATCACCCTTTCCCCCGCCGTGGAAGAGCTCCTCGACGACCCGGGCACGGCACCCGATCTGTTCCCCGCTGTCGTGGCGTTCCCCGTCGACGTCCGCGAGAACGCCGTCCCCCACCTGAGCATGCCGGTGCCAGGCCGGCCTGGCATGCACTCGGCACCGCTGCGCCGCGACCTGGGACTGGTGGAGTACGCGGTGGACGAAGAGCAGGATCCGCCGCGGATCTACGTCTCCCGCATTCTTCGCATGGACTGATCGAGGCGCTGCGACGCGATCGTTCCAGCACGATCACCCGGCCGCCGCCAGGTCCAGCGGCCGCCCTTCCGGGCTGAGGGCGATGGCCCAGAGGCCCTGGGTGGCGGGGTGGAGGGGGGTGGGGCTGTGGCGGGCGAGCTGGTGGTCGAGGTAGCTGACGGCGTCCCGGTGGTTGACGGCGTTCCAGGCGTGCGGGCGGCCGTAGGCGTCCAGGGTGAGCAGGACGGCCTGGGCACCGTGGCCGGCCCGGCGGAGTTCGTCGGTGAGGCGGGTGAAGGCCTGGCCGCCGTCGCCGAGGTCGCGGAAGGGGGCGCCGAGTTCGCGTTCGGCGCGGTCGCGGGCGCCGCGTTCGCCGGCGTCGCCCTCGGTGGGGATGCGCGGGGCCGCGCAGGTGGGGCGGCCGGTGTAGGTGTCGACGGCGGAGAGGGCGATCTCCAGGCTGTTGTTGGCCCGGCCGGGTTCGCGGTGACCGCCGGCGTTGACGGCTTCGGCCCAGCCGCCGGCGGCCGGGTCGGGGTGGCGGACGGGCAGGCCGTCCTCGTCGACCGGCACCCGGCGTTCGAGTTCGGCCTGGTGCGCGGGGTCGACGGGGCCGAGCCCGCCGGGCAGACCGTAGGGGCGGCTGTCCGCGATGGTGCGCGGCCCGGTCTCCGGGTCGTCGGCGAGCGGGCCGCGGCGGGCGCGCAGGGCGAGCTGGAGGGCCATCGCGTGGGCGGTGGCGACCGGGACGACGCCCCAGACCAGGGTCGGGTCGGTGAGGGTGGCGGCGGTGTCCCGGCGGCGGCCGTCGGCGTGCTGGGGTTCGGGCCGGCCGATGACCGGGGTGGTGCCGACGATCGGCGGCTCGACCGGGGGCTGCGGCGTGCCGACCGGGCCGGGGGCGGTGCCCGGGTGGGGCGCGGCGCCGACCGGGGCGCGGGGCGCGCCGACCAACGGGGCACCCACCACGGGCGCGCCGACCAACGGGGCACCGGCCACCGGGGCACCGGCCACGGGCGTCCCGCCCACGACGGCGCCGGGCGGGCCGGTACCGATGCCGCTGCCGAAGGGCGCCGCCACGTGCGCGGGGAACCCGCCGCCGACCGCGAGCGGGCCGGGCCCGACGGTGCCGATCGGGCTGGCCGGCGGGTAGCCGCCGGAGTACACCGGGGTGCCGAACTGTCCGGACACGCCGACGACTCCGACCGGCCGGACGACCGGGGGCGCGTCCGGCGCCGGGTGGTAGCCGGGGCCGCCGGTGGAGAGCGGGGCGGCGGGCGCGGGCGGCGCGCCGACCGAGTCGGTCCGTACGGTCACCGGCACGCTGCCGCCACCGCCGCCGCCGTTGTGCGTGGGCGCCTGGAGCGGGTAGTCCCCGTCCGACCAGTTCGCCGCCACCGAGCCGCCCTGGTGGCCGGGCGCGGCGACCGCGCGGACCACCGGCCCGTCGTCCCGGGCGGGCGGCGACCAGTCGGCGGCCGCCGCCCGGTGCGAGCCGGTGTACGAGGGGCCCGACGGCGCGGCCGCCGGGGCGGTGTCGACCGCCGGAGCGGCGGCCGGGGCCGAGGCCTGGCCGAGGGTGGGGTCCACAGCGGAGAGCACGGACGGCACGACGGGCGCAGCCGCCGGGTCGACCGCCGGCACCTTCGGGTCGCGAGCGTCCCGAGGGTCGAGAGGGTCCCGAGGGCCGCGCGGGTCGGTCAGGTCCGCCACCGGCAGCCCGTGCAGGTCCCGGCCCGTCTGGTCGGTGAGCACCGGCTGCCCGTGCTCGTCCAGCCGGACGGCCAGGTCGGCCACCCCCACCACCGGTTTGCCGTCCGGCCCGGTCGTCACCAGCAGCCCGGCGGCGTCGGCGACCGGGGTGCCGTCGGAGCGCAGGATGACCGGCTTGCCGTCCGGGCCGAGGACGGGCTGCCCGTGGTCGTCGAGCTTGACGCTGAGGCCGGGCACGCCGACCAGGGGCTTGCCGTCCTGTCCGGAGAGCACGATCAGCCCGGTGCCGTCCTTCCCGAGCACGCCGGGCTCGCCGAGGGCGGCGGGCAGTCCGGCGGCGCGCGGGTCGAAGCCGCCCTTGGTGCGGTAGGAGGCGGTGGTGACGCCCGGCGTGGCGGCGGTGCCGAGCCGCAGCAGGGCGACGGCGGCGGGGTCCTTGAGCGCGGTGGCCAGGGCGTCCTTCATGCCGCGGCCGAGTTCGGTGAGCAGTCCGGCGATCTTCAGGGCGGCGGTCTCCACCGCGACGGCCTCGACGCCTGCGGCGACCTGGCCGGCGGCGGCGTTCTTCACGTCGTCCGCGAGGCCGGCGACGGACTTCTCCAGGCCGCCGAACACCCCGGTCCGTCCGGTCCGCCCGGCGCTGCGGGAGACCGCGGCGGCGGTCTGCTGGACCTTGGCGGCCTGTTCCCGGGCCTGCTCGAGTTCGGCGGCCAGGTTCTGCAGGGTGGCGATGATCTCGGCCTTGCCGCCGTCGACGGCCTGCGCGGCGGCGTCGAAGGCGGTGGCGACCACTCCGACTGCGGTGTGGGCGTCCGCCAGCCGGCCCTTGCCGCCGTCGCTGTACGTCCGCCAGTAGGCGGTGAAGGCGTCGACCGCGTGGCCGGTGTTGTCGGCGGTGACCCGCTGGGCGGACTCGCCGCCGCGGCGGGTGATCCGGTCGGCCTCGGCGGCGAACTCCCGCCAGTGCGCGGCCGCCGTGCGCAGGGCCTCCTCGTCGGCCTGCGGCCACGGGTGGCCGGTCCGGGCCAGCAGCGGGACCAGTTCCTCGGGCAGTTTCCGGGACACGCGCTTCTCCCCCTTCGAGCCGGGCCGTTCAGACCGACATGTCCGTGGGGACGGCCGGCGCCGCCCCCGGGGTTGCCCCCGGCCCCGAAGTCGCCGCCGGGACGGCGTACACGGCCGGCCGGGGACCGCCCCCGAAGCCGTCCGCCGTCGAGGTGTCGGTGTCGGTGGTCCGCTCGGCCATCGTGTGCAGTCCGGTGCCGACGCCCCCGACCTGGCCGGCCAACGCCTTGAGCCCGCCGAGGAGTTCGCCGTGCGCCGGGCCGTACACGGCGGCGAAGGCGCTGCCGGGCTGGTCGGTCCCCCAGGGCGTGCCGAGCGCGGCGAGGTCCTTCTCCAGGGTGCCCACGGCCTTGCCCAGTTCGCGCCCGAGCTTCTCGAACTCCCGCCCTTCGCCGTGCAGTTCCCACGGCTTGAGGGCAAAGGAGCCGCCGTCGCCGTCGGACTTCCCGGTGCTGCCGTCTGCCATCCCCGTACCTCCCCGTAGCGGACCGGCCGCCATCCTAGGCACGCGCCGGCCCCTGCCGGCGCCGACGACCGGACCTCTTCACCCCGCCTTCACGGCACCCCCGGGGCACGCCCCGGGCACGCCCCGGGCGCGACCACGGGCCCGTACGCCCCCGGGAAGCTCTACCCTTGCCGGGTGGCACCAGCTGAAACGTCCAAGAAGAAGGCCAAGGCGAAGCCGAAGGCCTCCCCCGCCCCCGTCGACCTCGCGATGCCGACCCTGCGCCGCGAGATCCCGCGCGACGAGGTCCCGCTCGACTTCCCGCGTGCCTGGGTCGAGTTCGCCGACCCCGCCGACGAGGAGCAGGTCTTCCGCTGCGACCTCACCTGGCTGACCTCCCGCTGGTCCTGCGTCTTCGGCCAGGGCTGCCACGGCATCCGCGAGGGCCGCGGCGAGTCCGACGGCTGCTGCACGCTGGGCGCGCACTACTCGGACGAGGACGACGAGAAGCGCGTCATGGGGCACGCGGCCCGGCTGACGCCCGAGCTGTGGGAGAACTTCGCCGAGGGCACCGACGCCAAGGGCCGGCTCCGGTCGGACGGCGGCGTCACCATGCTGGACGAGGACGGCGACCGCCAGACCCGCCGGGTCGACGGCGCCTGCATCTTCGTGAACAGCCCCGGTTTCGCGGGCGGCGCCGGCTGCGCCCTGCACGCGCTCGCCCTCAAGGAGGGCCGCGAGCCGCTGGAGACCAAGCCGGATGTCTGCTGGCAGCTGCCGGTCCGCCGCACCTACGACTGGATCGACCGCCCGGACGACACCCGCTACCTCCAGGTCTCGATCGGCGAGTACGACCGCCGCGGCTGGGGCCCGGGCGGCCACGACCTGCACTGGTGGTGCACCGGGGCCCCGGCCGCGCACCAGGGCGCGGTGCCGGTGTACGTCAGCTACCGCCCCGAGCTCACCGAGCTGATGGGCAAGGCGGCGTACGAGGTGCTGGCCGGGCTGTGCGAGGAGCGGATCGCCACCAAGGGCGACCGCAAGGTGGCCCCGCACCCGGCGGACCCGGTCAGGAAGAACAAGAAGGACTGACGGCCCCCTCGCCGGGGCCGGCCTGCCGGTCGGTGCGGGCCCCTCGCCGGGCCGGCCCTACTTGTCGATGTCGCCGACCACGAAGAACATCGACCCGAGGATCGCCACCATGTCCGCCACCAGCGTCCCCGGCAGCAGCTCGGTCAGCGCCTGGATGTTGTTGAAGGACGCCGAGCGCAGCTTGAGCCGCCACGGCGTCTTGTCGCCGCGCGAGACCAGGTAGTAGCCGTTGATCCCGAGCGGGTTCTCGGTCCACGCGTAGGTGCTGCCCTCGGGCGCCTTGAGCACCTTGGGCAGCCGCTGGTTGACCGGGCCGGGCGGCAGGGTGGCGATCTTGTCGAGGCAGGCGTCGGCGAGGTCCAGCGAGTTGAGGGTCTGCTCCAGCAGGCACTCGAAGCGGGCCAGGCAGTCGCCCTCCTCGCGGGTGACGACGGTGAGCACCTGCCGCAGTTCCTCGGAGCCGTACGCGAGGTAGGGCTCGTCGCGGCGCAGGTCGAAGTCGAGGCCGCTGGCCCGGGCGATCGGGCCGCTGACCCCGTAGGCCTCGGCCTGGGCCTTGGTGAGGACGCCGACGCCGGCGGTGCGGGCGCGGAAGATCTCGTTGCCGAGGACGAGCTCCTCGAAGACCGGCAGCTGGGAGCGGACGGTGGCGACGGCGGTGCGGACCCGGCCGAGCCAGCCGGCCGGGAGGTCCTCCTTGAGGCCGCCGACCCGGTTGAACATGTAGTGCATCCGGCCGCCGGAGGCCTCCTCCAGCACGTGCTGGAGGTCCTCGCGGGCGGTGAAGGCGTGGAAGATCGGGGTGATCCCGCCCAGTTCCAGCGGGTAGGAGCCGAGGAACATCAGGTGGTTGAGCACCCGGTTGAGTTCGGCGAGCAGGGTGCGGACCCACACCGCCCGCTCGGGGACCTCCATGCCGAGCATCCGCTCGACGCCGAGCACGACGCCGAGTTCGTTGGAGAAGGCGGAGAGCCAGTCGTGCCGGTTGGCCAGCATGATGATCTGCCGGTAGTCACGGGCTTCGAAGAGCTTCTCCGCGCCGCGGTGCATGTAGCCGATCACCGGCTCGGCGGTGACGATCCGCTCGCCGTCGAGCAGCAGCCGCAGCCGCAGCACGCCGTGGGTGGCCGGGTGCTGGGGGCCGATGTTGAGCACCATGTCGGTGGTGCCCGCCTCGCCGGTGAAGTTCTCGGCTCCCGCCCCGATGCCGACCGTGGTCTCCCTCATGACCCCAGAGTCTGCCATCCCGGCGGCAGCTCCAGGCTTTCCGCCCTCTCGAACACCTCAGGGGGCGGCATGCGGACGGCCTGCAGGACCCACCCGAAGGCCCCGAGCCCGCTCGGGTCGGTGAGTTCGGCCCCCTCCCCGGCCCCGCTCAGCGCCCGCAGGTAGGCCACCGGGTCGGTGGAGGCGAGCGCGAGCGGCGGGCGTCCACCGCTGACCCCGAGTGCGCGCAGGGCCTCGCGCTGGGTTGTCCACAGGCTGTGGAGACCGGGCACGGCGACGGCGTCCAGCGCGACGTGCGCGGTCACGTCACAGGAGCCGTCCGGCACCGGGGCGACCTCCCGGCCGTCCCGGAACCCGGTGAAGGTGCCGAACGGCGGCCGCCGCCCCGCGGTGTGCCCGTAGTCGACGGCGACGGCCAGTCCGCGGTCCAGTCCGGCCACGGCCCGGGCCCAGGCGGCGTCCCGGGGCGCCCCGAACTCCACCACCTCCCCGGGCTCGGAGACCGGCCACCAGCGTTCGGCCCAGGCCGCGTCCGCCGCCGAGACGGGGTCGCCGAGCCGCTCCCGGCCGGTCGCGGTGTCCACCTCCCGGTAGCGCAGCACCCCGTCCCCGTCCACCTCGCCGGCGTCCAGCGGCACGTTGTCCAGCCACTCGTTGGCGAACAGCAGCCCGGTCACGCCGCGCGGCGGCTCCGTCGTCCACAGGACTGTGGACGGAAGTCCGGCGGGCCGCTCCGCGAGCTCCACGCCGTACGGGCGCAGCCGGGCGAGCACCCCGTCGGGCAGTCCGGCCAGCACGCCGGCCAGCAGTTCCCCGCGCCCGGCCCCGACGTCGACCAGGGCCAGCTCCTCCGGACGGCCGAGGGCCGCGTCAACCTCCAGCAGCAGTCGTGCCACCGCACGGGCGAACCGGGGTGAGGCGTGCACCGAGGTGCGGAAGTGCCCGGCCGGGCCCTCCGGCCTGCGGTAGAAGCCGCCGTCCCGGTCGTACAGGGCCCGTTCCATGGCGGGCGCCCAGCGCATCCACGTCATGGGGCGCGACGCTACCCGGCTCCTGGGGACCCCTCCCAACCGGAGCCGTCCCGTCTCCGACCTACGGAGTAGGACGGATCGCCCTACCGGCGGACCTGGGCACCTCGTGCGACTGCCTAGGCTGGACACGTGCATCGACTCAACGCCTGGCTCCGCCGTCACCCCATGGTGGTCGACGCCGTCTGGGCGTCGTTCGTACTCCTCCTCGGCCTGCTGCCGAACGGCAACTACCCCGACGACGGCTGGCTCCTCGACTCCGAGATCCTGATCGCGGTACTGCTGCCGCTGCTGATGGTCTTCCGCCGGCGCTTCCCCGACGTCACCGTGGCCACCGCCGCCGGCATCGGCCTCGGCCAGGTGGCCGCCGACGTCGAACCGGGCGCCTCCGCCATCGCCTACCTGGTGTTCGCCTACACCGGCGCCGCCTTCGGCCAGAAGTGGACCTCCCGGCTCGCCCTGGTGGCCGGTCTGGCCGCCGGGCCGCTGGAGTTCTGGCGGCTGCACCCGACCAGGACGGTCTCCACCGGCTCCGGGCACTACGTCTCCCGCCCGTTCGGGTTCGGCGAGTCGGTGCTGTACGCCCTGCTGATGAGCACCCCGTTCATCCTCTGCTGGGCCTGGGGCCGGCTGACCAGGGTGCGCCGCGCCTACCTGACCGAGCTGGAGGACCGCGCGGCCCGGCTGGAGCGCGAGCGGGACGCCCAGTCCAAGGTGGCGGTCGCGGCCGAGCGGGCCCGGATCGCCCGCGAGCTGCACGACGTGGTCGCCCACAACGTCTCGGTGATGATCGTCCAGGCCGACGGCGCCGCCTACGTGCTCGACAACTCCCCGCAGCAGGCGAAGGAGGCGCTCGGCACGATCGCCTCCACCGGGCGGCAGGCCCTGGTCGAGATGCGCCGCCTGCTGGGCGTGCTGCGCACCGCGGACACCGCCGAGGAGTACGTGCCCCAGCCGGGCGTGGAGGAGCTGCCGGACCTCCTGGAGCAGGTCCGCACGGCCGGGCTGCAGGTGGACTACGCGACCTCCGGGCACCCCCGCGAGCTGCCGCGCGGCGTCGAGCTGACGGTCTACCGGATCGTCCAGGAGGCGCTGACCAACGTCCGCAAGCACGGCGGCCCCGACGTCCACGCCCGGGTCGCGGTCGACTTCGGCGAACGCGAGCTGGCCGTCCTGGTGGAGGACGACGGCCGCGGCAGCACCGACGAACAGCTGGCCACCGGCGGCACGGACGGTCTGGGCCACGGCCTGATCGGCATGCGCGAGCGGGTCGGCATGGTCAGCGGCAGCCTCGACGTGGGCCCCCGCCCCGGCGGCGGCTTCCGGATCCGCGCCGTCCTCCCGCTCAAGACGGCGCACTAGGGAGTGTCTTGTGGATTCCGTCGGGCCCCGGCGAGGATCCGCTGGACACTCCCCAACCCCCCTCCCCTGTTAGGAGCCACCTTGACCATCCGCGTGATGCTCGTCGACGACCAGGAACTGCTGCGCACCGGCTTCCGGATGATCCTCCAGTCGCAGGGCGACATCGAGATCGCCGCCGAGGCCGGCGACGGCGCCCAGGCCGTGGAACGGCTGCGGCACACGCAGGTGGACGTGATCCTGATGGACGTCCGGATGCCCCGCCTGGACGGGGTGCAGGCGACCCGCCGGATCTGCCTCGCCGAGGACGGCAGCCCGCTGCCGGACGCCCCGCACGTGCTCATCCTCACCACCTTCGACCTGGACGAGTACGCCTTCGCCGCGCTCAAGGCCGGGGCCAGCGGCTTCCTGCTCAAGGACGTCCCGCCGACCGAGCTGGTGGCCGCGATCCGCGCGGTGCACGGCGGCGACGCCGTGGTCGCCCCGACCACGACCCGCCGGATGATCGACCGCTTCGCCGAGGTGCTGCCCACCCCGCAGAGCGCGCCCGGCCCGGACGTCCTGGGCCCGCTGACCGAGCGCGAGCGGGAGGTGTTCCTGCTGGTCGCCCAGGGCCTGTCGAACGGCGAGATCGCGGCCCGGCTGGTGCTCTCCGAGGCCACCGTGAAGACCCATGTCGGCCGGATCCTGGCCAAGCTGGGGCTGCGCGACCGGGTCCAGGCGGTGGTGCTCGCGTACGAGGCCGGACTGATCCGGGCCGGGTCCTCCGACTAGCTCCGCCCGTACACTGGGGCGGTACGTCCGGTACCCGCAGATGGACCGGAACGGTCATTCAGGACAAGGGTGGACATGGATTCGTCCGACTTCGCCGACTCCGGTGAGTTCGCCCCGCTCGCCGACGGCCTCGGCGACCCGGCCTTCGGAGATCCCCACGACCCCGGCAACCGCCCGGCCCGGCTCGCCGTCGGCGTGATCGGCACCGGCCGGGTCGGCCCCGCGCTGGGCGCCGCCCTGCAGCTGGCCGGGCACACCGTGGTCGCCGCCTCCGGGGTGTCCGCCACCTCCCGCCGGCGCGCCGACGCGCTGCTGCCGGGCGTGCGGATCGTCACCCCGCCGCAGGTCATGGCCGCCGCCGACCTGGTCCTGCTGACCGTCCCGGACGACGCGCTGGCCGACCTGGTGACCGGTCTGGCCGCCACCGGCGCCGTCCGCCCCGGCCAGTTGCTGGTGCACACCTCCGGCGCGCACGGCGTCGGCATCCTGGAGCCCGCCACCCGGGCCGGGGCACTGCCGCTGGCCCTGCACCCGGCGATGACCTTCACCGGCACCTCCGTCGACCTCGACCGGCTGGCCGGCTGCCCGTTCGGGGTGACCGCCCCCGAGGAGCTGCGACCGGTCGCCGAGGCCCTGGTGGTGGAGATGGGCGGCGAGCCCGAGTGGGTGCCCGAGGAGGTCCGCCCGCTCTACCACACCGCCCTCGCCCACGGCTCGAACCACCTGGTCACCCTGGTCGCCCAGGCCATGGACCTGCTGCGCACGGCCGGCGTCGCCGAGCCCGGCCGACTGCTCGGCCCGCTGCTCGGCGCCGCCCTGGACAACAGCCTGCGCTCCGGCGACGCCGCCCTCACCGGCCCGGTCGCCCGGGGCGACGCGGGCACCGTACGGCGCCACCTGGCGCAGCTCAGTACGGTGTCCCCGGACATCCCGGCGGCCTACCGCGCGATGGCCCGCGCCACCGCGCAGCGGGCACTCGCCAACGGGACGATCGACGACGCGTCGGCGGCGGCGCTGCTGGACGTACTGAACGAGGAGAAGCGCTAGATGGCACGCGGTAAGCAGCCGAGCAAGGCCCAGCGGGCGCCGAAGGTCCACCGGGCCGTGGTCACCCACACCGTGGACGACTTCGAGGCCGCGTTCTGGCCGGACGAGCAGCCGGTGGACAACGCCGTGGTGATGACCATGGGCGCCCTGCACGAGGGCCACGCCGCGCTGATCCGGGCCGCCCGCAAGCAGGTCGGCCGGGACGGCCGGGTCGCGGTGACGGTCTTCGTCAACCCGCTGCAGTTCGGCCCGTCCGAGGACCTGGAGCGCTACCCGCGCACCCTGGACGCCGATGTGAAGCTGGCCGAGGAGAACGGCGCCGACGTGGTCTTCGCGCCGTCCGTCGACGAGGTCTACCCGAACGGCGAGCCGCAGGTGCGCCTGGCGGCCGGCCCGATGGGCGGGCGCTTCGAGGGTGCCACCCGGCCCGGCCACTTCGACGGCGTGCTGACCGTGGTCGCCAAGCTGCTGCACATCACCGACCCGGACTTCGCGTTCTTCGGCGAGAAGGACGCCCAGCAGCTGGCCCTCATCCAGCGGATGGTCGCCGACCTGGACTTCGACGTCGAGATCGTCGGCGTGCCGACCGTCCGCGAGGAGGACGGCCTGGCGCTGTCCTCGCGCAACCGCTACCTCTCCGAGGCGGAGCGCGGCCACGCCCTGACCCTGTCCAAGGCGCTGTTCGCCGGCCGGGACGTCGCCGCGCAGGGCCCCAAGGCCGTGCGCGAGGCCGCCTCCGCCGTCCTGGACGGCGCCGAGGGCGTCACCCTCGACTACCTCGCCCTGATCGACCCGCACGACTTCTCCGAGGCGGCGGACGACTTCCAGGGCGAGGCGGTGCTGGCCGTCGCCGCGCAGGTGGGCTCGACCCGCCTGATCGACAACGTCCACGTCATCTGCCGCTAGGCAGTGACCACCAGGCACAGAACCGTCCGGCAACACCGGCGGTAAGAACCCCCTTCAGGCATGCACTCACAGGAGGCGTGACCCGCAATGCTCCGCACCATGCTCAAGTCCAAGATCCACCGGGCCACCGTGACCCAGGCCGACCTGCACTACGTCGGCTCGGTCACGGTGGACGAGGACCTGCTCGACGCCGCCGACCTGCTCCCCGGCGAGCTGGTCCACATCGTCGACATCAACAACGGCGCCCGGCTGGAGACCTACACCATCGCCGGCCCGCGCGGCACCGGCGTGATCGGCATCAACGGTGCCGCCGCCCGCCTGGTCCACCCGGGCGACCTGGTCATACTCATCGCCTACGGGCAGATGGACACGGCCGAGGCCAAGGGCTACGAGCCGAAGGTCGTCTTCGTGGACGAGCACAACCGGATCACCGGCCTCGGCGGGGACCCGGCGGATGCCCCGGAGGGCACCGGACTGCTCCGGGGTGACGTGGGGGCACCCCCCGGCCGCCAGGCCAGGGGCGCGTACCGTGACGAGGACGGCGCGGCCACCGCGGCCACGCGCTGAAGGAGCCACTGAGTCATGTCCGTCACCCACCGCCTCACCGCCCCGGCCCCGGGCTGGACCGCCACCACCGACGTGGTCGTGGTCGGCTCCGGCATCGCCGGCCTCACCGTCGCCCTCAACGTCCGCAAGGCCGGCCTGCGGGCCATGGTGGTCACCAAGGCGGTCCTGGACGAGGGCTCGACCCGCTGGGCGCAGGGCGGCATAGCCGCGGCCCTGGGCGAGGGGGACACCCCCGAGCAGCACCTGGACGACACCCTGGTGGCCGGCGCCGGCGTCTGCGACGAGGAGGCCGTCCGCACCCTGGTCACCGAGGGTCCGGACGCCGTCCGCCGGCTGATCGCGGTCGGCGCGGCCTTCGACCGCGGCGAGGACGGCGAGATCCTGCTCACCCGCGAGGGCGGCCACCACCGCCACCGGATCGTGCACGCGGGCGGGGACGCCACCGGCGCGGAGGTCTCCCGCGCCCTGGTCGCCGCCGTCCGTAGCGACCCGGACCTCGAACTGATCGAGCACGCCCTCGTCCTCGACCTGCTGACCGACGCCGCGGGCCACACCGCGGGGCTGACCCTGCACGTGATGGGCGAGGGCCAGCGCGACGGCGTCGGCGCCGTCCGGGCCCGCGCGGTGGTGCTCGCCACCGGTGGCCTGGGCCAGGTCTTCTCCGCCACCACCAACCCGGCCGTCTCCACCGGCGACGGCGTGGCCCTGGCCCTGCGGGCCGGCGCCGCCGCCGCCGACCTGGAGTTCGTCCAGTTCCACCCGACCGTGCTCTGGCTCGGCGTGGACGCCGCGGGCCAGCAGCCGCTGGTCTCCGAGGCCGTGCGCGGCGAGGGCGCCCACCTGGTGGACGCCGACGGCGTGCGCTTCATGGTCGGGCAGCACGAGCTGGCCGAACTCGCCCCGCGCGACATCGTCGCCAAGGCGATCACCCGGCGCATGCAGGAGAAGGGCGCCGACCACATGTACCTGGACGGGCGGCACTTCGGCGCCGAGATGTGGGAGCACCGCTTCCCCACCATCCTGGCCTCCTGCCGCTCCCACGGCATCGACCCGGTCACCGAGCCGATCCCGATCGCCCCGGCCTCGCACCACGCCGCCGGCGGCGTCCGCACCGACCGGCACGGCCGCACCTCCGTCCCGGGCCTGTACGCCTGCGGCGAGGTCGCCTGCACCGGCGTGCACGGCGCCAACCGGCTGGCCTCCAACTCCCTGCTGGAGGGCCTGGTCTTCGCCGAGCGGATCGCCGCCGACCTGGCCGAGCGGCACGCGGCCGGCGAACTGCCCGAGCGCACCGTGGACGTCGCCGCCGCGCAGGCCGCCAAGGCCGTGCCGCTGCCGACCTCCGAGTCGCGCGCCGAGATCCAGCGGCTGATGTCGCGCGGCGCGGGCGTGCTGCGCTCGGCTGCCTCGCTGGCCGAGGCCGCGGCCGGGCTGGCCCTGCTCGCCGAGCAGGCGCGGTCCCACGTGGCCGAGGAGAAGCCGGCCGACCCCCGGGTGGAGACCTGGGAGGCCGCCAACCTGCTGCTGGTCGCCACGGCCCTGGTCGCAGCGGCCGCGCAGCGCGAGGAGACCCGCGGCGGCCACTGGCGCGAGGACTTCCCCGAGCGCGACGACGCCCACTGGCGGCGCCACCTGATCACCACCCTCGCCGCCTCCGGCGACCCCGTCAGCACCCCCGAGGAGCAGTAGAACCATGACCCACGCGCACGAGGAACTCCCCCTGGCCGACCAGGGCGGCTGCGGCGACGGCTGCGCCTGCGGGGACGGCGAGGGCTACGAGACCGGCCTGGACCCGCAGCTGGCCGAGCTGCTGGAGGAGGCCGGGCTGGACCCGATCGAGGTCGAGGACATCGCCACCCTGGCGCTGGCCGAGGACCTGGCCGGCGGCGAGGACGTCACCTCGGTCGCCACCGTGCCCGCCGAGGCCGTCGCGACCGCCGACTTCACCGCCCGCCAAGCCGGCGTGGTCTCCGGTCTGCGGGTCGCCGAGGCGGTCGTCTCGCTGGTCTGCGAGGAGGAGTTCGAGGTCGAGCGGCACGTCCAGGACGGCGACCGGGTGGAGGCCGGCCAGGTGCTGCTGTCGGTGCGCTCCCGCACCCGCGACCTGCTGACCGCCGAGCGCAGCGCGCTCAACCTGCTCTGCCACCTGTCCGGCATCGCCACCGCGACCCGGGCCTGGGCGGACGCCCTGGAGGGCACCGGCGCGGTCGTCCGGGACACCCGCAAGACCACCCCGGGCCTGCGCGCGCTGGAGAAGTTCGCGGTGCGCTGCGGCGGCGGCGCCAACCACCGGATGGCGCTCTCGGACGCCGCCCTGGTGAAGGACAACCACGTGGTCGCGGCCGGCGGCGTGGCCGAGGCCTTCCGGGCCGTCCGGGCCGCGTACCCGGAGCTGCCGGTCGAGGTCGAGGTGGACGAGCTGGCGCAGATCCCGCCGGTGCTGGACGCCGGGGCGGACCTCATCCTGCTGGACAACTTCACCGTCGACCAGCTGAAGGAGGCCGTCGCGCTGGTGGCCGGCCGGGCGAAGCTGGAGGCCTCCGGCGGACTGACCCTGGCCAGCGCGCGCGAGGTCGCCCAGACTGGTGTCGACTACCTGGCCGTGGGCGCGCTGACCCACTCCTCGCCGATCCTGGACATCGGCCTGGACCTGCGCGCCTGACCGTCAGGTCGAGAGCAGTCCCGTCCCGACTCGCAGAAAGCGTCCCCGTGCTCCTCACCATCGACGTCGGCAACACCCAGACCACACTCGGCCTGTTCGACGGCGAGGAAGTGGTGGAACACTGGCGGATCTCCACCGATCCGCGCCGCACGGCCGATGAACTGGCGGTGCTGCTGCAGGGGTTGACGGGCAGCCGCACCGCGGTCCGGGACGCCGCGGTGGAGGGTCTGGCGATCTGCTCCTCCGTCCCCGCCGTGCTCCACGAGCTCCGCGAGGTGACCCGCCGTTACTACGGCGACGTCCCCGCGGTGATCGTGGAGCCCGGCGTGAAGACCGGGGTGCACGTCCTGATGGACAACCCCAAGGAGGTCGGCGCGGACCGGATCGTCAACGCGCTGGCCGCCAACCACCTGTACGGCGGACCGTGCATCGTGGTCGACTTCGGCACCGCGACCACCTTCGACGCCGTCAACGCCCGCGGCGACTACGTCGGCGGCGCGATCGCCCCCGGCATCGAGATCTCGGTCGAGGCGCTCGGCGTCCGCGGCGCCCAGCTGCGCAAGATCGAGCTGGCCCGCCCGCGCAACGTGATCGGCAAGAACACCGTCGAGGGCATGCAGTCCGGCATCCTCTACGGCTTCGCCGGGCAGGTCGACGGCCTGGTCGAGCGGATGGCCCGGGAGCTGGCCAAGGACCCGGACGACGTCCAGGTGATCGCCACCGGCGGCCTCGCGCCCCTGGTCCTGGGCGAGGCCTCCACCATCGACGAGCACGAGCCCTGGCTCACCCTGATCGGCCTGCGCCTGGTGTACGAGCGCAACCGGCCGAGCTGAGCGGCGCCCGGCGGGCGGAGTCCCGGGTGGGTACGGGGCAGCGCCACGGGCTCGGCGAAAGGTTTCTCCAGCGGGCCGACCGTGCGGAATTCCGCGCGACGTTACCGACAAATCGGATATTCCTCACGTAGTGTCAACCCATGCCTACGCCACACGGATCGCGCGGCGGCATGGCCTTCAGCGCCGACGAAGTCCGCGTGCTGCGCCGAGCCCTCGCCCAAGCCCTGCACCCCGCAGTCCCCGTCCACCTCCAGGTGCCCGACCGGACGGCGCTCGCCGGGCCGGGCGCCGAGCTCTGGGCCGAGGACGTCCAGGACGCCCTGCGTCTGACCGAGGCGATCGACGAGGCCGTCCAGGAGGGCGGCCGACTGCGCGCCTTCCTGCTCGCCGACCTCGGCCGCTACCGCGCCGCCCTCCCCGGCAGTGCCGCCGGCTACCTGGAGCGCCTGGAGGAGGCGGTGACCGACGGCTACCTGCCCGGCCCCGAGGACCTCACCGCACTGCGCGGGCTGTCCCGCCAGCCCTGCGGCCACGGCGAACGGGCCCGCCGCTCCCGACTGGCCGGCCGCTGCCACGCACTGGCCGAGGCCGCCGTCCGCGAGCGGCTCGCACTCACCACCGGGCACCCGCGCCACCTGGTGGCCGTACCGAACCCCGCCGCACCACCGAGCAGTCACCCCACCCCTGTAGGAGGACGGACCACGATGAGCAGCACCGACTCCCGGGACTCCCGCCCGGAGCAGCCCGCCGCCGCGCAGACCCCGCCCCGCCCGCACCGGATGCCCACCCCGGCCGAACTCTTCGGCCGCCGCCCCAAGCCCCCGGCCCACCCCGCCCCACCGGCCGAGCAGTCCCCCGACGAGATCGAACTCGCCACCGGCACCGGCTGACCGGCCCGCACCACCGACCGCGAGGGGAGGCCGTCGAACCGACGGCCTCCCCTCCGGTGCGATCCGGTCACGGAGCACGGTGTACGGCTGGCTACCCTTGTGGGGTGAGCGATCAGAGCCTTGTTCCCGCGACCGACGACCTTCCCGAGCAGATGCGCGTCCGGCGCGAGAAGCTGGACCGGCTCCGGGCGGCCGGGGTCGACCCGTACCCGGTCGGATTCCCCCGTACCACCACCATCGCGGACCTGCGTGCCAAGCACCCGGACCTCGAACCCGACACCGCGACCGGCGAGCGCGCCGGGATCACCGGCCGGGTGATCCTCTCCCGCACCGGCGGCAAGCTCTGCTTCGCCACCCTGCGCGACGGCAGCGGCGACCTCCAGGTGATGCTCTCCCTGGACAAGCTGGGCGCCGAGCGGCTGGCGGCCTGGAAGGCCGACATCGACCTCGGCGACCAGGTCGGCGTCGAGGGCGAGGTGATCACCTCCAAGCGCGGCGAGCTGTCGGTGATGGTGGACCGCTGGGAGCTCACCGCCAAGTGCCTGCGCCCGCTGCCGGACAAGCACAAGGGCCTGACCGACCCGGAGGCCCGGGTCCGCCAGCGCTACGTCGACCTGATCGTGAACCCCGAGGCGCGCGAGATCCTGCACCTGCGCAGCAAGGTCGTCCGCTCGATCCGCCGCACCTACGAGGACCGCGGCTACATCGAGGTCGAGACCCCGATGCTGCAGCCGGTGCACGGCGGCGCCAACGCCCGTCCGTTCAAGACGCACATCAACGCGTACGACATCGACCTGTACATGCGCATCGCCCCCGAGCTGTACCTCAAGCGGCTGGTGGTCGGCGGCGCCGAGAAGGTCTTCGAGATCAACCGCAACTTCCGCAACGAGGGCGCGGACTCCACCCACAACCCGGAGTTCACCTCGCTGGAGTCGTACGAGGCCTACGGCGACTACGACACCCAGGCCGAGCTGATCCGCGCGACGATCGTCAACGCCGCCCGGGACGCCCTGGGCACCACGGTGATCAAGGGCGTGGACCCGCACGGCGTGGAGCACGAGATCGACCTGGCCGAGCCGTGGGAGGAGGTCAGCGTCTACCCGGGCATCTCCGCCCGCCTGGGCGCCGAGGTCACCCCGGAGACCACCGTCGAGGAGCTGCGCGCGCTGGCCACCGAGCACGGCATCCCGTTCGAGAAGAGCTGGGGCCACGGCCAGATCGTGCTGGAGATGGTCGAGCGCCTGCTGGAGGAGAACGCCGTCCGGCCGACCTTCATCAAGGACTACCCGACCGAGGTCTCCCCGCTGACCCGCCAGCACCGCTCCATCGCGGGCGTGGCCGAGAAGTGGGACCTGGTGATCTTCGGCACCGAGATCGGCACCGCCTACTCCGAGCTGGTCGACCCGGTCGAGCAGCGCGCCCGCCTGACCGCGCAGTCCCTGCTGGCCGCCGGCGGCGACGTCGAGGCCATGCAGGTGGACGAGGACTTCCTGCGCGCCCTGGAGTACGCGATGCCCCCGACCGGTGGCCTGGGCCTCGGCGTGGACCGCCTGATCATGCTGCTGACCGGCAAGAACATCCGGGAGACCGTGCTCTTCCCGCTGGTGAAGCCGGAACCCAAGGCTTCCGCCGCGACGGCGGAGAAGACCGAGGAGGAGTGACCTGATGGACTACGTCAGCGCGATCGTGCCGCCGCTGGTCATGGCGATCGGCTTCGGATTCCTGGTGCGGGCGATCATCCGCAGCCAGGGCGGGGCCCAGAAGGCCAAGGAAGACATGGACTGATCGACTGGCACCGTCAGCCGCCCCGACCGCCGCGCGCCGTCATTCCCGATTCCCGGGGGTGGCGGCGCGCCGGTTTGGCGCACTTCACAAGATTTGCCCCATTCACTCCCTATCCTGGCCGGACTATGGTCCGGCAACTCGGCGAACTTGAGAACGCCATCATGACCCGGGTGTGGCGGTGGAACCGACCGGTGACGGTTCGCGAGGTTCTCCTGGATCTGCAGTCGGAACGCGAAATCGCGTACACCACGGTGATGACCGTCCTGGACAAGCTGCACAGAAAGGGCTGGTTGCGCCGCGAGCGGGCCGGCCGGGCCTATCGATATGAACCGGTCTCCTCGCGCGAGGCGTACACGGCGGCCCTGATGAACGACGCCTGGGCCACCAGTGACAATCCCGCGGCGGCCCTGGTCCACTTCTTCGGCCTGATGTCCCCGGAGCAGCGCGAGGCACTCAGGGACGCGTTGCGGGTGGCGGCTCTCTTCCCGTCCGATCCGCCCGCCGCGGAATCCCCCGAGGACGGCCCGGATACCGGCGGAGCGGATACCGGCGGGACCGCGCCGGGCGCGACGCGATAACGTCCCGCCATGGAGGTCACCATCCGCCGCGCGCGGACCACGGACGTACGGGCCGTACGCGGGCTCATCGACGCCTACTCGCGCGACGGCATTCTGCTCGACAAGCCCACAGTCACACTGTTCGAATCCGTCCAGGAGTTCTGGGTCGCGGAACGCGACGACAACGGCGTGGTGGTGGCCTGCGGGGCCCTGCACGTGATGTGGGAGGACCTCGCCGAGGTCCGGACGCTCGCGGTCGATCCCTCCTGCCGGGGCTTCGGGATCGGGCACCGGCTGTTGGAGAAGCTGGTGGAGACCGCGCGCTGGCTGGGCGTCCGTCGGATTTTCTGCTTGACGTTCGAGGTTCCGTTCTTCGCGAAACACGGTTTCGCCGAGATCGGGGAGCTCCAGGAAACCGATGATGGTACGACAGACCCGGCGGCGATCGCTACGGATGTCTATGAAGAACTTCTCCGCTCGTACGATGAAGGTGTCGCCGAGTTCCTTGACCTCGAGCGCGTGAAGCCCAACACACTGGGCAACTCGCGCATGCTGCTGCACCTCTGAGCGGCTCCGAGCCGGTCAAGGGTTTGTGTTTTCCGGAGAAAGGCGCTTTCCTTTCCTTAGGCAATGGGTCGTTTAGCGGAAAGGGAAGCCCGTGGCACAGAGGGTGCAGGTCATTCTTGAAGACGATCTCGATGGCGGTTCGGCGGACGAGACGGTGACGTTCGCGCTCGACGGCGTTGCCTACGAGATCGACCTGAAGAGCGCCAACGCGGACAAGCTGCGCGGTCTGCTGGCGCCCTACCTGGAGAAGGGCCGCAAGCAGAGCGGCCGGCTCGCCGGTACCCGGCGTCCGGGCCGCGGCGCCGCGGCACGCCCGTCCGGCAGCGCGCCCGACACCGCGAAGGTCCGCGCGTGGGCGAAGGAACAGGGTATGGAGGTCAACGACCGCGGCCGGGTGCCAAGCACCGTCCGCGAGGCCTACGACAAGGCCAACGCGGCCTGACCCCGGCGCCACCGGCCCACCGGAGCGGATGCGGGGCCCCGGCGACCGCGTACGGCACCGACGACACACGCGCGGGGCGCGGAGGGAACACCTCCGCGCCCCGCGGCGTGCACCCGGACGACCACGGCGCCACCGGTACCGGCGCCCGCGTCGGCACGGGCGGCCGAGGCGGCGGGCTCGGGCGGCGGAACAATCACGAGCTGTGCAACGCTGTAAGGGCGAAGCGGTAACGCGGACACCCCGGGACGGCGTACGGCCCGGCCCCGGCCGCCGTCGAACCACCGCCCCTGCGGCCCGACTTCTCGCCAGGCGAACACCGCCACCGCGGAAACTGCGCGAGAACCACCCCGATACCGGGTATGAATGCAGGTGGACGGGTTCTTCGACCCGTCCAGGGGCAGCATGTACGACCGGCCGTAGAGGGTCCGGCTCCGCCCCGGCGGCTCTTGTTCGCCGATGGCGTAGCGGTTTCCGGTGCATCCGGCCCACCTGTGGGAACACCGATTCCCAGCATCAGGTTGGGATTGGTGTCGGCTGGTCGCGCAGCATCTCGCTCCTCTACCGGGGAGTGAATCCGTGGGCCGCGCCGCTGAGCGGGACTAGCATGCGGAAGGACAGGGCGGGGACGGACCCCGAACTGCCCGACCGCTCTGAGGAGCGATAAACGATGTTCGAGAGGTTCACCGACCGCGCGCGGCGGGTTGTCGTCCTGGCTCAGGAAGAAGCCCGGATGCTCAACCACAACTACATCGGCACCGAGCACATCCTCCTGGGTCTGATCCACGAGGGCGAGGGCGTCGCCGCCAAGGCCCTGGAGAGCCTCGGGATTTCCCTTGAGGCCGTGCGCCAGCAGGTCGAGGAGATCATCGGTCAGGGCCAGCAGGCCCCGTCCGGTCACATTCCCTTCACCCCCCGGGCGAAGAAGGTCCTGGAGCTGTCGCTCCGGGAGGCCCTGCAGCTCGGCCACAACTACATCGGCACCGAGCACATCCTGCTCGGCCTGATCCGCGAGGGCGAGGGCGTCGCCGCCCAGGTCCTGGTCAAGCTGGGTGCCGACCTCAACCGGGTGCGCCAGCAGGTCATCCAGCTGCTCTCCGGCTACCAGACCAGCGGCGGCAAGGAGTCGGCCACGGCCGGCGGGCCCGCCGAGGGCACCCCGTCGACCTCGCTGGTCCTGGACCAGTTCGGGCGCAACCTCACCCAGGCCGCCCGCGAGGCCAAGCTCGACCCGGTCATCGGGCGCGAGAAGGAGATCGAGCGGGTCATGCAGGTGCTGTCCCGCCGCACCAAGAACAACCCGGTCCTGATCGGTGAGCCCGGCGTCGGCAAGACCGCCGTGGTCGAGGGCCTGGCGCAGGCGATCGTCAAGGGCGAGGTCCCGGAGACGCTCAAGGACAAGCAGCTCTACACGCTGGACCTGGGCGCCCTGGTGGCCGGCTCGCGCTACCGCGGTGACTTCGAGGAGCGCCTGAAGAAGGTGCTCAAGGAGATCCGCACCCGCGGCGACATCATCCTGTTCATCGACGAGCTGCACACCCTGGTCGGCGCGGGCGCCGCCGAGGGTGCCATCGACGCCGCCAGCATCCTCAAGCCGATGCTGGCCCGCGGCGAGCTGCAGACCATCGGTGCCACCACCCTGGACGAGTACCGCAAGCACCTGGAGAAGGACGCCGCGCTGGAGCGCCGCTTCCAGCCGATCCAGGTCGCCGAGCCCTCGCTGCCGCACACCATCGAGATCCTCAAGGGTCTGCGCGACCGCTACGAGGCCCACCACCGGGTCTCCATCACGGACGCCGCCCTGGTCGCCGCCGCCACCCTGGCCGACCGGTACATCTCGGACCGCTTCCTGCCGGACAAGGCCATCGACCTGATCGACGAGGCCGGCTCCCGAATGCGCATCCGCCGGATGACCGCGCCGCCGGACCTGCGCGAGTTCGACGAGAAGATCGCCGACGTGCGCCGCGAGAAGGAGAGCGCGATCGACGCGCAGGACTTCGAGAAGGCCGCGTCCCTGCGCGACGACGAGAAGCAGCTCCTGCAGGCCAAGGCCAAGCGCGAGAAGGAGTGGAAGGCCGGCGACATGGACGTCGTCGCGGAGGTCAACGAGGAGCTCATCGCCGAGGTCCTGGCCACCGCCACCGGCATCCCGGTCTTCAAGCTGACCGAGGAGGAGACGTCCCGTCTCCTGCGCATGGAGGACGAGCTGCACAAGCGCGTCATCGGCCAGAAGGACGCCATCAAGGCGCTCTCCCAGGCCATCCGGCGCACCCGTGCGGGCCTCAAGGACCCGAAGCGCCCCGGCGGTTCGTTCATCTTCGCCGGCCCGTCCGGCGTCGGTAAGACCGAACTGTCCAAGACGCTCGCCGAGTTCCTCTTCGGCGACGAGGACGCGCTGATCGCGCTCGACATGTCCGAGTTCTCCGAGAAGCACACCGTCTCCCGGCTGTTCGGCTCCCCGCCCGGGTACGTGGGCTACGAGGAGGGCGGCCAGCTGACCGAGAAGGTCCGCCGCAAGCCGTTCTCGGTCGTCCTCTTCGACGAGGTCGAGAAGGCCCACCCGGACATCTTCAACTCGCTGCTGCAGATCCTGGAGGACGGTCGCCTGACCGACTCCCAGGGCCGCGTGGTCGACTTCAAGAACACCGTCATCATCATGACGACCAACCTCGGCACCCGGGACATCTCCAAGGGCTTCAACCTGGGCTTCGCGGCCACGGGTGACACCCAGACCGGGTACGAGCGGATGAAGGCGAAGGTCGGCGAGGAGCTCAAGCAGCACTTCCGCCCCGAGTTCCTGAACCGCGTCGACGACATCGTGGTGTTCCACCAGCTGACCGAGGACGACATCATCCAGATCGTCGACCTGATGATCGACAAGGTGGACGAGCGGCTCAAGGACAAGGACATGGGCCTGGAGCTCAGCGTCGAGGCCAAGAAGCTGCTGGCCAAGCGCGGCTACGACCCGATCCTGGGTGCCCGTCCGCTGCGCCGCACCATCCAGCGCGAGATCGAGGACCACCTCTCCGAGAAGATCCTCTTCGGCGAGCTGCGGGCCGGCCACATCGTGGTCGTCGACGTGGAGGGCGAGGGCAAGGAAGCCAAGTTCACCTTCCGCGGTGAGGAGAAGTCGGCCGTCGCGGACACCCCGGCCGCGGTCGCCTCGTCCGGTCCGGACCTGACGAAGTAAGCCAACATTTAACAGACAACTTCACAGCCACCGAGCCCCCGGCGTTCGCGCCGGGGGCTCGGTGCGTTCCCGGCCGCCGCGCACAGCCCGGACCTGGCGCTTCCCGACGGGGCATCAGCTGACGGAAAATCGGCGAGCATAGCGCCGTGCCCATGTCAGGGTCAAGGTCTATCTTTTCCAGCCCCACTTCGGTCAAATGACGTCCACCTGTCTTTCATATTGGTTTACCGGGCCTTGGCCAAGAGTCGGCTCGGTCGGGGAGGGCGTCACAACCTTGAAGACCACCAGGAGAGCCGCTGCGGTCACCACCGCGGCGGCGGTCATAGTCACGCTCGGCGCGGGCCTGTTCCCGAGCAGCGCCGTCGCGTCCGGCTCGGCACCGGTCCCGAAGGACCCCGCCGACGCCGTCCAGTCCGTCAACACCGAGCACAACATCCCGGGCCCGCTGACCGCCAAGGTCGATGCGGAGAAGAAGGCCGCCACCGAGCAGCTGCTCAACGGCACCGCCCAGGTCGAGCAGCACAACGGCAGCACCAGCGTGAAGCTCGGCAAGGACAAGTACGTCGAGCTCGCCCGTGAGCGCACGGACAAGATCTTCACGATCCTCGTCGACTTCGGCGACCAGGTCGACAACACCACCAAGACCGCCGACGGCAAGGTCAAGTACGGCGGCGAGGCCGGCCCCAAGCACAACCAGATCGAGGCGCCGGACCGCGCCACGAACAACTCGACCGCCTGGCAGGCCGACTACAACCAGCAGCACTACCAGGACCTGTACTTCGCCAAGGACAAGCCCTCGCTGAAGACCTTCTACGAGAAGCAGTCCTCGGGCCGCTACTCGGTCGACGGCGTGGTCTCGGACTGGGTCCGGGTGCCGTGGAACGAGGCCCGGTACGGCTCCGACTACTGCGGCTCCAACGTCTGCCCGAGCGCCCAGGACCTGATCCGCGACGCCGTCGACATCTGGTACAAGGACCAGCTGGCGAAGGGTCAGACCAAGGAGCAGGTCAAGGCGACGCTGGCCTCGTACGACCAGTGGGACCGCTACGGCTCGCACCACGACGGGAACTTCAACCAGCCCGACGGGTACATCGACCACTTCCAGATCGTGCACGCCGGTGAGGACAAGTCGGCCGGTGGCGGCAAGCAGGGCAGCAAGGCCCTGTGGGCCCACCGCTCGTACGTCTACGGCAACCTGACCGGCCAGGCCGGCCCGGGCGACAACAAGCTCGGTGGCGTCCAGGTCGGTGACTCCGGCTTCTGGATCGGCGACTACACGATGCAGCCGGAGAACGGCGGCCTCGGCGTCTTCGCCCACGAGTACGGCCACGACCTCGGTCTGCCGGACCTCTACGACACCGCCGGCAAGGGCATCGACAACTCGGTCGGCTTCTGGTCGCTGATGTCCTCCGGTTCCTGGCTCGGCGAGGGCAAGGACAGCATCGGCGACATGCCGAACGACCTCGACGCCTGGAGCAAGTACCAGCTCGGCTGGCTGAAGGCCGACCGCGCCAAGGCCGGCACCGAGTCGACCCACCACATCGGCCCGGTGGAGTACAACTCCAACCTTCCGCAGGCGCTCATCGTCGACCTGCCGAAGAAGAGCATCACCACCGACATCAACAAGCCCTTCGGGGGCAACAACGAGTGGTGGAGCGGCAGCGCCGACAACCTGAACGTCACGCTGACCCGCGACATCGACCTGACCGGCAAGACCAAGGCCAGCATCAACGCCAAGGCCTGGTACGAGCTGGAGCCGGACTTCGACTACACCTTCGGCGAGGTCTCCACCGACGGCGGCAAGACCTGGACCGTCGTGGACGGCACCTGGAACGGCGCCGCGCTCCCCAAGGAGAACGGCCGCCCGGCCCTCAGCGGCCTCACCGCCGCCTGGGGTGACCTGTCGTTCAACCTGGACGCCTACGCCGGCAAGAAGATCCAGTTCCGCTACCACAACACCACCGACGGCGGCCTGCACTACCGCGGCTTCGCGGCGGACAACATCGCGGTGACCGCCGACGGCGCCACCGTGTTCAGCGACGACGTGGAGAACGGCGACAACGGCTGGACCGCCGCCGGCTTCACCCGCTTCGGCGGCTCGTACACCAAGGACTACGCGCAGTACTACATCGCGGAGAACAAGCAGTACGTGTCGTTCGACCAGACGCTGAAGACCGGCCCGTACAACTTCGGTTCGGCCGCCAAGCCCGGCTGGGTCGAGCACTACTCGTACCAGCCCGGCCTGCTGATCTGGTACTGGGACGAATCGCAGACCGACAACAACGTCAGCGCCCACCCGGGCCACGGCCTGGTGCTGCCGGTCGACTCGCACCCGACCCCGATCAAGTGGTCCGACGGCACCCTGATGCGCCCGCGCATGCAGGGCTTCGACTCGACCTTCGGTTCGCGTCGCGTCCCGGCGCTGACCCTGCACAAGGCCGACGTCGAGACGGTCATCCCGAAGTCCAAGGGCGTCGACGAGTTCTCCGACCTGAAGTCGTGGTGGTCGAAGGACAACCCGTACAGCGGTGTCGACGTGCCGAAGACCGGCACCAGCATCGAGGTCGAGAACGAGTCCGCGAACTACCTGGAGACCTGGATCCGGGTCCGCCCGGTCGACAACTGATCGTCCTGACGGTCAGGCCGTGATCGCGCGGCACTGAAGTCTCCCCGTCCGGCCCGTCCCCGCCACCGCGCGGGGGCGGGCCGGACGCTTTCCGGCGGCGGCTCGAACCCCGCCGCCGGGTGGCGCTCGTCACAGCGCTTCGGCGCGGTACGACCGGGCCTAGTAGTCGGGCGGGCCGGGCGCCGGGCCGGACCGGGCCGGTTGACGATCCGATCGCGTACCTCTCCGGGCACGGCGTCACGGCGTTCTAGGCTGCTCAGTCGGTGGTGCGGGCGGGGTGGCTGATCCGGCCGCTGATCTCCAGCGCGACCTCGCGGGCCGCTTCGAGGGCCTCGTCCAGGTCGGCGGACGGCAGCTTCTCGCCCCACACGTTCTCGGCGTCGCCGCAGTCCGCGGTGTCCTGCTTGAGCAGGAAGAACGCCGAGTGGGCGGTGAACAGCGCCATCGTGGCGCGCAGCCGGTCCCGGAACTCCGCCTCCGGGCCGTGCACCAGCTGCATCATGGTGATCACGCGGTCCCGGAAGGCCAGCCCAGCCGGGGACTCGCGCAGCGCGGGCTGGTTCTCGTGGAAGAAGCGCAGCAGCGGGGCCCGCTCGGTCATCCCGTCCGCGTAGCGCCGGATCAGCTCATCGCGCATCTCCGGGCTCCAGGCCTGCTCCCGGCCCCACGCGATGATCTCGTCGATCGGCGCGGCCATCCGCTCGACGATGCCCAGGACGATGTCGTCCTTGGTCTTGAAGTGGTAGTAGAGCGCGGCCTTGGTGACGCCCAGGCGGTCGGCGATCTCGCGCAGTGAGGTCTGCTCGTAGCCCTGCTCCGAGAAGAGCTCCAACGACACCTCGATGATGCGAGCCCTGGTGTCGCTGCGGGGGCTGTGCGGAGTGCCCATGGCCTGCCTCATGACTGCGTCGGTGACTACTGCTGCGGACTCCGGGGTGGTGTCCGCCCCGGGCTCATTCTCCCTGCCCAGGCGCCCGGTCCTAAAACTGGCTTGACGACCGGCTAGGAAACAACCTACCGTGCCGACGATCGATAAACTAGCCGGGCGTCAAGTAAGTGATCCGCCGCAAGGCCCGCTGCCCGTCCGAAACACCCCTCCGGGAGACCCCACCCCATGTCACAGTCCAAGACCGCCGGCCCGGTACCGGAGGACAAGACGGCCGAGGAGGAGCAGCCGCGGTCACCCCGCGAGATCCGCCTCGTGATGGTCGGCTTGGTCGTCACGATGCTGCTGGCCATGCTCGACAACCTGATCGTCGGCACCGCGATGCCGACCATCGTCGGTGACCTCGGCGGCGCCGAGCACCTGTCCTGGGTCGTCACCGCGTACACCCTGGCCACCGCCGCCTCCACCCCGATCTGGGGCAAGCTCGGCGACCTGTACGGCCGCAAGGGCACCTTCCTGACCTCGATCGTGATCTTCCTGGTGGGCTCGGCGCTGTCCGGGCTGTCCCAGAACATGAACGAGCTGATCGGCTTCCGCGCCGTGCAGGGCCTCGGCGCCGGCGGTCTGATGGTCGGCGTCATGTCGATCATGGGCGCGCTCGTCCCGCCGCGTGACCGCGGCAAGTACCAGGGCATGTTCGCCGCCGTGATGGCCCTCGCCACCATCGGCGGCCCACTGGTCGGCGGCTTCATCACCGACCACCTGAGCTGGCACTGGACCTTCTACATCAACCTGCCGCTCGGGATCGTCGCGCTCGCCGTGGTCGTCGTCACCCTGAAGCTGCCGAAGGTCCGCAACACCGCCCGGATCGACTACCCGGGTGCCGTGCTGCTCACCACCGGCATCACCTCGCTCGTGCTGATCACCACCTGGGGCGGCCAGCAGTACGCCTGGGGCTCCAAGGAGATCCTCGGCCTGGCCGCGCTCGCCGTCGCCTCGCTGATCGCCTTCTGCTACGTGGAGCAGCGGGCCCAGGAACCGATGCTGCCGCTGAGCCTGTTCAAGAACCTGAACTTCACCCTGGTCTCGATCATCGGCTTCGTGGTCGGCTTCGTGATGTTCGGTTCGACCGTCTTCCTGCCGCTCTACCAGCAGATTGTCCAGGGCGCCTCGGCGACCAACTCCGGCCTGCTGCTGATGCCGATGATGTTCGGCATGCTGGTCGTCTCGCTCGTGGTCGGCCAGGCCGTCACCAAGACCGGCAAGTACCGGATCTTCCCGATCATCGGCACCATCGTGATGACCGGCGGCCTGATCCTGCTCTCCACCATGGGCACCGAGACCAGCAGCTTCACCTCGGCCTGCTGGATGATCGTGCTGGGCGCCGGCATGGGCTTCCTGATGCAGATCACCATGCTGGTCGCCCAGAACAGCGTCGAGCTCAAGGACATGGGCGTCGCCAGCTCCACCGCCACCCTGTTCCGCACCATCGGCGGTTCCTTCGGTGTCGCGCTGTTCGGCGCCCTGTTCAACAACCGGGTGAAGGACACCATGACCGCGCGGCTGGGCGAGCAGGCCTCGGCCGGCGGCGGGGCGAAGGACCCGGGCCAGATGGGCCCGGCCGAGCTGCGCAAGCTGCCCGAGGCCGTCCAGGACGCCTACCACCACGCGGTGTCCAACGGCATGCACACCGTCTTCCTGTGGGGCGCCGGGGTGGCCGTGATCGCCATCGCCGCCGCGGTGTTCCTGCGCGAGGTGCCGCTGCGCGGCGCCGGCACCGGCGAGAAGCCGGCCGAGGCCTCGCTGGAGGCGACGGCCGTCTGACGGTCACCGCTTCGCACGGCGCCCCCGGGAGGTCCTCCCGGGGGCGCCGTCGTTCACTGGGGCAGGCGGTAGACGCCCTGCTCGACCGGCTCGACCAGACCGTCGGCGACCAGGCCGTCCAGCGCCCGGGCGCGCTGCACCGCGTCCGGCCAGACCGCGTCCAGCCGGGCCTGGGGCACCGTGCCGTGTGCCTCGCGCAGCACCGCGAGCAGCTTGCCGCGCACCTGGCGGTCCGTCCCCTCGTAGGACTGGCCGCGCCGGGCCGGGCCCTCGTACGGCGGGCGGCCGGCCCGCTGCCAGGCGCAGACGGTGAACAGCGGGCAGTCCCCGCACTCCGGGCCGCGGGCGGTGCAGACCAGCGCGCCCAGTTCCATCACGCCGACCGCCCAGGTGGCGGCCGTCGGGGCGTCGTCGGGCAGCAGGGCGGTCGCGGTGCGGCGCTCGGCGGCGGTGGTGGCGGTGGCCGGGTACTCGACGCCGGTCACCGCGCGGGCGAAGACCCGGCGGACGTTGGTGTCCAGCACCACGTGCCGCTGGCGGAAGGCGAAGGAGGCGACCGCGGCGGCGGTGTACTCCCCCACCCCGGGCAGCGAGAGCAGCGTGGCGTGGTCGTCCGGGACCTCGCCGCCGTGCTGCTCGGTGATCGCCACGGCGGCCGCGTGCAGGCGCAGCGCGCGGCGCGGGTAGCCCAGCCGGCCCCACAGCCGGACCGCCTCGCCGGGTGCCTCGGCGGCCAGGTCGGCGGGGGTGGGCCAGCGGGTCATCCAGGCCTGCCAGGCGGGCAGCACCCGCTTCACCGGGGTCTGCTGGAGCATGAACTCGCTCACCATGACCGCCCAGGGGGACGCGTCGGGCGTCCGCCAGGGCAGGTCGCGCTTGCTGGCCTCGTACCAGTCGATGACGGTCGAGTGCAACAGCGGCAGGGGCATCGGCGGCGCGGTGGCGGCTTCGGTGGCGGTGATGGCAGTCATGGCCCTTCGATCCTCCCACGGCCACGGGACCCGACCGAAGCGGAGATGACGATTCCGGATCTGCCGGTTTCCGCCCGGTTCTCCGGATCCGGAGGCTCGCTCGAACGGATCAAATGGCGGATCATGTGAAAGAAGGGGCGACTGTGCGGTGTTGGTGAGTCAATCGCCACACACAGTCCCATAGAGTTTGATCGTGCCCTCTTTGCGTCAACCCGTGGGACCGCTGCCGGCCTCGATCTACTGGCGTCGGCGCGTCGTCGTGCTCGTCGCCGTCGCGGCGGTCGTCGCGCTGATCGCCTGGCTGATGACTGATCAGGGCGGAGGCGGTGACGGCGGCTCATCGAGCAAGGCCGCGCAGGCCGTACCGTCCCAGAGCCAGACACCCGCCCAGGCGATCACGCCGGGCGCCTCGCCGAGCGGCCCGGCGGCGCACCCCGCCGGGGGCGGCACCGGCGGCGGGCCGGTCGCCAGCGGCGGCGGCAGCGAGGTCGGGCTCAGCGGCGGCGCGACCGGCGGCGGCGCTGGCGGGGCCGGTGGCTCGGGCGGTTCGGGCGGCTCCGGCGGAGCCGGTGGCAACCCGGCGCCGGGTGGTTCGGGCGGCTCGACCGGTGCGTCCGGCGGCCAGGGCGGCGGCGCCCCGGCGGTGAACACCCCCGAGGTGATGGCGCTTCCGGTCTGCTCCTCCTCGCAGGTCGCCCTGGAGCTGGCCGGCAGCCAGAACTCCTACCAGGCCAAGGACAAGCCGAAGCTGGCGCTGACGGTCAAGAACTCCTCCGGCGCCAACTGCCGGGTGGACCTGGGCCGCACCGCCTCGGTGATCACCGTCAGCAGCGGCAGCAACAACGACCGGGTCTGGTCCTCCGGCGACTGCCCGCCCGACAAGGGCAACATCTGGGTGCAGATCCCGGCCAACAGCAGCCAGACCGAGACCTTCACCTGGGACCGCAGCCGCAGCAAGCCGCAGTGCGCGACCGCCGACCAGACCGCGCCGCCGAACGGGACGTACGTGGTGCTCGCCGAGCTCACCGGGCTCTCCGGGGACAAGGTGTCCGCCCGGACCTCGATCCGGCTGGACAACTGAGCGCTCGTCATCTTCGTACGGAGCCCCCGACCGCCGCGCGGTCGGGGGCTCCGGTGGTGTGGGCAGGTCCGGGGGGCGTGAGGTGGTGCTGAGCGGCCCAGGGGGGCGGAGACGCGGGACGGCCCCCGGGGAAGCGTTTCTCCGGGGGCCGTCCGCGGGCTGCCGCGCGTCAGATCAGACGTAGCGCTCCAGGATGGACGATTCGGCAAGCCGGGACAGGCCCTCGCGGACCGAGCGGGCCCGGGTCTCGCCGACGCCCTCGACCGTCTGCAGGTCGTCGATGCTGGCGGCGAGCAGCTTCTGCAGCCCGCCGAAGTGCTCGACCAGGCGCTCTATCACCGTGTTGGGCAGGCGCGGGATCTTCGCCAGCAGGCGGTAGCCGCGCGGGGAGACGGCGGAGTCCAGGGACTCCGGGGAGCCGGAGTAGCCGAGCGCCTTGGCGACCGTCTGGAGGTCCAGCAGCTCGGCGTGGGTGAGCGCCTCCAGGTCGGCCAGCACCTCGGTGACCGTACGGCCCTTCTTGGCGGCGCGCTCCGGGAAGTAGTCCCGGGCGACCAGTTCGCGCTCCGGCTCCACGCCCGCGATCAGCTCGTCCAGCTGGAGCGAGAGCAGCCGGCCGTCGATGCCGAGCTCCAGCACGTAGCCGGCGATCTCGGTGGCGATCAGCCGGACCATCTCCAGGCGCTGGGCCACGGCCGTGACGTCCCGGACCGTCACCAGGTCCTCGATCTCCAGGGCGGAGAGCGTGCCGGCCACCTCGTCCAGGCGCAGCTTGTAGCGCTCCAGGGTGGCCAGCGCCTGGTTGGCGCGGGAGAGGACGGTGGTGGAGTCCTCCAGCACCCGGCGGGTGCCGTTGACGTACATGGCGATCAGCCGCATCGAGTGCGAGACCGCGACCACCGGATAGCCGGTCTGCCGGTTGACCCGCTCGGCGGTGCGGTGGCGGGTGCCGGTCTCGTCGGTGGGGATGGTGGAGTCCGGCATCAGGTGGACGCCGGCCCTGACGATCTTGGTGATGTCCTTGTCCAGCACCACCGCGCCGTCGAGCTTGCACAGCTCGCGCAGCCGCGTCGCGCTGAACTCGACGTCCAGGACGAAGCCGCCGGTGCACAGGGACTCGACGGTCTTGTCGAAACCCAGCACGATCAGGCCGCCGGTGTTGGCCCGCAGGACCCGTTCCAGGCCGTCACGAAGCGCGGTACCGGGCGCGATGGCGGTGAGGGAGGCCCGCAGCAGGGCCTCCTCACGGGAGGCCTTGTCCGCCCCCCGGTCGCTGGCTGCCACGTGACTCCTCCGGTCGACCCCGTGCCGCGCGCCTCGCGCCGTGCGCCGGTCCGCGGTCTGTTGCTCTGTCGCTCAGTACCGCTTCGGTACTGCCTTCTGGCCAATGAGACTGGGGGAAGTCTAACTGCGTGCGGCTTCGGCAGGGCTTGGGTCAGCGCACTTCGTCGGAGTCGAGCGGCTCCCAGCCGTCCATCAGCTCGTCCGGGTACGCCGGGACCCGGGGCGCGCGGGGCGCCGGCGGGGCCGACGGAGCCTCACCACGCGTCTCGGTACGGGCCTCGGCGCGGGGCTTGGCGGCGGCCCGGCGGCGGCCCGGGATGGCCCGCAGCGCCTCACCGATGTCGGCCACCTCGACCACCTTCATGCCCGGCGGCACCTTTCCCGGGTCCGGCGGGACCAGGGCGTGGGTGAAGCCCAGCCGGTGCGCCTCGGCCAGCCGGCGCTGCACACCCGTCACCCGCCGCACCTCGCCCGCCAGACCGACCTCGCCGATCGCCACCAGGTTGCTGGGCAGCGGGGTGTCGGTGGAGGAGCTGGCCACCGCGAGCGCGACCGCGAGGTCCGCGGAGGGCTCGGTCAGCTTCACCCCGCCGACCGTCGCGGTGTAGATGTCCTGCTTGCCGAGCTTCACCCCGCCGTGCCGCTCGACCACGGCCAGGATCATCGCGATCCGGGGCGACTCCAGGCCCGAGGTGGTGCGCCGCGGGGAGGGGATCTGCGAATCCACCATCAGTGCCTGCACCTCGGCCACCAGCGGGCGCTTGCCCTCCAGGGTGACGGTGAGGCAGGTGCCCGGGACGGGCTTGTCACGCCTGGTCAGGAAGAGGCCGGACGGGTCAGCGAGGCCGACGATGCCCTCGTCGTGCAGCTCGAAGCAGCCCACCTCGTCGGTGGCGCCGTAGCGGTTCTTGACCCCGCGGATGAGCCGCAGCCGGGCGTGCCGGTCCCCCTCGAAGCTCAGCACCACGTCCACCAGGTGCTCCAGCAGGCGCGGGCCGGCGATCTGGCCGTCCTTGGTGACGTGGCCGACCAGCAGGGTGGCCATGCCGCGGTCCTTGGACGCCCGGATCAACGCGCCCGCCACCTCGCGGACCTGGGCCGGGCCGCCGGGGGCGCCGTCCAGCTCGGCGGAGGCGATGGTCTGCACCGAGTCCAGGACCAGCAGCCCGGGGTTGACCGCATCGATGTGCCCGAGCACCGCGCCCAGGTCCTGCTCGGCGGCGAGGTAGAGGTGCTCGGAGAGGGCGTCGATCCGGTCGGCGCGCAGCCGGACCTGGCCGGCCGACTCCTCGCCGGTGACGTAGAGCGTGCGGTGCTGGGCGGTGGCCGCCTTGGCCGCGACATCCAGCAGCAGGGTCGACTTGCCGACGCCGGGCTCACCGGCCAGCAGCACCACCGCGCCGGGGACCAGACCGCCGCCGAGCACCCGGTCCAGCTCCGGCACGCCCGTCGAGCGGGCCGTCGCGACCTGGCCGTCCACCTGGGCGATCGGGCGGGCCGGCGCGCTGACCGGGCCGGCCGCGGTGGTGCGGATCGGCACCGCGCCGTACTCCTCGACCGTGCCCCAGGCGTTGCACTCCGGGCAGCGGCCGACCCACTTGGGCAGCTGGTTGCCGCACTCGGTGCAGCGGTAGGCCGGGCGCGGCTTGGCGGTGGTCTTGGAACGCGGAGGCATGCGGCCCACGGTAGCGGCTGGGTGTGACAGCGGTGGTCCGCTGCGCTTCGCCGTGCTCGGCCGTTCTCTGCTGTGTTCGGCTGTGCTCTGCTGTGTTCGGCCGTTCTCGGCTGTGCTCGGCCGTTCGAGGCCGTGCTTCGCGGCTGAGGATGCCGGGCGCCCACACAGATGGGCGATGTTGTTACCCGAAAGAAGTACATACGCGGTGAATGGCGGGGACGGGCCGCCCGGTGTCCCTACCGTCGGACGGGTGACAACGCGAACTGTTGGGCCCGTCGGGGCGCCGGACGCCGTACTCGCGGCGTACGAGCGGCAGGTGGACGGCCTGTTCACCTACTGCCTCTCGGTGCTGTGCGAACACGACGCGGCCACCGACGCCCTGCGGGATGTCCGCGAGCTGGCCCGGCGGCACGGCGCCCGGCTGGCCGAGCCCGGACTGGTGCGGGCCTGGCTGTTCTCGCTGGCCCGGTACTGCTGCCTGCGGCGGCTGGCGGACGGGACCGGGCCGGGGGCGGCCGGCCGGCCCGACCAGATGCCCGAGGCCGAGGCGATCCGGCGACGACGCGAGCTGGCCTCGCTCGCCTGGCCCGAGGCGGCCGGTACGGACCCGGAGCAGCGCGAGGCGCTGGAGCTGTCCGTCCGGCACCGGCTGACCCCGCTGGAGGTGGCGGCCGTCGTGGGCCTGCCGTTCGACCGGACCCGCGCACTGCTCGCTGCCGCCGAGGCCGAGGTGGCCCGGACCAGGGCGGCGCTGCTGGTGCTCGGGGTGGGCAGCTGCCCGGAGCTGGACCGGCTGGGCGGGGCCGGGGCGGAGTCCTGGCGGGACTGGGTGCTCGGCCCGGCGCTGCGGCGGGAGCTGGTGCAGCACGTGGTGGAGTGCCCGACCTGCCGGGGGACGGCGGAGCGGGTGGCCGCCGGGGAGGCGGCCGAGGGTGCGGCGGGGCTGTCGGGGCTGCCGCTGCTGGCGGCGCCCCCGTCGGTGGGTGGGCCGGCGCGGCCCGCCCCGGCTGGGGCGACGGGCCGGCGCGGCTCGGCGGCGGCCGAGCCGGGGCTGCGGTTCGACCACGGCGGCTTCCCCCGGCACCGGGCTCCGGACGCGGGCCGGGGGCTGGCGGTCCGTCGGCGGGTGGTGACCACCGGGGTGCTGGCGGCCGTGCTGGCGGCGCCGGTGGTCGCGCTGTGGGCCGGGCACCGGGGCGGTGGCGGGGCGGGGTCGGCGGCCTCGGTCTCGGCGGTGCGGGTGGACGAGGCCGGGCGGGACGCCGGGCAGCGGCCGGGGCAGCCGTGGGCGGCGGGGGTGGCCGCGGGGGCGGCGGTGGGCGCGGGGATGCCGGGGCTGGAGCTGGCGGGTGCGGGCGGGGGTGGCGGGGGCGGAGCAAACGGTGCAGAAACGTTGCTTCCCGGCTTTCCGCGGCTCACCTTCCAGGGTCCACTGGTCCCGGTGCCCGCCCGGGGCGCCACCCCGCTCGGCAGCCCCACCCTGGTCGCCGCCCCGGCCCCCGCGGTCGAACGGGCCTCCGCCCCGGGCGCGAGCGACCCGGCCCCGGCCGGACTGCTCACCGTCGAGGCCGGGGAGTACGGCAGCCGGACGGTGCTCACCCTCACCAACTCCGGCACCACGGAGATCCGTTGGCACGCCGTGACGGACGCCGGCTGGCTCCGGCTCAGCCGCGACGCGGGGACGCTCGCGCCCGGGCAGCGGATCACCGTGATCGTCACCGTGGACGAGACCCTCGCGCCCACCACCCACTGGACCGCCCGGATCGCGCTGCCACCCTCCCAGGCGGTGGTCACCCTGGAGGGCGGGCCGGAGAACCGGGGCGGGTCCTCCTCCTCGGCGGAGCCCTCGGCGCCCGCGTCGACGTCCGCATCGGCAGCACCGTCCGCGTCACCGTCGACGTCCCCGCCGACACCGGGCGGGGGGTCGTCGGCCACGGCCACGCCCACGGCGACGCCGAGCCGGACCGGGGCGCCGTCGCCCTCCGGCTCGCCGACCGGAGCGCCGAGCCCCTCGGGGACACCGACCGGGAGCGCCTCCCCGCACCCGACGGGCACCGCGACGGGGCGCTAGGCCTGCTCTTGCGCGGGAGGGCTGCGGTGGATCGGCGGGACCTGGTAGGTGCCGTCGAGCACGACGGGCTTCGGCCGGTAGAGCCGGATGATCGGGCGGAACTCGCCGAGCGGGGTGGGGAGCCAGTTGGCGGCGGCCGTCGGGTCGTCCGGCTGCTCGTGCTGGAGGGTCACGGTCAGCGAGCCGTCGTCCCCGTACACCAGGCCGGGAGTGCGGTCGCCGATCGAGTAGCGGTCGATCGGGTTCTCCACCAGGTAGTAGTCCGGCACCGAGTACATCGTGACGGACCAGAAGGCCTCGGCCGGCGGGGGCTGCTCGAAGCGGAGGGTGTAGCTGTTGGCGCCGGTGAGCGGGCGGCCGTCGGAGTCGTCGTAGGTCATCGCGTACGAGGCCTCGTAGGCGTGGTTGCCCCAGAGGCCGGCCCGGGCGGCGGCGGCGCGGCTGAGGTAGGCGGCGCGGCGGTCGGGGATGCGCCACTCCGGGTCGTCCAGGGTGCCGGGGCCCAGGTGGTCGATGTTGTAGTCGAAGAGGTGGAGCGTGGAGCGCCACTCGCCGAGCGGGTGGTCCTCGGGCGGGCGGGTGGCGTCCTCGACCCGTTCGCGCCCGGCGGCCAGGCCCTTGGCGAGCGCCAGGGTCCACTCCGCGGCGGCCGCGCGGTACGGCGAGGCGCCGTCGTCCAGCAGGCCGAGCGGGGCGAAGCGGCGCTGGTACTCGATGTCGGGGGTGGCCGGCGGGAAGGCCTGCATCCACACTCGCAGGCGTTCGAAGAAGGCCAGCCGCTCGGGGACGTCCGGGTCGGGCTCGGGCACTCCGGCGACCAGGCCGCCGGGCTCCAGCGGCTCCAGGACGAGCCCGGCCTGGAGCGCCTTGACCCGGGGCAGGTCGCCGGGGCCGTTGCAGGCGAAGCGGCCGACGATCGTGCCGACGGTGGTGGGCAGTTCGATCACCCGGTCCCGGTCCGGCGCGGTGCCGTGCCACTCGGGCGGGACGACCAGCCAGGTCTGGGCCGCGGTGCCGGTGGCCCGGCTGCCGAGGTAGGCGACGTTGTCCGTCCAGGCGCCGAGGAACTGCAGCACGTAGTAGGCGCCGGCGGTGTCCGGGACGTGCAGCACCTGCGGGCCCTCGGAGAGGTCCAGTTGGGCGATCGAGTAGATGGTGTCGTTGTTGACCGAGACGAAGTGGTCGGCCGGGCCGGCCAGCCGGGTGGCGTGGCTGAAGTGGTTGAACGGCGCCGCCGGGAGGGTGCCCAGGCCGCCCTTGGCGAAGCGCTCGACCATGGTGAGGCCGGCGACGAGCGGATAGCCGTAGACGTAGGCGTCGGCGGCCAGGGCCTCCAGCTCGGGCAGGTTCATCGGGGGTCCTTCGTCGGGGTCGGAGCGGGGCGGGGCTGGACGGGGGCTGGACGTTGGCTGGACATTGGCGGCGGGCGGCGGACCAGCGCGGGGCGGGCGGCGGATCAGCGCGGGGTGAGCGGCGGGGGTTGCCAGCGGCCGTCCAGGACGGAGTCCTCCGGGCCGCGGATCCGGAGCACGACGGCGAACGGGCCGTCCGGGGCGGGCAGCCAGTTGGCGGAGTGCTCGGCGTTGGCGGGGCGCTTGTGCTGGACGTAGAGGGTGAGGCCGCCGTCCCGGTCACGGACCAGGCCGGGGGTGTGGGCGCCGATCGAGTAGCGGTCCAGGGTGTTGTCGACCAGCCGGTGCCCGGGGAGCGCGTACGCGGTCGCGGACCAGAAGAAGCGGGCCGGCGGCAGGGCGTCCGGGGCGAAGCGGATCAGGTAGTCGCGGTCGGCGGCGTTCGGCGGGCGGTGGCCCGCGCTGTCCGCCGCCCAACGGCCGTACCAGACCTCCTCGACGGGCAGTCCGTACGGGCCGAGCTCGGCGGCGACGGCCTGCCGGAGGAAGTCCCCGCCCAGCTGCTCGCGGGTGCCGAACAGGCCTGCGGAGTCACGGAGTTCGGTGACGGCGCGGGTCAGCCGGGCGCGGCCGTCGGCGATGCCCCGGTCGAGTTCGGCGCGGGTCTCCAGCGGGAGGACGGCGGGCTCGAACTCGCCGCGGCCGTCGATGCCGAGGTCGGTCAGGCGGCCGCGCAACTCGCTCTCGGCCGGCGGGAGTCGGTCGGTCAGCGGGAAGAACCCGAGCAGGAAGTCGAGGAAGGTGAGGAACTCGACGCCGTCCGGGACCTCGTCGCGCCAGACCGGCCAGACCGGTTCGGGGGCGGGGGCGGGGGCCGGGCTGCCGGTGTACTCGTGCAGCGGGCGCAGCCGGTACTGCTCCTGGGCGGCCCGCAGCTCGGCGAGCTCGGCGGGGCTGTTTCCGGTGAGCCGGGTGTGGGCGAGGACGCTGACCAGTCGGGTGGCGGTGCGGATCACGCCCGCGATGCCGGGCGGGGTCTCGCCCGTCCAGTCGGGGCCGGCCACCAGGAAGTCCCCGGCCTCCTGGCCGGTGGTCCGGGAGCCGATCAACCCGGCCTGGAGGGTGTCGAGTTCGTGCACCGCGAGGACGCGGTAGCCGGCGTCGGAGGGGACCGAGAGCACCCAGGGCTCGGCGCGCAGGTCGAGCCAGGCGCGGGAGGGGAGGGTGTCGTTGTCGGGGGTGACGGCGTCGGTGTCGGCGGGAGTGGCCGGCCGCGAGGTGTGGCGGAAGACGCCGAAGCCGCCGACGTAGCCGGGGTCCGCGTCGTCCAGGGCCTGGGCGTAGAGGGTGCGGTAGTTGCGCAGGACGGGGTGGGCGCGGATCCAGGCCTCGGCCGCGGTCGCGCGGATGGTGGCCGGATCGACGAGTGCCGGGTTGACCATGCTGTCGCTCTCCCAGGCCGAATCAGGGCAGATCGGTATATTTGGGATGCTAAGGGGGGTGGATGAGGGTGGCATGTCGGGCGGCGCCGGGGCCGGGTGGGGGCTGGTTCGGTGCTCGGCGCGGGTCCTCGGCTCGGGTCCTCGGCTCGGTGCTCGGCCTGGGTGCTCGGCGCGGGTGCTCAGCGCGGGCACTCCGCCTGGGCGCTCCGCTCAGCGCGAACCCCGGCGTACGGGTGGTACGGCGGGGACAGGCTGGCCGGTATGAAGATCCTCCTGCTCGGGGGCTCGTCCTTTCTCGGACGGGCCTACGCCACCGAGGCGCTCGCCCGCGGCCACCAGGTCACCACCTTCAACCGCGGCCGCAGCGCCCCCGACCTGCCCGGGGTCGAGACCGTCCGGGGCGACCGCGACAGCGCCGAGGACCTCGCCCGGCTGATCGAGGGCCGCCACTGGGACGCCGTCGTCGACACCTCCGCCCGCCAGCCCGCCCAGGCCGCGCTCTCCGCCCGACTGCTGCGCGAACGGGCCGACCACTACACCTTCGTCTCCTCGGTGCACGCCTACGCCGACTGGGCCACCCAGGTGATCAGCGAGGACTCCCCGCTCCTCCCCTGCCCCGCCGACACCCCGCCCGACCAGCCGTTCGGCCGCGAGCTGAAGGCGGGCGCCGAGCGCGCGGTGCTGGCGGGCTTCGGCGCCGATCGCACCCTGGTGCTCAGCAGCGGGCTGCTGATCGGACCGTACGAGCTGGGCGGCCGGCTGCCCTGGTGGCTGGAGCGGATGGCCCGCGGCGGGCGGGTACTCGCGCCCGGCGATCCGGAGCGGACCATCCAGGTGATCGACGTGCGGGACTTCGCCGCCTTCGGGCTCGACCTGCTGACGGCCGGGACGGCGGGGCGCTACATCACCACCGCGCCGCCCGGGCGGCTCACCTTCGGGCAGTGGCTGGAGACCTGCCGGGAGATCGCGGGCGCGGCCGGCACCGAGCTGGTCCCGGTCGACGACGCCGCGCTGCTCGCCGAGGGGCCGGACCAGGTCGCCCCCTGGCTCGAACTCCCTTTCTGGGCGCCGGACCTGCCGGAGTGGCGGTACATCTGGCAGGTCGACAGCACCCGCGCCGAGGCGGCCGGGCTGCGCTGCCGTCCGTTCGCGGAGACCGCCCGGGACACCTGGGAGTGGCTGCGCGCCCGGGGCCAGGCCGAGGACACCGACGCCGAGGGGCGGAAGCTGGTCCCGGGAGCGCCGTTCAAGCAGGGCATCGAACCGGCCAAGGAGCAACGGCTGTTGGCCGCGCACGGGTGAGACTCCCGGGGGGGGAGCTCCCCGGGTGCGGCGCCTCGGGCGAAGCCGCGGAGCGGGAAGTCGGCCGGGCCGACTTCCCGCTCCGGAGGCGCACTCAGTGGGTGCGGCGGGTCACCAGCTCGGCGAGCGCCAGCAGTTCGTCCGCCGCGGCCGGCTCCGGGACGGCCGCGGCCAGTTGCGCCATCGCCGCGGCCATCCGCTCGCAGGACTCGCCCTGCGCCCAGCCGCGGCCCCCGGCCGCCTCGACCGCGGCCGCGCACTGGGCCAACTCCCCGGAGGTGAGCGCCCGTTCGAGCGAGTACAGCTCGGCGAGCCGGGCGCCCTCGGCGGTGCCCGAGCCGAGCGCCTTGACCACCGGCAGCGACTTCTTCCGGGCGACGAGGTCCGCGCCGACCGGCTTGCCGGTGACCGTCGGATCCCCCCAGATGCCGATCAGGTCGTCGATCAGCTGGAAGGCCAGGCCGATCTCGCGGCCGAAGCCGTCCATCGCCCGCGCCGCCTCCTCCGACCCGCCCCCGTACAGCGCGCCCATCGCGCAGGCGGCGCCGAGCAGGGCTCCGGTCTTGGCCTCGGCCATCGCCAGGCACTCGGTGAGCGAGACGTCGTTGCGCTGCTCGAAGGCGCAGTCGATCTGCTGGCCCTCGCAGAGCTCGACCACGCAGTCGGCGAGCCGGCGGATCGAGCCCCGGGCGGCCGGGTGGGAGTCCTCGGCGACCAGGCGCAGCGCGAGGGAGTGCATCGCGTCGCCGGCCAGGATGGCCTCGGTGGTGCCGAACACCCGCCAGGCGGTGGGCCGGTGGCGCCGGGTGTCGTCCCGGTCGATGACGTCGTCGTGGAGCAGGGTGAAGTTGTGGACCAGCTCCACCGCGGCGGCCGCGGCGACGGCCGTACCGGGGGTGCCGCCGAGGGCCTGGGTGGCGGCGAGGACCAGCGCGGGGCGGATCGCCTTGCCGGAGGAGGACTCGGAGGGCGTGCCGTCCGCCTCCCACCACCCGAAGTGGTAGCCGGCGACCTTGCGCATCGTGCCGGGCAGTGAGTCGACGGCGGCCCGCAGCACCGGGTCGACCAGTCCGCGGGCGCGGGCGAGGATGTCGGCCGCCTCGTGGCCCTCTTTGTGGTCCCGCTCCAGCGTGGAGCTCGTCATGGGTTCCTCCCCCTGTAGGGCGCCTGTCGTGGGACGGCCGGCCCGTCGGGCGGCCGGGTGGTGCCGGGGCGGCGGGCCGGTGGCCGTACGCACCGCGGCGCGCCGCCCGGCCGGGGCTGTACCCCTGGCCGGGCGGCGCGGTTCCGGGCTCGGAGGCCGAGCCGGGGGCCCGTCGTCAGCGCTGCGCGACGTCCACGTTCTCCAGCACGCCGACCGCGTCCGGGACCAGGATCGCGGCCGAGTAGTAGGCGCTCACCAGGTAGGAGATGATGGCCTTCTCGTCGATTCCCATGAAACGCACCGAGAGGCCCGGCTGGTATTCATCCGGAATTCCGGTCTGGTGCAGGCCGACGACGCCCTGGTTGTCCTCGCCGACGCGCATCGCGATGATCGAGCTGGTGTGCCCGCCGATGATCGGGATCTTGTCGCACGGGAAGAGCGGCACCCCGCGCCAGGCGTTGACGTGCTTGCCCTCGACCTCGACGGTGCCCGGGTTGAGGCCGCGCTTGTTGCACTCCCGGCCGAAGGCGGCGATGGCCTTGGGGTGGGCCAGGAACATCTTGGTGCTGCGGCGGCGGCTGAGCAGTTCGTCCATGTCGTCCGGGGTGGGCGGGCCGGAGTGGGTCTGGATCCGCTGGTCGTACTCGGCGCTCTCCAGCAGCCCGAACTCGGGGTTGTTGACGAGCTCGTGCTCCTGGCGCTCGCGCAGGGCCTCGATGGTCAGCCGGAGCTGGTGCTCGGTCTGGTTCATCGGCTGGTTGTAGAGGTCGGCGACGCGGCTGTGGACCTTGAGGATCGTCTGGGCGACGCTCAGCTCGTACTCGCGGGGCCTGAGCTCGTAGTCCACGAAGGCGCCGGGCAGGTCGTACTCGCCCTGGTGGCCGGCGGAGAGGCCGATCGCGGCCTCGCCGTGCTTGTTCTGCGCCTGCTCGAAGCCGTTCAGGTACTCCATGATCTGCAGCTGCAGCGACTCGGAGCGGTCGTGCAGCTCCTGGAAGGAGGGCCAGGAGAGCACCAGTACGGTGCCGGAGGTGGCGGCGCGGACGGTGTACGGCCAGGCGCCGTCCTCCTCCTGGAGCGCCTCGTCGCCCAGGTGGTCACCGTCGGCGAGGGTGCCGACCACCGTCTCCTCGCCGTACTTGCCGGTGCCGAGCCGGTCGAGCTTGCCGTGCGCGATGAGGAAGACCTCGCTGATCGGCGTGCCGGCGGTGACCAGGACGTCCCCCGCGTCGAACTGCCGTTGCACGAAGCGGCCGGCCAGCTCCTCCAGCACGGCCTCGTCCTGGTAGCCGCGCAGCACCGGCACCTCGGCCAGGGTCTGCGGGACGATCCGCACCTCGGAACCGGTCTTGACGAAACTCACCCGGCCACGGCCGACCTTGTGGCGCAGGCGGCGGTTGACCCGGTAGGTACCGCCGGAGACCTGCACCCAGGGCAGCATCCTGAGCAGCCAGCGCGGGCTGATGCCCTGCATCTGGGGCGCGGACTTGGTGGTCGTGGCGAGGTTCCGCGCGCCCGCCGTGCTCAGGGACTGCTGCTGCCGGATCTCCGGCTGCGCGCCCGGCGCAGGAATTCCGGCATTGGTTTCGGTCGACATAAGGGGAGCCCTTCGCATGCCCGATGAAAGCGTCGCCTTGCACATTCATGTTGCAGCTTCATGGTGGGCCCGTTCGGGGGCGTCCCGCAATCACTCATTCGAGTGGTTCCGAATAACCGAACAAATAGTACGACTAGATCACCTGATCGATATGTGTTCGACTATTCATTCGAAAACCATCGCAACGCCGGCCCCCATCTTCCCCCATCGACCACCCCGACCGCGCCACCTCTTGACACCTCCCGTACGCGCCCGGCGCGGGGCGGCTACAGCGGGCCGTTCCAGTCCAGCGTCGGCTCCAGCACCCCCTCCAGGGTGAGCAGCCAGCGCTTCACGTCGATCCCGACCCGGCCGCCGCCGAAGCCGCCGATCCCGTCCGCCGCCACCACTCGGTGACAGGGCACCAGCAGGGCGACCGGGTTGGCCGCCATCATCTGCCCGACCGTCCGGGCGGCCAGTCCGGGTTCGGCGACGTCCTCGAACACCCCGCTGCGGGCGGCCAGTTCGCCGTAGGTGATGGTCCGGCCGTACGGCACCTGCTCCCAGAGCGTGCGCAGCACGGTGCGGTGCGGCCCGGAGCTGAGGCTCCAGTCGATCGGCAGGCCCACGTCCCTGGTGCGGCCCGCCAGGTAGGCGCCGAGCCGCTCGGTGACGGCGGCGACCTTCGCCGGGTCGGTGCACGGCGGCGCCTCGCCGTCCCGTCCGCCGTAGCCGGCCGCCGCCACGCCCAGCGGCGTCACCGCGATGTGCATCGGACCGCTCGGCAGTGGGGTCGGCACGGTCAGCCAGGACAACGACCAGGACTGCGACACGCTCGGGCCCCCACCCTCCACCGGGCCGGCCACCGGCCGATCCGGCAACCGGGGTGCGGCACCGGCCGGTCCGCCCCGTTCGCCATCGTACGGCGGACGGGGCGTGCCTCCGGCGGGCCCGCCGGCGCTGTTCCTTGGTGCCGCCCCTTCTAGTGCTGCCCCTTCTGGTGCTGCCCCTTCAGCTCGGCGGACAGCGCCCTCGCCCAGTGCGACAGTTCGGCGCGGTCCGGCGCGCGGCCCTCGCAGAGCACGGTGAGCTGTGCCTCGTTGATCCGGTTCGGCCCCGGGATCTCCAGCAGGTACGCCAGTTCGGCCAGCACGGTGGCCAGCCGCTCCGCGTCCGCGTGGTCCAGGGTGGCCGGGGCCTGGTGGTGGCTGATGGTGAGCGAACCGGGCATGGTCGACCTCCTCTGACCCCCACCCCCCACGGTACGACCGACCCGGCCACCCCGCCCGCCGCGGAGGCACACACGCGTGGGCGGAGCGACCGGCGGCACTCCGGAGCCGGCCGGGCACGGTGCGCGGTGGGCCGCACCGATGGTGGCCGGGGGTGCGCCCCGGAGCCGTCCGAGGGGTGAGTCAGGTGCTCGGGCCCTCGTCCCAGCGACGATTCCGTACGGCCGGTACGCCCAACACTACGGCCCCGGCAGCAACTTGCCAGACCGCTCCCAGCAGCAGCACCCCGCCGGTGCCGAACCGGGCCGCCAGCGGACCGGCCGCCGCCAGCCCGAGCGGGCCGAGGACGAAGGAGCCCAGCGCCCCGAAGGAGGTCAGCCGGCCCAGCAACCGCGCCGGGACCCACCGCTGCACGGTGGTGCCGTACAGCGTCCCGCAGACCGCCGAACCGACCCCCGCCAGCAGCGCGCCGGCCACCACCCAGGGCAGCGGCGCCTCCGCCGCCAGCGCGGCGGAGGGCAGCGCCCAGGCCAGCCCGGCCACCGTCGCCACCGCGAGCGGGCGCCCGGGGCGGCGGCCCAGCATCAGCAGCCCGCCCAGCACCGCGCCGACCCCGTACACGCCCATCACCAGGCCCCAGGCCCGGGCACCGCCCAGCTCGCGCTGCGCGGTGAGCGGGCCGAGCACCAGGAACGGGGCCCAGACCAGCAGGTTGAACAGGCCCATCTGCGCGGTGGTGATCCACAGCCACGGACGGGCGGCGAACTCCGACCAGCCGGACCGCAGTTCGTGGACCATCGAGGTCCGGGCGCCGGCCGTCGCAGGTCGCCCGGGAAGCCGGAGACCGGCCAGCGCCAGCGCGCCGACCCCGTACGTGACCGCGTCGACCAGCAGCACCGCCGCCGGGCCCCGCACCGCCGTGACCAGGCCGGCCAGCGCCGGCCCGGCCACCGTGGCCGCCGAACGCGACAGGCCCAGCAGGGTGTTGCCGTCCGCCAGCAGCTCCTCCCGGCGCACCAGACCGGGCACGATCGCGCCGAACGCGGGCATGAACAGCCCCTCACCGATCCCCCACACCGCCACCAGCGCGACCATCGCCCCCACCGACGCGTGCCCGGCCGCCAGCAGCGCGGCGAACAGCCCCTGGACCAGGCCGCGCAGGACGTCCGAGCCCAGCATCAGCCGGCGGCTGCCCAGCCGGTCGGCGATCACCCCGCCGGCCAGCAGCACCAGCACCACCGGGAGGATCCGGGCGGCCATCACCCAGCCGAGTTCGGTGCCCGTCCCGCCGCCGTCGAGGACGGCGAAGGCCACGGCGACCGGCGCCATCGAGGAGCCGAGGAGGGAGGTGGTGTAGCCGATGAAGAACCGGCGGAAGTCGCGCTCGCCCAGCACGGCGAGACGGGCTCCCAGGCGCCTCGGGCGGGCCGGGATCCGTTCTGCGTCCATTGCCTCGGTGTCCATTGCCATGGGCAGTCAGTCTGCGGGCGCGGGGGAATCGGATTCAAGGGTTTCCGGCGAAAAACCTGAGCCTTTCGGCATCAAGGGTGGCGACATTTACGGCTGCCGCAGTAAATCGCTTCAGATATGGGCTTCCACCTGCTGTTTACTGCGCTTTCCGGATATCCTTGAACGGCATCCGGTCAGGTCATTTACTGCGGAAGAAGGCGATCGTGACAGAGCTCCCCCCGGTCGAGTACGGCCTCGCCGTCGAGCGCTACCTGACCGCCTCCGGGCTCGCCGCGGGCTCCCGGCGGATCTACCGGATCGCACTGGACACCTGGGCCTGGGCACTCGCCGACCGGCCCGCCCCCACCGGCCCCGGACGGCGGCGCGCCCGCCCGCCCGTCCTGCCGCTCGCCCTGCTCGACCACCCCGACGCCGCCGAACGACTGCGCGCCGCCGCCACCCGGCGCGCGGCCGGCACGGACCCGCGCACCCTCAACCGCGAACTCTCCACCCTGCGCGCGGCGGTGGCCTGGTGGCGCGCCCAGGGCTGGATCGACGGGGACCCGAGCACCGGACTACGCCCCCTGCCGCTGCCCCGACTCCCCGAGGCCGCCGCCCCGTTGGCCCCCGAGCAGCTGCGCGCCCTGTTCGCCCGCCGGGCACCCCTGCGCGAACAGGCGCTCTGGCACCTGCTGCACGAGTCCGGCGCCGCCATCGAGACCGCACTCGCCCTGAACACCGACCAGTTGGACCTCCCCGGCCGCCACACCCGACCCCGGTCCGACCGCGCCCCGCTCCACTGGGGCCCCGGCGCCGCCCGGCTGCTCCCCCTCCTGATCGCCGGCCGCGCCGGCGGCCCGCTCTTCCTCACCGACCGCCGCGCCCCGGCCGGCACCCCCGCCGCCGACCGCTGCCCCCACACCGGCCGCGCCCGGCTCTCCTACCGCCGCGCGGCCGAGCTGTTCACCGCCCACACCCGGACGCTCGGGGAGGGATGGACGCTCCGGCAACTGCGGGCGGGGACGGGGAGGCGGCGGACGGTCTAAGCGTCCGGTGGCACCGCCCGGCGGCCCAGGGGGAGCACGTCGTCCAGGGTGTCGGCCAGTCGGGGAAGGGTCGGCCGGTGGGCCGGGTCGAGGTGGAGGGCGGCGTCGATCGCCTCGGCGAGTGGGCGGGGCAGGCGACGGCGCCGGGAGACCGGGGTGGCCGGGCTCGACGGCGGGCCGTCGAAGGGCGGTTCGCCGGTGGCGGCTTCGTAGAGGGTGGCGCCGAGGCCCCAGACGTCGGTGGCGGCGGTGAACAGGCCGCCGGAGGCCTGTTCGGGGGCGAGGTAGCCGACCGTGCCGATGCCCGGGCGGCCCGGGCCCGGCGGGCGGGCGATGCTGAGGTCGAGCACCTTGGCGCGGCGGCAGTCGATCACGATGTTGGCCGGCTTGAGGTCGAGGTGCAGCAGCTTCTTTCCGTGCAAGTACCGTACGGCCGAGATGAGTTGCAGCCCGAGCAGGGCCAGGTCGATGGCGGCCGGGCGGCGCGGTCGCCGGTCCAGCAGGTGGGCGAGGGTCTCGCCGCTGAGGGTCTCCGACACGGCGTACGGCTGGGGGCGTTCGCCGGTGCCGTAGCCGCGCACCAGGTGGGGGTGGGTGAACTCGGTCAGCCAGCGGCCCTCCCGGAGCAGGCGTTCGCGCAGTTCGCGGTCGCGGCGGTGGTCAGACCGGAGCACCTTGACCACGCAGCGGCAGTCCCGTTCCTCGCTCCAGGCGTCGTAGACGTCCAGCCAGCCGGTGCGGCAGAGGTGGGCGAGCACCTGGTAGCCGGGGGCGATCGGCGCCCCGGCGGGCAGTGGCCGTACGGCGGTCATCGGGCGACCTCCGTGCTCATCGGGCGACCTCCGTGCTCATCGGGCGGCCTCGGTCGGGGTCGCGGCCCGGGCGAGCCGGGCGTAGCCGTCGTCGTGGGCGAGCAGGTGGCGGTGGTTGCCGCAGGCCGCGACGCGGCCTTCGCGCAGCAGGACGATCCGGTCGGCGTTCCGTACGGTCAGCAGGTCGTGCGAAATGACGATCGTCGTGCGACCGGCCATCAGCCGTCCCAGCGGCTCCAGGATCCGCCGCCCCGACTCCGGGTCGAGACCGGTGGTCGGCTCGTCGAGCAGCAGGACGGGCGCGTCCCGGATCATCGCCCGGGCGATCGCGATCCGCTGGCGCTGGCCGCCGGACAGCAGGCTCCCGTGCCGGCCCACCACCGTGTCGTAACCGTCCGGCAGCCGGCTGACGAACTCGTCGGCGTCGGCGGCCCGGGCGGCGGCCGCGATCTGCGCGTCGGTGGCGTCCGGGCGGCCGTAGGCGATGTTCTCCCGGACGGTGCCGTGGATGACCAGGGTCTCCTGCAGGAGCACCGCGATGTGCTCGCGCAGGTCGGTCAGCGCCAGGTCGCGCAGGTCGGCGCCGTCCAGCCGGACGGCGCCGCGCTGCGGGTCGTAGAAGCGCAGCAGCAGCTTGGCGACCGTCGACTTGCCCGCCCCGCTCTCCCCCACCAGCGCCACCGTCTCGCCCGGTTCGATGCGGAGGGAGACGTCGCACAGCGCCGCGCGGGCCGCGTGCGGGTAGCGGAACCACACCCCGTCGAGGGCCACCGCGCCGCGCACCCGGGCCGGGCGCAGCGGCCGCGGCGGATCGGCCACCCGCGGCCGCTGGTCGAGCAGTTCGATGATCCGCTCGGCGGCGGCCGAGGCCGAGAAGAAGCCGTTGCTGAGCCGCCCGATCCCCTGGATCGGACTGTAGAGCCGGCTCAACAGGGCGACGAAGACGAGGAGTTCGCCGAGGGTGAGACGGCCGTGGACCAACTCCCAGGCGCCCAGCCCGAGGACGATCAGCGCGCCGACCAGCTCCAGCTGCTCCACGATCGGCGTGAACAGGGCGCGCAGCCGGGTGGCCGCCATCGTCGCCCGGAACCGCGCCAGGTTCTCCCGCAGGAACCGGTCCTGCTCCCAGTCCTGCCGGTTGTACGCCTGCACCAGCGCGATGTTGCCCAGCGTCTCCTCCGCGAGGGCACTGACCGAGCCGCTGCGGCGCCGCCGCTCCCGGGACGCCGCCTTCACCCTCGTCGAGAACCGCCGGGCCGTGATCCAGAACAGCGGCGCGACCACCAGCGCGGTCAGCGCGAGGTCCCAGCGCAGGTAGAACAGCACCCCCAGGAAGACGGCCAGCTCGGCGACGTACGCGACCGCGTCCAGGACGCCCGAGAGCAGGAAGGTCTCGACCGCCTCGACGTCCGCGGTCAGCCGCGACAGCACGTCGCCGAGCCGCCGCCGCTCGAAGAAGCCCAGCGGCAGGCCCTGGAGGTGCCGGAACACGTCCGTACGCAGGGCCAGCAGGAAGCGCTCGCTGACCCAGGCGGAGAGCGTCTCGTCCGCGAAGTCCAGGGCTCCTGCCAGCAGGGTCAGCCCGGCGTAGCCGAGCGCGACCGGCAGGAACAGCCCGAGTCTGCGCGGCACCAGCACGTCGTCGACGACGACCTTGAACAGCCAGACCATGGCCGCGTCGACCACCGGGCCGAGCAGGACGATCACCACCAGCAGGGTCAGCCAGCGCCGTCCCCCTCGGGTGTAGGGCCAGAACCGTCGGAACGTCCGCCGCAGCGGCACGGCCGGCGCCGGGGCGGCGACGACCGGGTCCGCCCGGCCGGCGCCGTCACCGGTGTCGACAGCCGTCGACCGCCGCGGCGACCACACGCGCTCGTCCTGACCCGGGAACGTGGAACGGTCCGTCAGTCGTCAACGCCGCCCGTGCTTGTTCCTGCGGCCGTGACGACGGCCGCGGCCGGTCGTGTTGTCGGTGTTCCGGTCCTCCTTGCCGTTCCCGCGATCCTTGCGGGACTGCCGCATCGCCGGCAGGAGGTTGGCGAGGATGCTCATCACTGCCACCTTTCTCTCGGTCGCGCCCCCACACCGGGAAGTACGCACGGGCGGGCGGGGATGCTCAGCGGGGTGCGCGGCCGGCGTGCGTCACGGGCGCGGTTCCGTGCGCGTCACGGGCGCGGTTCCGTGTGCGTCACGGGCGCGGTTCCGTGTGCGTCACGGGCGCGGTTCCGCGTGCGTCACGGGCGCGGTTCCGCGTACGTCACAAGGCCGTTCCGGTCGGTCCGGAGACCGTTACGCAGCCGATGAGCGACCGTAACGCGACCGGGCGGGGACCGCGACACGGCCCTCCTACCGTCACTGACAACGCACCGGCCGTACGAGCACGGCGAACCGCACAGGCCGTACGGGCTTCACGGGCCTCACGGGCCGTACCGGCCGCAGGCGTCGGCGAGAGCCGCGGTCTCGCCACCGAAGCGTTCACCAGAGCCACGAAGGAGAACCCCCGATGAGCAGGACCCGCACCGACCGTTCGCCCGCCCGCCGTCTGCTGGCGGTCTGCGCCCTGACCGGCGCCGCGCTGATGACCGTCGTCACCGGCGGACAGGCCTGGGCCGACGGGAGCCCGCAGCCGGCTCCCGCCAGGCCGTCCGCCGGCCCCAGCGACGCCGCCCCGGGCGGCGCTGTGGTGGGCGCCCGGCCGTCCGCCGCCCCCGCCAAGCCCGGCCAGCCGGCCCCGGCGGCCGGGGGCGCCTCCGCGGGCGTCGCCACGCCCGCGCCGCCGCACGCCCCCGTCGGCTCCCAGCCGCAGGTCCGCGAGGTGCCGAAGGGTGCCGCCCAGGCCGGTGACGGCTCGGCCGCGACCGACGGCAGCGGCCTGATGCTGGCGGGCGGCGGAGCCGTCGCGGCCGTCGGTGCCGGTGCGCTGGGCTTCGCCCTCCTGCGCCGCCGTTCCGGCGCGCGTGGCTGACACCCGTCCCGAGTCCGCCGGGCACCCCGGCGCCCTTCCTCCGCACCCGGCCGGGCGGGGAAGCGGCGCCGGGGTGCCCCCGGCGGCGGGGACCGACCGAGGGACCGGCGCGAAGACCGCCGATCGGGCCGGTCGTGGGCGCCGGCGCGCCGCCCGGCGCGGCCCGAGCCTGCTGCAGCGGACCCTCTTCGGCACGGCCGGCCTGCTCTGCCTCACCGTCGGCGCCTCGCTCGCGCTGTCCGGGCGGGACACCCCGGTGGTGCGGATCGAGACCTCCGGCCACGACCCGGCGGCCGCCGCGTCCGCCCCCGCGTCCGCCCCCGCCGGGGCGCCGACGACCGGTGCCCCCACCCGCGCCGCCTCGCCGCCCGACCACCTGCTGATCCCCTCCATCGGGGTGGACGCCCCGGTCACCGGCCTGGGACTGAACGCCGACGGCACGGTCCAGGTGCCCTCCGCCGACCAGGCCGACCAGGTCGGCTGGTACCGCAACGGCCCCACCCCGGGCGAGTCCGGCCCCGCCGTCCTGATCGGGCACCTCGACACCAAGCACGGCCCGGCGGTCTTCAAGCGCCTGCCGGAACTCCACCCGGGCGACCTGATCCGGATCGGGCGCGCGGACGGCGGCACCGTGGACTTCACGGTCCGCAGCCTGGTCCAGGCCGCCAAGGACCACTTCCCCACCGACACGGTCTACGGCGACACCCCCGGGCCCGCGCTCCGGCTGATCACCTGCGGCGGGCGGATCGGCTCGGACGGCCACTGGACGGACAACATCATCGTCCTGGCGGACCCGGCCTGACCCGGCCCGGCGCGACCGGGTCGGGTCAGGGCGGGGCGGAGCAGGTCGGGGCGGAGCGGAGCAGGTCGGGGCGGAGCGGGCCATGCCAGGCCCGGCTCACCCGAAACGGAACCACCGGTCACCCTCCGCGCGACCTACCACCGGAACAGCCGTCACGACGGACCCGCTCCACCCGCTGCACCAGCACGACGACCACCACCGGGGCGAACCAGGAGGACGAGCACCGACCGTGGCACCACCGACCCCGCCCCGCCCCCGCCGCGCCGCCGTGCCCGCGACCGCCCTCGCCGTGCTGGCCGCCCTGACCGCCCTCGGCGTACTGGCCTTCGGCCGCCCCGCCCCCGGCGGCCTGCGGGACGACGGCCCGCGCCAGGCTGTCGCCCCGCCCAGCCCGTCCCCGTCGGCCAAGCCGCTCTGGCCCGGCCTGGCCACCGCACCGCCGCCGGCCACCTCCTCGACCGATTCCGCCGCCCAGGCCCCGCCGCAGCCCGTCCCCGACGTGACCGTCCCCGGGCACGACCTCACCGCGGTGGACGTCCGCACCCTGCTCGCCAAGGACCCGGGGGTTAGCGCGGAGGAGCGGCGCGCGCTCGAATCCTGCACCGAGTGCGAGGCGCGGGCCCCCGAGTTCCGCGACCTCACCGGCGACGGGCGGCCCGAGCTGATCGCCGCCGTCGCCACCCCCGGGCCGGTCGTCCTGCACGTCTACACCCTCGCCGACGACCGGGTCCTGCCGATCCTGCGGGTCCAGGTGCTCCAGCGCTTCAGCGCCGCGACCATCGACTGCGACCTGTGGCTGTACGAGCCGACCACCTACACCACCCGCACCACCCGCCACTACCGCTGGGACGGGAGCAGGCTCGCCCTGATCGAGAAGAAGGTGGAGGGGGTCGGCCTGCTCCCGCCCGCCGACCCGTCCGCCGACCCGACGTCCGGCGCCGGCACCGCCCAGGTGCCGTTCCCGGCCCGCCCCACCGCCGGGCCGAAGCAGCCTCCGGCCGCGGGCGTCCCCTTCCCCTATCCGTCGCGGGCCACCGCCCAGCCGTCCGGCCCCGCCGTCGCCCCGGAAGCGAAGCGATGACCACCGCAGCCGCCCCCGCCCAGCCGCACATCCTGCTCGTCGAGGACGACGAGGTGATCCGGGAGGCCACCCGGATGGCCCTGGAGCGCTACGGCTTCCCGGTCACCACCGCCGCCGACGGCCTGGAGGGGCTGGAGGCCTTCCACGCCGTCCGCCCCGACCTCCTGCTGCTGGACGTCATGCTGCCGCTGCTCGACGGGGTCGGCCTCTGCCGCCGGATCCGGGAGGAGAGCCAGTTGCCGATCCTGATGATGTCGGCCCGCACCGACCCGGTGGACGTGGTGTCCGGGCTGGAGGCGGGCGCGGACGACTACGTGGTCAAGCCGTTCGAGAGCGCCGTGCTGGTCGCCCGGATCCGTACGGTGCTGCGCCGCGTCCGGGTCGCCCCGCCGGCCGAAGCCGCCCCGGCCGTTCCGGCCTCCCAGGTCGCCCAGGTCGCCCAGTCCGGGCCTGACACCCCGCCGGCCGCCGAAGCCGCCACCGCCGTACGCCACTTCGACGGCCTGCAGGTGGACACCGACAGCATGGAGGTGCGGGTGGACGGCCGGCTCGTCCCGCTCACCCCCACGGAGCTGCGCCTGCTGCTGGAGTTCACCACCGCGCCCGGCATCGTGCTGGAACGTTCCGCCCTGCTGGAGCGCGTCTGGGACTACGAGTGGGGCGCCGACACCCGGGTGGTGGACGTCCATGTGCAGCGCCTGCGGGCCAAGATCGGCTCCGGCCGGATCGAGACCGTCCGCGGCTTCGGCTACAAGCTGCGGCGCCCGGCATGATCCTGCGCCGGATGACCCTGCGCCGCCAGATCGCCACCGCCGTCGCCGCCATCTCCGTCCTGGTCGCGGTGGCCGTCGGCCTGCTGGTCCACCAGGCGATGATCCGTCAGCACGTCGACCAGGCCCGCACAGCGGCCCTCACCGCCCTCGGCTCGGCCCTGACCGACTACGGCCGCGGCATCAGCGCCCCCGGCGCCGCCCTGGACGACCCGGCCCTGCCCGCCCGGCTGCACGGCCTCGCCGCCGACGGCCGGCAGGGTTCGCTGCTGGCGGCCGACCAGCAGGGCGAGTCGATGTGGGCGGCGGGCCCGGTCCAGGGCGGGGTGCTCTCCGTCCGGGTGGACTTCGCCCAGGACCGCCGGGCGATCGCCGACCTGGACCGGATCATCCTGATCACCGTGGTCGCCGCGGTCTTCACCACCGTGCTGGCCGGCGTCCTCGTCGCCGACCGGATCAGCCGCCGACTGCGCACCGCCGCCACCGCCGCCCGGGGCATCGCGGCCGGCGGCACCGACACCCGGATCGGCGAACTCGTCGACGGGAAGGACGAGGTAGCCGACCTCGCCGCCGCCGTCGACCTGATGTCCCGCACCCTGCACCGCCGGCTGGCCGACGAGCAGCGCTTCACCGCGGACGTCGCCCACGAACTGCGCACCCCGCTCACCGGCCTGGTCACCGCCGCCGAACTGCTGCCGCCCGGCCGCCCCACCCAACTGGTGCAGAACCGGGTCCAGGCCCTGCGCGCCCTGGTCGAGGACCTCCTGGAGGTCTCCCGGCTGGACGCCGACGTCGAGTCCCCCGACCTCTCCGCCGTCCCGCTGGAACGCGCGGTCCGCCGTACCGTCACCCTCACCGGCCTCGACGTCTCCGTCGAGATCACGGCCGGCCAGGAGGTCCGCACCGACCTGCGCCGGCTGGACCGCATCCTCGGCAACCTGCTGGTCAACGCCCACCGCCATGGCGCCAGCCCGGTCGAACTCCACGTCGACGGCCGCCGCATCACCGTCCGCGACCACGGCCCCGGCTACCCCGACGACCTCCTCCACCACGGCCCCCAGCGCTTCCGCACCAACGCCCCCGAACGCGGCCGCGGCCACGGCCTCGGCCTCACCATCGCCACCGGCCACACCCGCGTCATCGGCGCCACCCTCACCTTCGCCAACCACCCCGACGGCGGCGCCCTCGCCACCCTCACCCTCCCCCCGGGCCGACCACGGCCAGCTGAACAGCGAAGGGCCAGCCCACTCGGATCACTCCGGTGAGCTGGCCCTTCGGGCGCCGGTCGCATTGCTTCCTACGCGAGCCCCCTGTCGGGTTCGAACCGACGACCCCCGCTTTACAAGAGCGGTGCTCTGGCCAGCTGAGCTAAGGAGGCACGGTGGCCGTCCGCGACGGATCACGGCGGCACCGGGGGCAGTCTACCGGGCCGGGGTGGTGGGGTGGGGGGATATCCGGGGGTTGGCGGGGTGGGCGGGCGTGATGGAACCGACGCCTGAATCGGGGCGATGGGGGCTGACAAGCGACGGGAGCGCAGGTAGCGTCGCCGGGAGCCGGTCCGATGGTGGTTCAGACCACTGATGGACCGGCGGAGACGAACGAACCCCCTTTACTCGGATCGTCCGGCACGTTCCTGCCGGTGAAGGAGAGAACGACCATGGCTTCTGTCACGTACGACCAGGCGACCCGCATCTACCCGGGGGCGACCAAGCCCTCGGTGGACGCGCTGGACCTGGAGATCGCGGACGGCGAATTCCTCGTGCTGGTCGGCCCGTCGGGCTGCGGCAAGTCGACCAGCCTGCGCATGCTGGCCGGCCTGGAGGACGTCAACAGCGGCGCGATCCGGATCGGCGACCGGGACGTCACCCACCTGCCGCCGAAGGACCGGGACATCGCGATGGTGTTCCAGAACTACGCGCTCTACCCGCACATGACCGTCGCCGAGAACATGGGCTTCGCGCTCAAGATCGCCGGCGTGAACAAGACGGACATCCGCACCAAGGTCGAGGAGGCGGCGAAGATCCTCGACCTCACCGAGTACCTGGACCGCAAGCCGAAGGCGCTCTCCGGCGGTCAGCGCCAGCGCGTCGCGATGGGCCGGGCGATCGTCCGCCAGCCGCAGGTCTTCCTGATGGACGAGCCGCTGTCGAACCTGGACGCCAAGCTCCGCGTGTCCACCCGCACCCAGATCGCCGGCCTGCAGCGCCGCCTGGGCATCACCACCGTGTACGTCACCCACGACCAGACCGAGGCGCTCACCATGGGCGACCGGGTCGCGGTGCTCAAGGACGGTCTGCTGCAGCAGGTCGACACCCCGCGCAACATGTACGACAAGCCCGCGAACCTGTTCGTGGCCGGCTTCATCGGTTCGCCGGCCATGAACCTGGTCGAGGTGCCGCTGGTGGACGGCGGGGTGAAGTTCGGCGGTTCGGTGGTCAACATCTCGCGCGAGAACCTGGTCGGCGCCGGCACCGACAAGACGGTGATCGTCGGCATCCGCCCGGAGCACTTCCAGATCGTCCCGTCCGGCGGCATCGAGGGCGTCGCGGTGACGGTGAACGTGGTGGAGGAGCTCGGCTCGGACGGCTTCGTCTACGGCACCACCCAGATCGGCGGCGTGGACAAGGAGCTGGTGGTCCGGGTGCCCGGCCGCCAGATCCCGACCCGCGGCGAGACCGTCCACGTGGTGCCGATCGCGCAGGAGACCCACGTCTTCGCCACCAGCAGCGGCCAGCGCCTGAGCGTCTGCGACTGACGCGACCGAGGCTGCCCGCCCGGCAGCTGACGGGGAGCCCGTCGGACCGCCTCCGGTCCGGCGGGCTCCGTCCGTACACCCCCACGTCAACACGGTGCAGGGACGAACCCGGACACCGTGTCACTCGATGGCGTGACGGAGGGCGATCCTGCCCGCACCCACCGCTACTCTCCTGAGGGTGAAGCAGCTTGTGCGCCGTATCGGCCAGACCGTCGCCCTGACCCTGCCGGTCGTCCTGGTGACCACCGGCACCCTCGCCGTGACCCGGGTCCCCTGGGCCCCACCGACCGCGCTCGATCAGCAGGTCGTGGCGGCGTCCAGCGGCGACGGCGTCGGCATCGGGCGGTCCACCACCGCCGCCACCACGACGGACGGCCTCGCCCCGCAGGAGTCGCTGCGGGTGGCACTGCTGGACGAGCTGCGCGCCAAGAACCCGTCCGCCGCGCTGGACCTGCTGGAGCGCTCGATGCGCGAGCAGCCGGCGCTGACGCCGTACTGCACCTCGCTGGCCACCGAGTTGGGCAAGGCGGCGGTGCGCAAGTACCAGGGCGACGTGCAGCGGGCCCGGTCCTTCGCCCGCCCGGTCTGCGACGGCTCCTTCGCGGCGGGCATCGCCGGCTGACGAGCGCCGGCTGACCGCAGCCCGCAAACGGACCGACGGACGGCGGCAACTCCCGCCGGGCGCCCTATTGTTCAGGCATGACCGCTGACTCCGGCCCCGCCGCCGACCTCACGTCCCCCCAGTCCCAACAGGCCTTGCAGTCCCAGCAGGCCCCGCAGTCCCAGACCCGGCCGACCACGACGCCCGTCACCCAGGCCGTGATCCTGGCCGGCGGCCAGGGTTCCCGGCTGCGCCCCTACACGGACGACCGCCCCAAGCCGCTGGTCGAGATCCCGGGCACGGGCACGCCGATCCTGGGCCACCAGCTGGCCTGGCTGGCCGCCGAGGGCGTCACCGATGTCGTGGTGTCCTGCGGCCATCTCGCGGACGTGCTGGAGGAGTGGCTCGACAAGGCGGAACTGCCGCTGCGGGTGCGCACGGTGGTCGAGGCCGAGCCGCTCGGGCGCGGCGGCGGCCTCAAGCACGCGGCGAAGGCGCTGCCCCGCCCGGACGAGCCCTGGTACGCCACCAACGGCGACATCTGGACCCGCTTCAGCCTGCGCGACATGGCCGCCTTCCACCACGAGCGGGACGCCGTGGCGACGCTCGCGCTGGCCCGGCCGCGGATCCCCTGGGGTGCCGTGGAGACCGACCAGTTCGGCAACGTGCTGGACTTCATCGAGGCCCCGCCCTCGCCCTTCCTGATCAACGCCGGCCTGTACGTGTTCAGCCCGGAGTTCGCCGACCTGCTGCCGGACGTGGGCGACCACGAGCGCACCACCTTCCCCCAACTCGCCCGCAGCAAGCGGCTCGCGGGCTACCAGCTGCCGCAGGGCGTGTACTGGCGCGCGATCGACACCGCGAAGGACCTCACCGAGGCGGCCAAGGAGCTCGCGGCCTACCGCGACAGCTCCCGCTGACGAGCAGCGAGCACCCCGCGAGCACCTCGCTGGGTCCCGCGGGACCCAGCGGGACCCAGCGCCGCACCCGACGCCGCACCCCGCCGCGCACAGCACAGCGCTACGGCCGGGTGCTCCCCCACGGAGCACCCGGCCGTAGCGCGCCCGGCGGCCTCAGGTGGCCGTCGGCGTCCCCGGACGGGAGGACTGCCCACCGGACAGGTCGGCCAGCGGTCCGCTGCCGAGCACCGGCCCGCTGCCCAGCACCCCGCCGAGCAGCCCGGAGCCGTTGCTCGGGCTGGGCTTGGGCGCCGTGCCCGAGCCGCCGGGGGCCGGGGTGCGCTGGGCGGGCGCGGAGCCGGAGCCGGCGGGCGGGGCGGCGGGCGCCGGGGAGGAGCCGCCGGTCTCGGCCTTGCCGGAGTGCTTGCCGCCGGGCGTGGCACCGGCCGACTTGGCGGGGGCGGTGGCGGGTGCGGTGGCACTCGGTGTCGGGGTGGCCGGGCGCGGGGCGGCGGGCGGGGGCGAGGTGGACGTGCCCTGGCCGCCGGGGGCGCCGGAGGGGCTGCCCGACGGCCAGACCGGGGTGCCGTAGTCGCCGGCCGGGCGGCCGGGCGCCTGGTGCGGCCGGGCGCTGGTGCGGACGGCCGCGCCCAGCATCGAGCCGAGCAGCAGGGTCAGGCCGACCACGACGGTGGTGACCACCGCGCCGCGCCGCAGCACCCGGCGGCGCAGGGCGCCCGGCGCGCCCGCGCCGATCCGGCGCCAGGCCTCCAGGTTGAGCCGCCCGTCGAGCGAGGCGAAGGGCGCCCCGGCGATGAGCAGCGGGCTCCAGGCCGCGAGGAAGATCAGGTCGGGGGTGTCGTACACGGGGACGGAGCGCCAGCTGACGGTGAACAACAGCGCGGCGGAGAGCAGCATCGCCGCCCCGGCGGCGAGCCGCTGCCACAGGCCGAGGACGGTCAGCACGCCGACCACGATCTCGGTGAACGACACCACCAGGCCGGAGCCCACCGGGTGGGCCATCGCGAAGGCCAGCAGCGGCTCGGCGACCTTCCACGGGTGCAGCGAGGAGAGCCAGCGCATCATCGAGCCGCGCTCGCCGCCGTCGAAGTACACCGGGTCGCAGAGCTTGCTGAACCCGGCGTAGACGGAGAGCGAGCCGAGCACCGCGCGCAGCGGCAGCAGGACCAGGCCGAGGTCGACCCGGCGGCCGGGGTACCAGGGCTGCTTGCCGTCGGCGGCAGCGGTGGCGGAGACCTCGGGCAGTTCGCCGCTCGGGGTCCAGCCGTGCGGTTCGCCGACCGGGCCGACGCCGGCGTCGGTGGCGGTGCCGCTGCCCTCGCGCGGCTGGCGGGGGACGCTCCGGGCGCCGGCGTAGGCGGGCAGCGCCTGGGTGTCCGTCTCGTCCGGGTCGACGCCCGCCGGGGCGCCGTTGATCCGTACCGCCTCCAGCAGCCGGGTGGCCGCGAGGTCCCCGGGGGCCGCCTGGCCGGTCCAGGTGACGGCGGTGACCCGGCCCTTGCGGCGCGGTGCGCCGCCGGCGGTCCCGGCCTGGGCGCCGGCCAGCGCCGGGACGGCGGAGGCCGGTACGACGACCTGCGGGGTGACCAGCGGACGGCGGATCAGGCCCTGGTTGGCGTACGGGTCGCCGAAGGCGGCGCCGGTGGACAGCAGTCCGGCCGGGGCCTCGATCAGCGGCGCCACCTGGGTGCCGAGCCGGAGCCGGAAGCTCGCCTGGGTGTTGCTGAGGCGCGCGGGGTCCGACGGCACCTTGACGGTGTCGAGCCCGGGGCCCGCGTCCATCCCGGTGCTGCCGCCGCCGAACAGGGGGCGCCGAGGTGTTCTGGTGTCCACGTCCACGCCCGTCTAACCGGGTGACGGCCGCTTAGGACACTCTCTCGGGTGGATGTCCGGCGCATACTTGAAGTGATCATGAGAAAAGCGATCGGACCCGGTCGGGCCCGATCGCTTTTCACTCGGATCGCGGAGAATTCAGAAGATCTCCTGCGGGCGCGGCGTCCGATGTGCTGGACGGTACGCCCGCCGTGCTCAGCGCTTGGCGCGCAGTCGGGCGGCCTCGTAGAGCACGATGCCCGCCGCGACACCGGCGTTCAGCGACTCGGTCAGACCGCTCATCGGGATCCGCACCCGCATGTCGCAGGTCTCCGAGACCAGTCGGGACAGGCCCTTGCCCTCGCTGCCCGCGACGATCACGACCGGGCCGGTCAGCAGCTCCAGGTCGCCCAGCTCGGCCTCGCCGTCGGCGGCCAGGCCGACCACCATCAGGCCGGCCTTCTGGTAGGCCTCCAGGGTGCGGGTCATGTTGGTGGCACGGGCGACGGGCAGCCGGGCCGCGGCGCCGGAGGAGGTCTTCCAGGCACCGGCGGTCATGCCGGCCGCGCGACGCTCGGGGATGACCACGCCGTGCGCGCCGAAGGCGGCGGCGGAACGGACCACGGCGCCCAGGTTGCGCGAGTCGGTGACGCCGTCGAGCGCGATGATCAGCGCGTCCTGGCCGGCGTCGGAGGCCTCCGCCAGCAGGTCCTCGGGGTGGGCGTACTCGTACGGCGGGACCTGCAGCACCAGGCCCTGGTGGTTCATCCCGCCGGTCATCTGGTCCAGCTGCGGGCGCGGGGCCTCCATCAGCGGGATGCCGCGCTCGTTGGCGGCCTGGAAGGCGTCGCGGACCCGGTCGTCGGTGTCGATGAACTGCTGGACGTACAGCGCGTTGGCCGGGACGTCGCCCTGCAGTGCCTCGACCACCGAGTTGCGGCCGAAGACCAGCTCGGCGCTGCCCGCGCCGCCGCGGCCGCCGCGGCCGCCGGCCCCGGCCCGGCGCATGCCGGCCCGGGCCTTGGCGTCCCGCTCGCGCTTGATCGCGGCGTTGGCGGCCCGCTGCTTGGGGTGGCCCTTGCGCTCCGCGCCGGGCGGGGTCGGGCCCTTGCCCTGCAGAGCCTTCCGGCTGTGCCCGCCGGTACCGACAGACGCGCCCTTCTTCGATCCGGGGTTGCGGCGGTTCCTGCGCTGGCTGTTGCCGGCCATGGCTGTACTTCCTGTCTGTCCGGCATGCCCGGCCGCCCCGCTCGGTGCGGCGGCGGCCTACGGCATGCGCTACGTCATGCGGGAGGGCCGCACCGGTTCGGTACGGCCCACCCATCACCCCGATCGTCAGATGGGGTTACTGGCTGTTGATCGTCCAGCGCGGGCCGGACGGGGTGTCCTCGATCACCAGCCCGGCCAGGCCGAGCTGGTCGCGGATGGCGTCCGCGGTGGCGAAGTCCTTGCGCTGACGCGCTGCCTGCCGCTGGTCCAGGACCAGACGGACCAGCGAGTCGACCACGCCGTGGAGGTCCTCACCGCGCTCCGTCCCGGCCCAGTGCGGGTCGAGCGGGTCGAGGCCCAGTACACCGAGCATCGCACGGACCTCGGCCAGTCGCGCCACCACGCTCTCCTTGTCGTCCGCGTTCAGGGCGCTGTTGCCCTGGCGGACGGCGGTGTGCACGACGGCCAGCGCCTGCGGGACGCCGAAGTCGTCGTCCATCGCCTCGGCGAAGGCCGGCGGCACCTCGGGCGCCGCGTCGACCTTGCCGCAGCGCTCGACGGCCCGCTGGATGAAGCCCTCGATCCGGCCGAAACCGGCCTCGGCCTCCCGCAGCGCGTCCTCGCTGTACTCGATCATCGAGCGGTAGTGCGCGGCGCCCAGGTAGTAGCGGAGCACGATCGGCCGCCAGGCGCGGACCATCTCGGAGACCAGCACCGAGTTGCCGAGCGACTTGCTCATCTTCTCGCCGGCCATGGTGACCCAGGCGTTGTGCACCCAGAAGGCGGCGAAGTCGTCGCCGTAGGCCTTGGACTGGGCGATCTCGTTCTCGTGGTGCGGGAAGATCAGGTCCAGCCCGCCGCCGTGGATGTCGAAGGCCGGTCCCAGGTACTTGTGGGCCATCGCCGAGCACTCCAGGTGCCAGCCCGGCCGGCCGCGGCCCCACGGGGTCTCCCAGCTCGGCTCGCCCGGCTTGGCGGCCTTCCACATCGCGAAGTCGCGCTGGTCGCGCTTGCCGGTCTCGCCGTCGCCCTCGGGCTGGCGCAGGTCGGCGAGCTTCTGGTTGGAGAGCGCGAGGTAGTCGGGGTACGACTTCACGTCGAAGTAGACGTTGCCGTCGACCGCGTACGCGTGGCCCTTCCCGATGAGCCCCTGCATCATCTCGATCATCTCGGGGACGTGCCCGGTGGCCCGCGGCTCGACGGTGGGCGAGAGGCAGCCGAGCGCGCTGTAACCGTCGTTGAAGGCACGCTCGTTCTCGTACGCGATCTGCCACCACGGCGTGCCGAGCTCGCGCTCCTTGGCGATGATCTTGTCGTCGATGTCGGTGACGTTGCGGACGAAGGTCACCTGGTAGCCGCGGTAGGCGAACCACCGCTGCATGATGTCGAAGTTGAGCCCGGACCGGATGTGCCCGATGTGTGGCGCCGACTGGACGGTAGCGCCGCACAGGTAGATCGAGACACAACCCGGTACAAGCGGGACGAAGTCGCGTACCTGGCGGGTGCTGGTGTCGTACAGACGAATGCTCACAGCGTCAAGCGTAGTGGGCGGCGGGGGGTGCCCCGCGACATTAACCGGGAACGGCAGGACGTTCCCCGGGGAACGGCGGGGCCGCCCCGGGGAATCACGGCTGGTCCGGCTCGGTCAGATGCTGCCGACCACCTTGCGCGGCGAGAGCCGGACGACCACCCGGACGTCGTCCGGACCGTCGTAGCCGTACTTCTCCTCGCCGCGGTACTTGAGGCCCAGCTCGTCGATCAGCTCCCGGCCGCCCTCGGTGGTCAGCGCCACCGAACCGCGGACCTCCAGGTACTCGTACGGGTTCTCCGGCGGGTTGATCAGCAGCGAGACCCGCGGGTCCTTCACCAGGTTGAGGTGCTTGCGGCGGCCCTCGACGGTCGAGAACAGGATGTCGTCCCCGTCCCGCTTGACCCAGACCACCGAGGACTGGGGGCTGCCGTCCGGCTGGATCGTGGTGATCACGGCGAAACTCTTGCCGTCGATCAACGCCTTGGCACGGTCGGAGAGTTGGGCACTCATCGAAATCCTCTTCTCGTCGGCGGCGGTCCGGCCCGAGGGTGAGCTCCGCGCGGGCCCGGACCGAACCCTACCGATTCGGGCCCCCGCGACATCCGGTGAACACCCGTCAACACCGGTCTATTTCCGGCCGACCGACCGACGGGGGCTCAACGCCGTTCGTACACCAGGGCGGTGGCGATCGCGGCCAGCCCTTCGGCCCGGCCGGTCAGGCCCAGGCCGTCGGTGGTGGTGCCGGAGACCGAGACCGGAGCGCCGACCGCCCCGGACAACGCCGCCTGCGCCTCGGCCCGCCGCTTGCCGATCTTCGGCCGCACCCCGATCACCTGGACCGAGACGTTGCCGATCTCGAAGCCGGCCTCGCGCACCAGCCGGGCCGCCTCGCCGAGCAGCTTCACCCCGGAGGCGCCGGCCCACTCGGGGCGGTCGGTGCCGAAGTGGGCGCCCAGGTCGCCGATCCCGGCGGCCGAGAACAGCGCGTCGCAGGAGGCGTGCGCGGCGACGTCGGCGTCCGAGTGCCCGGCGAGCCCGAACTCGGCGTCCGGCCACTCCAGTCCGGCCACCCACAGCGGGCGACCGGCCTCGAAGGCGTGCACATCGGTGCCGATCCCCACCCGGGGGATCAGGGGCTCAGTAGGCATCGGCGGCCCTCCGGCGGGCGAGTACGGCCTCGGCGAGCACGAGGTCCAACGGACGGGTGACCTTGAACGCCTCCTCGTGGCCGGGCACCACGACGACCGTGCCGCCGTAGCGCTCCACCAGTCCGGCGTCGTCGGTGACGGGCGGGGCGTCGGCGCCGCCGGCGGACTCCTCGGCCAGCGCCTTGGCGTGCACCTCGACCAGGGTGGCCCGGTCGAAGCCCTGCGGGGTCTGCACCGCGCGCAGGGTGGACCGCTCGGGCGTGTCGAGCACCGGCTCGGGGTGGCCCGGGTTCGGCTCGACCCGCTTCACGGTGTCGGCCAGCGGCACCGCGGGCACCACCGCCGGAGCCCCGGCCCGGACGGCGGCCGCGACGGCGTCCACCACCTCGACCGGGACGAGCGGCCGGGCCGCGTCGTGCACCAGGACGATCCCGACCTCCTCGGGGATCGCGGCCAGGCCCAGCCGGACGGACTCCTGGCGGGTCGCGCCGCCGGCCACCACCCGGATGTCCTTGCCGTCCAGCCCGTGGCTGTCCAGTAGGGCGACCACCTCGGCCACCCCGTCGGCGGGCGCGGCGACCACGACCAGGCCGACCGCCCGGCTGCGCGCGAGGGCCCGTACGGCGTGCACCAGGAGCGGCACTCCGCCCAGTTCCCGCAGGGCCTTCGGGGCGCCGGGCCCCAGCCGCTCACCGCGTCCGGCGGCGGGCACCACTGCTGCTGCGACTGCTCCTGACGCGTTCAGGTTTCACTCCTTCGGCGAAGTGGGTATGGCCATGGCGTGCCCGGCGGGCGCGGGGGCCCCTTCCGAAGAACCACTGGTCCACTGTCCGCCGCACAACTGCGCAGAAACGGTCTTGCAGGGCCTGGACCGGCTCGGGTGGGGGGCGTCGTCCGGACACGCCTCAGCGCCCGGAGTGCCACTGCACCACTCCCGGACGGTTCGTCCTGGGAGCGGCACGCCGGCACCGGGCGCTGTGGGCGATGGGGCGGCAGCCCGACCGCACTACGAGGCGAGGACCTCGTCGAGCAGCGTCTCCGCCTTGTCCTCGTTGGTGTTCTCCGCCAGCGCGAGTTCGCTGACGAGGATCTGGCGCGCCTTCGCGAGCATGCGCTTCTCGCCGGCCGAGAGGCCGCGCTCGCGCTCGCGACGCCAGAGGTCGCGCACGACCTCGGCGACCTTGATAACGTCGCCCGAGGCGAGCTTCTCCAGGTTCGCCTTGTAGCGACGGGACCAGTTGGTCGGCTCTTCGGTGTACGGTGCGCGGAGCACCTCGAAGACCCGGTCCAGACCCTCCTGGCCGACCACATCGCGCACGCCGACGAACTCCGCGTTCTCGGCGGGCACGCGGAGCGTCAGGTCTCCCTGCTGCACCTTGAGCACCAGGTAGGTCTTGTCCACACCTTTGATCTGGCGAATTTCGATGGCCTCGATCAGCGCGGCCCCGTGATGGGGGTAGACCACCGTGTCGCCAACCTTGAACGTCATGTGACAGGACCCCTTCCGTGGCTTTCCAGAATAACACGCCTTGCGGCCCACCCGAAGGGCGTTTTCGCAGGTCAGGGCCGGTCTCGGGGCTTGACAAGGACCCCCATGACGTGCTGCGACCGATGTTCGACAGGGGCTTCCCGCAGGTCGGAGGCGGTTCCGACCTCCGACGAAACCCTTGCGCAACACCCCTGCAGCCATGATTGGATCTTGAGCTTTCACCCTTTCCCGGGTCGTGACCGGATCGTTATTCGATCTTGGTCGAAGCTTGTCCTCCCGATGATCGGTTCATGCCGGCGGTACCGCCGTCCGGCCCCCGAGGGGCCTCTGGAGTGCGACACGGGGACCACCCCGTGAGGACCGCATAAGTGAGGTCGATAATCTGAGACCTGACCTGTCGACATGTGACCTAGGAGCCGCCGCCGTGAGCCGCAGCCTTCGACGCGGCAGCATCGCCGCCATCGCCGCCATCGCCATCGCCTCGCTTTCTTCCTGCGCCGCCAGCAACACGCCGGACACCCTGCAGATCAAGCCGGACAACGCGGCGGCGACCCTTGGGACGAACCTCCGACTGAACAACATCGTGATCGTCACCGGGGTCAGCGCCTCGGGTGACTACACGGGCCCCGCCAACGTGGTCGTGAACATCTCCAACACGGCGAACATCCCGGCCGAGCTGCAGTCGATCACCGTCGGCACTGCCAGCGCGACCTTCGCGGACGCCGCGGGCGCCCCGCAGCCCAGCATCGTCATCCCGGCGGGTGGCGCGGTGGCGATCGGCGGACAGGGCAACCCGTCCGCCTCCGTCAGCTCCGCCTCCGTCCACGTCGGCGGCTTCGCCCTCACGACGTTCACCTTCAAGGACGGCCAGAAGGTCGCCGCCCAGGCCGGCGTCAGCCCGGACTCGGACAAGGGCCCCTACCAGGGCTACGGTCCGACCCCGTCGGCCGCGCCCACCAAGAGCGCCTCCCCCGCCGCGGGCGCCCCGGCCACCCCGGCCACCGGCGCCACCACCCCGGGCGCGCCGGCCACCCCGGCGACCGGTGCCACCACGCCGGCCACCACGGGTGCCCCGGTCGCGCCGGTCTCCGGCACCACGGCTCCGGCCGCGCACTGACCCGGTGCACCCCGCCTCCCGCAGGCCCTTCCGGGGCCGGCGGGAGGCTTCGTGCGTCCCCGTGACCGGTCGCCCGGTCCGCGGCGGGTGGCACGCCACGCGGAAGGCCCCCGTCGACGGTCGTCGGCGGGGGCCTTCCGCGTCTTCGCGGGACCGCGGTTTACGGCTCGAACTTGTAGCCCAGGCCGCGGACCGTGACCAGGTAGCGCGGCGCGCCCGGGTCGGGCTCGATCTTCGCCCGCAGGCGCTTCACGTGGACGTCCAGGGTCTTGGTGTCGCCGACGTAGTCCGCGCCCCAGACCCGGTCGATCAGCTGCATCCGGGTGAGCACCCGGCCCGCGTTGCGCAGCAGCATCTCCAGCAGGTCGAACTCCTTGAGCGGGAGGTCGACCTTGGCGCCGTCCACCGTCACCACGTGCCGGTCCACGTCCATCCGGACCGGGCCCGCCTCCAGGGCGCCCGGGCCGCCGCCGTTGTCGCCCGCGCCGCCGTCCTCGCCGCGGCGGCGCAGCACCGCGCGGATCCGGGCGACCAGCTCACGGGTGGAGTACGGCTTGGTGACGTAGTCGTCCGCACCTATCTCCAGCCCGACGACCTTGTCGATCTCGCTGTCCTTGGCGGTCACCATGATCACCGGGACGTTGGAGCGCACCCGGAGCTGGCGGCAGACCTCGGTACCCGGCAGGCCCGGCAGCATCAGGTCGAGCAGGACGAGGTCGGCGCCGTTGCGTTCGAACTGCTCCAGGGCGTCGGGGCCGGTCGCGGCCACGGCCACCTCGAAGCCCTCCTTGCGGAGCATGTACGAGAGGGCGTCGCTGAACGACTCCTCGTCCTCGACCACCAGTACTCGGGTCACGATCAGGCCTCCGGGGCAAGCTGGGTTGTCTTTGTCAGGGGTTGTTCCCGCTCCCCGGCGGGGAGCGAACGGGCCGCACGGTCGGTGCGGTCCGTGGTGAGGGTCCGGGGTGCCGTGGCGGGCCCGGCGCCGGGCTCGTCGCGGGGTTCGTCGTCGTCGATGGCGTCGAGGTGGCCGATGCCGTCGAGGTCGTCATCAAGCTCGTCGTCGAGGTCGTCGTCGGCGGGGGCCTGGCCGGCGGGCAGGCGGATGGTGAAGGTCGAGCCCTGCCCCTCGACGCTCCACACCGAGACGGTGCCGCCGTGCGAGGCGGCCACGTGCTTGACGATGGACAGGCCGAGGCCGGTGCCGCCGGTCTGCCGGGAGCGGGCCGGATCGACCCGGTAGAAGCGTTCGAAGACCCGCTCGCGGTCTTTCTCGGAGATGCCGATGCCCTGGTCGGTCACCGAGATCTCGATCAGCTCGCCGTCCGCCTCGCCGAGCGCGGCGGCGCTGGAGATCCGGCGGGTGGCGATGGCCACCCGGGTGCGGGGCGGGCTGTAGTTGACGGCGTTCTCCACCAGGTTGCCGAGCGCCGCGGCGAGCTGGCCGCGGTTGCCGTGCAGGTAGAGCCCGGCGATGCCGCCGGCCGCGATCAGGATCTGCTTGGCGGCGGCCTGCTGGCGGCAGCGGTCGATCGCCTCGGCGATCAGCTCGTCCACCGCGACCGGCTCCGGGTCGACCATCAGCCGGTCGTCCTGGACCCGGGAAAGGTCGATGATCTCCTGCACCAGGCTGGCCAGGCGGGTCGCCTCGACCTGCATCCGGCCGGCGAAGCGCTGCACCGCCTCCGGGTCGTCGGCCGCGTCGGCGACCGCCTCGGAGAGCAGCGACAGGGCGCCGACCGGGGTCTTCAGCTCGTGGCTGACGTTGGCCACGAAGTCCCGGCGGACGGCCTCCACCCGGCGGCGCTCGGTCTGGTCCTCGACCAGCACCAGCACCAGCCGGGAGCCCAGCGGGGCGACCCGGACGGAGACCGCGAGCGGCTCGGCCGCGCGGGCCGCGCCCGGGCGGGGCACCTCCAGCTCGACCTGCCGGATCTCGCCGTCCCGGCGGGTGGCCCGGGCCAGCGCGAGCATCTGGTCCACGGCGACGGCACCGCCGCGCACCAGGCCCATCGCGTACGCCGCCGAGCTGGCCTTGACCACCTCGTCGCCCTCGCCCAGCACGATCGCGCAGGAGCGGAGCACCGAGAGCACGGTGTCGACCCCCGGCGGCAGCGGGGGCTCCGGGTTGCCGGTGCCCAGTGTCTGGTGCCGGCCGTACTGCTTGCCGCTGGTGTACTTGCCCTTGGCCTGCTCGCGCTCGCTCCAGCGGAAGGCGATGGAGGCGGTGAGGCCGACGCCGAGCCCGGCTATGGCACAGGCAGCGGCAGCGGCCACATTCACGTCCATGTGGTCAGCGTAAGCGCACGGCCTGGTCACTCCCCAAGGGCTGAGTCAAGGCATCGACCATGCGTTGCCGAGAATTCACCTTCACGTAGCTGCCGATTCACCGCACCGGCCGTGCGTCGTCGCCCGAACGGCACAGAGTTGGCCATGCAGCCCGTGTGGGAGAGATCTCCGTGCCGAACAGCGGCCACGGTCTCGGGTGTGCGCGTACGATTCGCGCCACCAGCAGCGGTCGCCCGACGCCGGAACGGCGGTCGGACGGGCTGACCGGTCGGCACCGCCACCGACACAGCTACTGAGGAGAGAACATGCGCGACGCGTACCACGAGGAACTCGATGCGATCAGCGACAGCCTGATCGAGATGGCCCGGCTGGTCGGCTCCGCCCTGGGCCGGGCCACCACCGCACTCCTCGACGCGGACCTGGCGCTGGCAGAGGGCGTGATCGCCGCCGACGAGAAGATCAACGACCTCCACCACGAGCTCGAGAACCGCGCCATCGATCTGCTCGCCCGGCAGCAGCCCGTCGCCACCGACCTGCGCATCGTGGTCACCTCGCTGCGGATGAGCGCCGACCTGGAGCGCTGCGGTGACCTCGCCCGGCACGTCGCCAAGGTCGCGCGGATGCGCTACCCCGAGTCGGCGGTGCCCGCCGACCTGCACTCCACCGTTCTGGAGATGGGCCAGCTCGCCCAGCGCCTGGTGGCCAAGGTGGGCCTGGTGATCGCCACCAAGGACGTCGACAAGGCCCTGGAGATGGAGCAGGACGACGACCGGATCGACGCCCTGCACCGCGAGCTGCTGTCGCACCTGATCGACGACCGCTGGCACCACGGCATCGAGACCGCCGTCGACATCACGCTGGTCGGCCGCTACTACGAGCGCTTCGCGGACCACGCGGTGTCGGTCGCCAAGCGCGTGGTCTACCTGGTGACCGGCGAGCACGTGGCCGAGTTCGTGGCCGCCACCGAGGCCGCCGAGGCCGCTGGGGCTGAGTGAGCCCCGCCCACCCCCAGGGGTGAGTAAACCTGTGGCGAGGGTGGTGCGGGCGCACGGATGTCCGAACGTTCCACCACTGCGCGCCTGTTGACGCTCCCTCCGAACGGCGGCTTCACTCGACGGTGGGGGCACCGGAGTGCGCCCGTCACTAGGAGGGAAGAGCTCGATGAAGGCCAACCCGACCCGACCGGCATCCGCCCACACCACCGTCGAGCCGCCCGCCCCGAAGCTGTTGCCCGTCCTCGCGGCCGGGTGCGGCTGCGGCCCGGGCTGCGGCTGCGGCTGCCAGTCCGGCGCGCCCTGCCAGTGCGGCGGCGCCGACGGCGGCTGCTGCGGCGGCCACTGAGGCAGTCCGCCGCGGCGGAGACCGCGGGCGTCCCGGGGTGCACGACCGTGCACCCCGGGACGCCTCGCGTCGAAGCCGCCCGCACCCTCAGAACTGGACGTCGGTGCAGGAGTAGAAGGCATTGCCGGTGTCGGCGATCGTCCAGACCGCGACGACCACCTGGTGCCCGGTGCGCCCGCTCGGGACGGTCGCGGTGTGGCTGAGCGTGCTCGGCACCTGCTTCCCGCCGTAGGGGACGGTCAGGAAGGGCGTCAGGTCGAGGCTGTCCCGGGTGATCGGCTGACCGGCGTCGTAGCCGGGCTTGGTGAGGTAGTACTCGAAGTCGGTGGTCGCGTGCCGGGCGGTGAACTTCCAGGTGAAGGTGAGCTGTTGGCCCGCCGTCACCGGCGTGGTCGGCCAGGCCCCGCCGTGCGGGTCGTCCAGCTCGGCGAAGCGGGAGTTGCCGCCGGCGCAGATGGTGCCGTCGGAGGGCCCGGCGGCCGGGAAGCCCTTCGGGCCCTCGACGCTCTGCGGCTCCCACTGGATGTCGCCGCAGTCCCACGGGACGGCGCTCGCGTCCGCGTCGCAGAGCGCGGCCCGGCTGGGCGGGGTGGTGATGTAGCCGTGGGACTGGGCCGGGAAGGCCAGGGTGAGCGGGACGGCCAGCGCGGCGACGGCCGCCCCGACCAGATGACGTGTGCGCATGGTGCTCCTCCGTGGGGGTGGATGGAGAGTGCGCCGGGGCACAGACGCGCGCGCGTTGGGGGTGCGGCGGCCCGGGACATGGGGGAATCCTTGGCATGCCTGCGCCAGCCCGGCGCCTTCACGGTAGGAGTCGGCAGCAGCGCCCGTCAATGGTCTGAACCACTTTGAGCCGAGCCCCAACTGTCGCACGATGCAAGCGGGTTGAACGACGAAGGCCCCGCTCCGGTGAACCGGGAGCGGGGCCTTCGCGGCAAGCGGGCTACTTCTTGCCCTGGTTCTTGACCGCCTCGATGGCGGCCGCGGCGGCGTCCGCGTCCAGGTAGCGGCCGCCCTTGGCGACCGGCTTGAAGTCGGCGTCCAGCTCGTAGACCAGCGGGATGCCGGTCGGGATGTTCAGGCCCGCGATGTCGGCGTCGGAGATGCCGTCGAGGTGCTTGACCAGCGCGCGCAGGCTGTTGCCGTGGGCGGTGACCAGGACGGTCTTGCCGGCGGCGAGGTCCGGGACGACGGCGTCGTACCAGTACGGGAGCATCCGCTCGACGACGTCCTTCAGGCACTCGGTGCGCGGACGCAGCTCGCTCGGGATGTCGGCGTAGCGGGCGTCACCGGCCTGCGAGTACTCCGCGTCGTCGGCCAGCGCCGGCGGCGGGGTGTCGTAGGAACGGCGCCACAGCTGGAACTGCTCCTCACCGAACTCGGCCAGGGTCTGGGCCTTGTCCTTGCCCTGCAGCGCGCCGTAGTGGCGCTCGTTCAGGCGCCAGCTACGGCTGACCGGGATCCAGTGGCGGTCGGCCTTGTCCAGGGCGATCTGCGAGGTGCGGATGGCACGGCGCAGCAGCGAGGTGTGCACCACGTCGGGGAACAGGCCCTCGGCGGCCAGGAGCTCGCCACCGCGGGCGGCCTCCTTCTCGCCCTTCTCGTTGAGGTCGACGTCGACCCAACCGGTGAACAGGTTCTTCTGGTTCCACTGGCTCTCGCCGTGGCGGAGCAGGATGAGTCGGTACGTCGTGTCAGCCATGGCGCCCAGCTTAGTGGAGGGCCCGAAAACCCCTGGTGGGGACCTTGGACTGCTGTGTAATGTGTGCAACTGCCATCTGCCGCTTACATCCGTCGGCTGTCCGGGCCTGCCCGCGCCGCTCAGCGGACGCCTGCCCTCGGGAGCCCCCACATGCTCGTCGCCCTGGCCGCCAATCCCCGGATCCGAAGACTGGTGCGCGAGACGGTGGGCGGGCTGCCGCGGCAGTTCTGGTGGCTCTGGGTGAGCACCCTGGTGAACCGGCTCGGTTCGTTCGTCGTCACCTTCCTGGCCCTGTACTTGACCACCGTACGGGGCTACTCGGCGTCCTACGCGGGCCTGGTGGCCTCGCTGTTCGGGGCCGGCTCGGCGATCGCGGCGATCGGCGCGGGCGTGCTGACCGACCGGATCGGGCGCCGCCCCACCCTGGTCGCCGCCCAGCTCGGCACCGCGGCGTCCACCACCGTGCTCGGCTTCATGGACGGCCAGGTGGCGATCGCGGTGGTGGCCTTCGTGGTCGGCCTCTGCAACAACGCCACCCGGCCGCCCACCTCGGCGATCATCGCCGACCTCGTCCCGGCCGAGGACCGGGTCCGGGCCTACTCGCTGAACTACTGGGCGATCAACATCGGCTTCGGCCTCTCCGCCGCCGCGGCCGGGCTGATCGCCACCCACGGCTACCTCACGCTGTTCCTGCTGGACGCCCTCACCACCCTGGTCTGCGCCGTGGTGATCTTCATCCGGATCCCGGAGACCCGGCCGCAGGCCCCGACCGGGCCGGCCGACGGCTCCGCCGAACCGGGGATCAGTCTGCTCACCGTGCTCCGGGACGCCCCCTTCATGGCGCTGGTCGGGCTGACCCTGCTGGTCGCCCTGGTGTTCCAGCAGGGCAGCACCACACTGGCCGTGGACATGGGCGCCTCCGGCATCCCGTCCACCCAGTACGGGCTGGTCATCGGCCTGAACGGGCTGCTGATCGTGGTGCTGCAGATCCCGCTGACCCGGTGGATGGAGGGCCGCTCGCGGACCGGGATGCTGATCGCCAGCTGCCTGCTCACCGGCTGGGGCTTCGGGCTGGCCGCGCTGGCCGGCTCCTCGGCCTGGCTGTTCGCGCTCTCGGTGGCGGTCTGGACGGTCGGCGAGATCCTCCACACCCCGGTGATGATGGGCCTGGTCGCCGAGCTGGCGCCGACCCACGGGCGCGGCCGTTACCAGGGCGTCTACGGGCTGTCCTGGTCGCTCGCCTCGCTCCTCGGCCCGGCGGGCGGCGGGCTGCTGCTGCAGTACGCCGGTCCGGCGGTGCTGTGGTCGGTCTGCGGGGCGGTCGGGACGGCCGCCGCGCTCGGGTACGTGGTGCTGGCCCGCCGTACGGGTGCGGCGGGGCGCCGCCGGACCGGGACCGTGGCCGTGGTCGCGGTCCCGTCGGAGACCGAGAGGACCGAGAGGACCGAGAGGACCGAGAGGACCCCGGCGGGCGCCTGAGCGCCCGGCCGGGGTCGGCCGACCGGCGGCCGGTCAGTCGGCGGCCGGGGCGGCCAGGTGGGCGAAGGCGGCCAGGTTGCGGGTGGACTCCCCGCGCTTGGTGCGCCACTCCCACTCGCGCCGGATCGCCGAGGCGAAGCCCAGCTCCAGCAGGGTGTTGAAGGGCTCGTCCGCGTTCTCCAGCACCGTGCCGAGCAGCCGGTCGACGGCGTCCGGGGTGAGCACCTCCAGCGGCAGCCGGCCGGCCAGGTAGACGTCGCCGAGCGCGTCCATCGCGTACGCGACGCCGTAGAGGCGGGTGTTGCGCTCCAGCAGCCAGCGGTAGACGGCCTCGTGGTTCTCGTCCGGGCGGCGGATCACGAAGGCGTTCACCGACAGGGTGTGGTCGCCGACCCGCAGCGCGCAGGTGGTGCTCAGCTTGCGGGTGCCCGGGAGGGCCGCCACCAGGGTGTACGGGTCGGTGGCGGCTGGCTCCCAGGCCACCCCGGCGTCGTCCAGGGCGGTGCGCAGGAGGGTCAGGGCCTCGTCCTTGGTGCGGATTGCCATGGGGGTGACGTTACCCGGCGCCGTGACCTCGGGTCAGGGGCCGGGGAGCGCGGCCGGCCGCCCGGCCCGTACGGGCGGTCAGCGCCGGCGGGCCACCGCCAGTCGGCCGGCCGGGCGGGCCAGACTGCCGGCGTACACCTCGGCGGTGGTCGCCGCGGCGGTGCCCCAGCCGAAGGCGGCCGCGTGCCGGGCCGCCGCCGCGCCGCGCCGGGCCACCAGCGCCGGGTCGGTGACGTACGGCTCCAGCGCGTGCGCCCACGCCAGCGGGTCGTGGCCGTGCACCAGGGTGCCGGACTCGCCGTCCCGCACCGCGACCGGCAGGCCGCCGACCGCGGCCGCCACCACCGGGGTGCCGCAGGCCTGGGCCTCCAGCGCGACCAGGCCGAAGGACTCGCTGTACGAGGGCATCACCAGGGCCGTCGCCGCGCGGTACCAGTCCGCCAGCCGGGCCTGGCCGACCGGCGGGTGGAAGCGCACCACGTCGCCGATGCCCAGCTGGGCGGCCAGCTTGTGCAGGCTCTCCGGGCGGGCCAGCCCGGTGCCCGACGGCCCGCCGACCACCGGCACCACCAGGCGCTCGCGCAGTTCCGGACGGCTCTCCAGCAGCGCGGCGACCGCCCGCAGCAGCACGTCCGGCGCCTTCAGCGGCTGGATCCGCCCGGCGAACAGCAGCACCGCGGCGTCCTGCGGCAGGCCCAGCCGGGCCCGGGCGTCGGCCCCGGCCCGCGGGCCGCCGGGGCGGAAGACGTCCAGGTTGACCCCGGGGTGGACGACGGCCAGCTGGTCCGGCCGGGCGGCGTAGTGCAGCGCCAGTTCGGCGGCTTCCTCGGTGGTGTTGGCGATCAGCCGGTCGGCCGCCTCGACCACCTGGGTCTCGCCGATCACCCGGGCCGCGGGCTCGGGCGTGTCGCCCTCGGCCAGCGCGGCGTTCTTGACCTTCGCCATGGTGTGCATGGTGTGCACCAGCGGCACCCCCCAGCGCTGCGCGGCCAGCCAGCCGACCTGCCCGGAGAGCCAGTAGTGCGAGTGCACCAGGTCGTAGTGGCCGGGGCGGTGGCCCGCCTCCGTCCGCAGCACCCCGTGGGTGAAGGCGCACAGCTGGGCCGGCAGGTCCTCCTTGACCAGGCCCTCGTACGGCCCGGCGGTGACGTGCCGGACCAGCACGCCCGGCGCCAGCTCGACGGTCGGCGCGTCGTCCGAGCAGATCGCCCGGGTGAACACCTCGACCTCGATGTTGAGCTCGGCCAGGCGCTTGGCCAGCTCGACGATGTAGACGTTCATCCCGCCGGCGTCCCCGGTGCCGGGCTGGTGCAGCGGCGAGGTGTGCACGCTGAGCATCGCTATCCGGCGCGGGCGGCGACGGCCCGGGACGAGCGACTGCAGCCGGCCGCGCGCGGGCGCGGCGGACTGGGCACGGCGTACCGAACGGACGGGGTGCTGGATCACCTGGCTGAAGCCTCCTCGTGTGCGGCCCGTCTCGGCGGTCCGCGTGAACGGGCCGCCACAGGTCCGGTGTGCGCTGCCCCGTCCCGGGCACACATCACCACCAGTGTGCCAACCACCTCACGGTCGTCCGGCATTCCCGGTCCCGGCGACCGGTCGTCCGGGCCGCCATCCGCGCAGGCCAGGACGGTGTCCGACCGGCCCGGCGGGCGCCGACTACCCTTCTGGGCATGGCTGCCTCCTTCGACCCCGCGACCGCCGCGCCCGCCCGCGGACGGACCGGACGGCCGGTCGGGACGGTCACCCGGGGCACCACCAACACCAACCGGCTGCGCCGGATGGACCGCTGGATCGCCCACACCCTGGGCCGGGCGCTGCGCGCCGCCGGACGGCCGCCGGTGGCGGTCGACCTCGGCTACGGCGCGGCGCCGTGGACGGCCGTGGAGCTGGCCGGACGGCTGCGCACGGTGCGCCCCGACGTCCGGGTGGTCGGGATCGAGATCGAGCCGGAGCGGGTCGCGGCCGCGCTGCCGTACGCCGAGCCGCCGCTGCTCACCTTCCGGCGCGGTGGCTTCGAGGTGCCGCTGGACGGCGGCGGGCCGGCCCAGCTGATCCGGGCGGCCAACGTGCTGCGGCAGTACGACGAGGCGGCGGTGGCCGGGGTGTGGGAACGGCTGTGCGCCCGGCTCGCCCCGGACGGGCTGCTGGTCGAGGGCACCTGCGACGAGATCGGGCGGCGGCACGTCTGGGTCGCGCTGGGGCCGGAGGGGCCCCGGACGGTGACCTTCGCGGCCCGGCTGGGCGGCCTGGGCCAGCCCTCCGACCTGGCCGAACGGCTGCCGAAGGCGCTGATCCACCACAACGTGCCGGGGCGGCCGGTGCACGCCTTCCTGACCGACTTCGACCGGGCCTGGGCGGCGGCCGCGCCGTACGGGGCGTTCGGGGCGCGGCAGCGCTGGGTGGCGGCCTGCACGGCGCTGGCGGGCAGCTGGCCGCTGGTGGACGCGCGCGGGCGGTGGCGGCAGGGCGAGGTCACGCTGCCCTGGACGGCGCTCGCGCCGTAGCCGCGCGCCCGCGCTGGAGAGCGAACCACCGCATTCACTCGAACGAGTTATCGAATATCTCTGGCGCGTTGACGTCTCGTCACGCCACGATGGAGACCGCCGGGCGGCGACACCACACGCCGCCCGGTGCTCACCCTGCCCAGCCCCGCAGCGCGGCCGGTCGTCAGCCCTCCGGCCCGAACAGCTCCTCCCGAGCCCGTTCGAACACCCCGTACATCTCCGCCCCGAACAGCACGAACCGCACCTCCGCCAGCTCCGCACCCGCCGACGCGTCACCGCCGCCCAGCACCTCGGCGACGGTACCGAGCGCGATCCGGGCCGCGTCCGCCGGCGGCCAGCCGAAGATCCCGGCCGACACCGCCGGGAAGGCCACCGTGCGCGCGCCCAACCCGGCCGCCGTACGCAGCGACTCGCGATAGCAGGAGGCCAGCAGCCCAGCCCGCTCCCCGTACTCCTCCGCCTGGTACACCGGCCCGACGGTGTGCACCACCCAGCGGGCCGGCAGCCGCCCGGCCGCGGTCGCCACCGCCCGCCCGGTGGGCAGCCCCTTGCCCCAGTGCGAGGCCCGCAGCCGGCGGCACTCCTCCAGGATCTGCGGCCCGCCCCTGCGGTGGATCGCGCCGTCCACCCCGCCACCGCCCAGCAAGGACGAGTTGGCGGCGTTCACCACCGCGTCCACCCGCTGTTCCGTGATGTCACCCTCGATCAGGGTGATCCGCGTCACCATCACCTGCCCCCTTCCCCGGACCCGTCCGGCAGCCACCGGACCGGGATCCGAGCCGTTGTCCGAATCCGATCACCACCCCGCCACCGGCGTGGCAATAACCACAACGGCGCCGGTCGGCCAGAGATATCCCCGGAGATCACGTTATGGTCGCGAGAAGTTCCCCGACGCGCGGTGCCAGGCGGGCACCGCGAACGGACGCCGGCCGTTACGCAGTCGGGGAAAGGGAGGAACCACCGATGCCCGCAACGGGAGACGGGCGGGCACCTGGTGCCGCGGACCTGCCGGGCGCCCATGACGGCGCCCCCGTCGGCCATGCCCGTACGCGCCAGGCGACGACCGGGCCGGCCACGGCCACTCCCCCGATACCCCACCCCCGCTCACAGCCGCACCGGACCGCGCACGGCACGCGCCACCCCTCCCACCTCGCCGAGGTCGCGCACGCCCCGGCGCCCCTGGAGAGGCCCGTCGACGGCGCCCCCGCCCCACTGCGGCTGCTGGTCATCGAGGACGACGCCTCCGACGCCCAACTGATCAAGGCCGCGGTCGCCGACAGCGGCACCTCGATCGAGATCCACTGGGCCCGCGGCCTCGAACAGGCCACCCCGCTGCTCGCCCAGTCCTCCCCCGCCACCCGGCGCGGACGCTCCCGCGGCGGCGAGTTCGGCTGCGTGCTGCTCGACCTCGCCTCCCCGGCCGCCCAGGCCGGCGAAACCTCGGACGGCCTGGAAGCCCTGCACGAACTGCTCCGCCGCGCCCCGCACCTCCCCGTCGTGGTGCTCACCGACGCCGGCGGCGCCGAGCTCGGCGCCGCCGCCGTCGCCGCGGGCGCCCAGGACTTCCTGCTCAAGCACGAGACGGACGGCCCGCTGCTGGCCCGCGCCCTGCGCTACGCCGTCGAACGCAAACGCGCCGACGAGTCCCAGCGGCGCCTGGTCGAGGCCGAGTTGCGCGGCCAGGAGAACGCCCGGCTGCAGCGCCACCTGCTCCCCACCCCGCTGCTGGACGGCGCCGGACTCTCCTTCACCCGGCGCTACCGTCCCGGCCGCCGCCGCGCCCTGCTCGGCGGCGACTTCTACGACGCCGTGCGCACCGACGACGGCACCGTCCACGTCGTGATCGGCGACGTCTGCGGCCACGGCCCGGACGAGGCCGCGCTCGGCGTCGCCCTCCGGATAGCGTGGCGCACCCTGGTCTTCGCCGGCCTCACCGGCGAAACCCTGCTCACCACCCTCCAGCACGTACTGGAGCACGAACGGCGCAGCGACGAGATCTTCGCGACGCTCTGCATGATCGTCATCGAACCCGGCGGCGGCCGGAGCGCCGAACTCGACTCACTCGGCAGCGGCGAACGGGTCCGCCTCTACCTCGCCGGGCACCCGGCGCCGATGCTGCTCGGCCGCGACCACGCCCCGACCTCGCTGCCCGCCGACCTCGCCGGGCCCGCGCTCGGCCTGCTGCCGTGCCACGACGGGGAGGCCGCCTGGCCCGCCCACGAGTTCGAACTCCAGCCCGGCTGGCGGCTGTTGCTCTACACCGACGGGCTGATCGAGGGCCGGGTCGGAGCCGGATCACGCCGCCTCGGCCAGGACGGACTCGCCGACCTGATCGCCGACCACCAGTCCGCCGGGCTCACCCGGGGGCGACTCGTCGACAGCGTGATCGCCGAGGTCGAGGAGCTGAACGGCGGGGCGCTGACGGACGACGTCGCGGTGCTGCTGCTGGAGCGCAACCCGGTGCAGCTGATTCTGGGCTGAGCCGGACACGCCGCAGCCCGGGAGGGGTGACTCCCCTCCCGGGCTGCGGCGTCGTTCCGTCTACCAGGGGCCGTACGGGCCGGTGTTGCTCCGGCCGTCGCGGCCGCTGCCGCCGGTCAGGGCCTTGATCGCGGGGCGGACGTCCACCACGTAGACGATGGAGGCCACCAGGCCGGCCAGGGTGCCGATGCTGCCGAGGAAGTTCGCCCCGAACAGCAGGTCCCAGCCGAAGCTGATGCCCAGGACGGCCAGCCAGAACCCCTTGGTCTTCTTGTCCGCCGCCCGGTAGGCGTCCTCCCGGCGGGTGGCCGCGTCGACCAGCGCGAAGAACTTGTAGCCGAGGATGGCCACGGCCATCCACCAGAACGGGTTCAGGTAGGAAAAGGCCAGGATCTGGAACACTCCGGTCATCGCGATCTCCTACGTCTCTCGGCTTGCTGCGCCCCGGCCGCCGCCCATCCTGGCACGGCGGCCGCCCGCACGGTGTGAACGTCCCGCCGCCGGCGGATGTGCCCCGGGGGGCGGCGGGCAGGGGTCACTCCGTGGCGTCGGGGGCACTCCTCCGGGCCCTGGTGGGCTTCTTCGGGGCGGGGGCGGTCTCGTCCACGAGCTCGGCGTCGAGGGGCTCGTCGGGCCGGACGGCTTCCGAGGCGGGGTCGACGGCCTGGGTGAGGTCGACGGCCTGAGCGGCGTCGACGGCCTGAGCGGGGTCGGTCTGCGGGCGGGCCTTGTCGACGACGACCTTGCCGCGCTCGGCCAACTCGTCGTAGGTCTCCTTGGCCCGGACGGCCAGCTCGACCGCGCGCGCCACCTGCTGCAGGGCGAAGCCCTGGGCCCGCTCCTGCAGGACCTTCAGATCGGTGGGGAGCGCGGTGACGGCCTCGGTGACCTTGGCCGGCGCACCGGCCAACAGCCCCTGCGCCTCCTGCAGCCTGGCGGTCGCCATCTCCTGCGCGCCCTGGCGGTCCGCCGCCAGGGCCTCGACCTTGCCCGGCACCTCGCGCAGCTTCTCGTACGCGAGGTCCCCGGCGCCGGCCAGGGCGTACAGCGGGGTCGGGTCGGTGAGGGTCTTCTTGATCTCGTCGGTGATCGGCATGCTTACCGGTCCTCCCGGTGGGTGTTCTGGGTGGCCGCGCCGTCGGTCGTCAGGGTGGAGGCCGAGGCGGCGTTCTCCTTGAGAAAGGCGTCGTAGACCGCGAGCAGCGCCTGCTTCTGCTGCTCGTTGATCAGCGGATCGGCCAGGATCGAGGCCCGCAACTCCAGGCCCTCACCCCGCCGCTCCTCCAGGATCCCGGCCTGGACGTACAGCGTCTCCGCCGAGATCCGCAGCGCCTTCGCGATCTGCTGCAGGATCTCCGCGCTCGGCTTGCGCAACCCTCGCTCAATCTGGCTGAGGTACGGGTTGGACACACCGGCGGCCTCCGCCAGCTGGCGCAGCGAGTACTGCGCGTTGCGGCGCTGCTCGCGGATGTACTCGCCTAGCGAGGCGACGTTGAGGGAGGCCATGGGGGTAGCTTGCAGGAGGGTGCTTGCTATTGCAAGCACAGTGCTAGCGGCCGCAAGCGGCCGGGGGGGTTCTGGGGTGGTCGGGGGGCTCTCGGGAGGGTGGGTGCCGGGGGGGGGGGGGGGGGGGGGGGGGGGGGGGGGGGGGGGGGGGGGGGGGG